>JADDQH010000064.1 GCA_016781485.1 Chloroflexota bacterium | reverse complement strand
CGTTCGGCCGTCGACTGGTGACGCCTCGCCCCCGCTGATCGCGACCCGTGGCGTCAGAGGGCGCGGCTGCCGGCCAGCAGACGGACGGGATCCAGAGGTGCGGCACCGCGGAGCGGGTGACGGAGCGTGCCGTCACCTAAGCGAACGCGCCAGCCGCGAGGGGTCCTCGGGCGACCGGGTCTTGCGCCGGGTACACCGTCGCCAGGAAGGCTGACTGCTGTCGGGGTGGCGGGTGCGATCCCTTGCCGCCTACCCCTCCCGTCCGCCAGCGGCCGTAGGCACGCTGTAGCGGCTGTCCCTCACGCGTATCGAACGGCTGAACGGGACGGAGCGGAACGACGTTGAACAGCCGTCCTGGGTGGCCAGCGACCTAGCTTGGCGCCGGATGCAACCGAACGCCGAGTGACGGTGTTTCATAGGGCAGATGGACGACGAGCTGCGGGCTCGCCTCGCTGAGGATCTGGAGGACGGCTTCGAGTGCCTGGTGCTCTGCTATCAGCACCTCGTGTACGGCATCGCGTACCGGGCGATCGGGAGCGCGCCGGACGCGGAGGAGGTCACGCAGGATGCGTTCGTCCGCGCCCATCGGGCACTCGAGCGGTACCCCGCGGAGCGGATCCGGGAGCTGAAGCTGCGCGGCTGGTTGGCGCGGATCACGCTGAACCTCGTCTACAACCGGCTGCGCGATGGGCGTGCCGGGGGGAAGCGGACGGCGGCCCAGACGTTGTCCGAGGCCGCGCTCGAGTCGAAGCCGGACGGAGCGGACGGACCAGAAGCCGCGTGGGAGCGAAGGGAGTCGGCGGAGTCATGGGCGCGGTTGCTCGCCGGGCTGCCGGAGCACTACCGGAGAGCCGTCGAGTTGCGACACGTCGAGGGGCTCTCGTACCAGGAGCTCGCCGAGGCGCTCCACCGGCCGCTCGGCACGGTGAAGGCGCACGTCCACCGCGGGGTCAGGTTGCTCCGCGAGGCGTACGAGGCGCACCAGGCGCAGCTGGAGCGGGCATGACTCGAGAACGAAGACCGGAGATCGCGCGATGAACGACCGACACGAGTCGCTCGAACCCGCACGGACGATCGTCGCGGGACTGCGCGGCCTTCGCGCGACGGCGCCGGCGCACCTCGCGCCCGAGGTCCTCGCACGGGTCGCCCCGACCGACTCGTACGCCGCGCTCGAGTCGCCGATCGGCCCGCTGTTCGTCGCCTACAACGCGAAGGGGATCTCGGCGATCGGTCGAGGCAGCGATCCTGAGGCGTTCGAGGAGCACTTCCGTGAGCGGTACGGACGGCGGGTCCGGCCGGCGTCCGAGGCCCCTGGTCAGCTGCTGGATACCGTGCGGCGGAGGCTCAGCGGGGAGCGCGACGGCGAGCTTCGGTTCGATCTGGACGCGCTCTCGGAGTTCGAGCGCGCGGTGCTCCGCAAGGCGCTCGAGATCCCGCGCGGAGAGGTCCGCTCGTACGCCTGGATCGCGAGGGAGATCGGACGACCGCGAGCGGTGCGGGCTGTCGGGTCGGCGCTCGCGCGCAATCCGATCCCGCTCGCGATCCCGTGCCATCGCGTCGTCCGCAGCGACGGCCGGATCGGCGAGTACGCGTGGGGCACGGCGACGAAGCGCGCCGTCCTCACCTCGGAGGGCCTCGACCCGGACCAGCTGGAGGAGCTCGCCCGCGCCGGTATCCACTACCTCGCGAGCTCGCGGGATCACGTCTTCTGCTCCACCGGGTGTCGGTACGCGCGGCGCATCCTGCCTCGCAACCGCGTCGCCTTCCGCTCCGTAGAGGAGGCGGCCGCGGAAGGGTACCGGCCGTGCCATCACTGTCGACCCGCGATCCCCGCCGACCACGCCGCGTGACGCCTCGTTCCGACGGCGCCGAGTAGGTCCGCCGGGTCAGATGGCTCGTGCTCGCCGAGCCGCTCACGCGGCGGACGCTCGTGGGCGGCGCGATCATCGTGAGCGCCGCGGCGCTCGTCGTCGCCGCCAAGCGAGAGGGCAAGGAGACCGAGGAGGCGGCGGAGACGGAGGGGCCGAAGATGCCCGAGGAGATACGTCGGTCGAGCACCCCGACGGGCAGCCTGCGGCTGTCCTCGACTACGACGTCGGGCGGCGGCCGAACGCGTAGACGATGGGCGTCCGCCAGCGAAATGCCCTTCGGTCGAGCACGCTCAGTCGCTCGCGTGCCACGTCGCGGAGCCGTTCTCGATCTACCGGCGCGAGCGAGGCGAACAGGTCGATCTCGCCGTAGTGCTCCTTGTAGTCGAGGTACGACTCCGGGTCCCACTCGTAGACCAGCCAGTCCCGACGCGCCGACACCTCGTCGAACCCCGCGGCCGTGAGCTCGTCGTCGGCAGCTTCCGGGGACGGGAAGTCTCCGCTGACATCCTCCTCGCGCTCGTTGTCCGGATCCTCGAAACCCAGGTCGACGACCACGTCGTCGAAGACGTCGGCGGCCTCGAACGGAACCTCTTCGTCGATCCAGGTGACGAACGCGACGCGGCCTCCGGGACGGAGCACCCGAAGCACGTCGCGAAGGGCGGCGGCGCGGTCGGGAACGAGCTGGAACAGGAAGGACGAAACACACACGTCGACCGACGCGTCCGCGGACGGCAGCCGATCCGCGAACGCCGTGACGAGCTCGAGGCGCCGCCGCACGTCGGCGGGGAGGTGCTCCGCCTCGCCTCGTATCACCGCGAGCATCCCGCTCGACGCGTCGGCGCCGATCACCTGCAACTCGGGCCAGCGTGCGAGCGCGGCCAGGGTCAGGACGCCCGTGCCGGCGCCGAGGTCCATCAGCGCGGGGCGTCGGTGGCCATCGGAGCGGGCGCGAGCGATGGCCGTCCGGACGAAGGGCTCCACGTCGTCGAGGAGTCGGAGCGCGGCGCGTGAGAGTACGGGCGCCCAATAGCGAACGTAGTCGCGCGCGTTGCTGTCATAGCGCTCGGAGATGGAAGACATCGGGACGCGCAGGCTGCGGGGGCTAGCGGCCGGTCGTCTTCGGCGCGCCCTCCGGCGTTCCCTGGCGCTTTTCCTCCGGGAGTCCCTCGTAGGGCGCGTCCGAGTCGGTCTGCGTCCAGTCACCGATCCCGAAGCCGCGGTTGCTCCACTGGTCTCGCAGATCGAGCGGCACGTCCTCGGGAGCCACGTCCTCGCCGGTCACACCCGGGACTCCGTCGGCTCCCCTGTCCACATCGATGTCACGGCCCTGGGCGGCGCGACGCGAGCGACGGAGCGCGACGACGATCATCGGAAGCGCGATGCCGGTCCCGATGAGGATGCCAGGCATCCCGAACAGCGCGGCAGCGACGATCACGAGTGGGACGGCAGCGGCGAGGATCGCGAGGACGGGGGCCATGGGCAACAGGATACGGAGAAGTGTTCAGGCGTGGACAGCGCGATGACTCATGCCTCTCGCTGCCGGGGCGAGGACGCCTCGGTCCGTAGGGTCAGCGCGTCGCGACCTTCTTCACGGACCCCATCAGGTCGAGCACGTAGAGTTCGCCCGACTCGTCCTCGCCGAAGGAGGCGATGGCGAGGCCTTCTGCCTCGGCCAACTCCCGATGATCGACCCGGCGGCCGGCAAGTGCATCCGAGGCGCGGAAACCCCAGATGCGTGCCGCCGCGAGGTCTGCGAACAGGTACCCGCCGCGAAGCTCCGGATACGCCGAACCGCGGTAGACGTAGCCTCCGATGACGATCGACCCCTGTTCCCTCGGGTACGAGACGGCGGGCTGCACGAGGCCGGTCGGGTCGCACTGCTCGGGCTCGAAGCACCGATCCCCCTCCATGATCCGCCACCCGTAGTTGCGACCGCCCTCCCCCGCGCGCCCGACGCTGATCTCCTCGCGCGCGGCCTGACCCACATCCCCGATGAACATGTCGCCCGTCTGCCGGTCGAAACTCCAGCGCCACGGGTTGCGCAAGCCGGTTGCCCAGATCTCCGGTCGCGCATCCTGCCGTCCCGCGTACGGATTGTCGTCGGGCACGCCGTAGGCCTCGTCGCCCTCCACGTCGACGTCGATGCGGAGCATCTTGCCCAACAGGGTGTCCAAGCGCTGCCCGTTGTCGTGCGGGTCGCCCGCGCCCCCGCCGTCGCCCATCCCGATGTACAGGTACCCGTCCGGCCCGAAGTCGATCATGCCGCCGTTGTGGTTCGGGAAGGGCTGCTCGATCGCGAGGAGAACGCGCTCCGAGCCGGGGTCCGCCGCGCCGTTCGACGAGCGGGCGAACTCGGAGATGTGCGTATCGCCGTTCCGGTCGGTGTAGTTGACGAAGAAACGGCCGTTCGACTCGTACGCCGGGTGGAAGGCGAGGCCGAGCAGGCCGCGCTCGCCCCCGGAACTCACGCGCTCGGTGATGTCGAGGAACGGCTCCTCCTGCAGCGTCCCGTCGGCGGCTATGAGGCGGATCCGACCGGCCTGCTCGAGGACGTACAGCTGCCCGGTCCCGTCGCCGGCGTGCGTCAAGAACAGCGGTGCCTGCAATCCGTCGACGAAGTCGACCAGTTCGAGCTGGATCTGATCCGGCTGGAAGGCATCGCCGCCGGCGTTGCCGGTGGTCTGGGTAGGGGACCCGCGGAGGGGCGTCGGCGACGGAGCCGACGCGCCGCGGGCGGGCGAGGCGGTGGACCCACCGCGGGGACGCTCTGCTTGTGGTGCGTCGAACAGCTCGCGCGCGAGCAGCGTGTCCGGTCCGGGCTCGTAGACGACGCGTACGGGTTCGGCCGCCGCCATGTGCTCGCGGAGATGCGCCGGCGGGAAGTCTCCGGCCGGCGGGTCACCCTGGTCGATCTCGAGCACGAGCATCTCGCCCGACGAGGTTCGCAGCGTGAACCCTGAGACGTCGGCGGGCGACGTGCTCTTGATGTCGATGACGATCCCGACGGCCTCCTGATGCCCTTCGGGACTGCCGCTCGCACCCGAGTCGGTGCCACCCTGGCCTCCCGAACACGCCGCAACGAGTACCGCCGCCACGACCAGCATCAAGCCCCGGAGAGGCACAGCCGGCGGCGCGCCGAGGATCCCGCAACGCCGCTTCACATCCATCACCATCTCCTCCCGCAGCTCCTCACCCCGCCGCCGCCAGAGGCGCCGCTTGCCGCAGCCTCCGATCGACCAGCGCGACCCCGGCCGCGGCGACGAGACAGGACATCCCGATCAGAAGGGCGTTCTCGAACCCGATGCGATCGATGAGCGGGGCCATGCCCAGGCTCCCGATGGCGATGCCGACCGAGAACGATACGGTGAACAGCGCGAAGGCGCTTCCACGGTCAGCTTCCGAGCTGCGATTCGAGAACTCGAGCATCAGCGGCGGCAGGACGAGCGCGGCTCCGGCGCCGCCGCCGATCCCCGCGATGAACAGAAGGAATGTCGTCGGGGGAACCAGCAGCAGGGCGACCGCGGCCGTCGTGACGAGCAGACCGGCGAGGATGAGACGCAGCGACCCGAGCCGCCCGGCGAGATAGCCTGACGGTACCCGGAGCGCCAGCAGGGCCAGCGCGTCGCCGGTGAAGAACGGCCCGATGTCGGCACCCGCGACTGCGGCGCGCTGCGGGAGGTAGCCGACGACGACGCCCCAGTGGACGAGGAACAACAGGGCGATCGCGACGGGCGCCGTCCACGACCCTCGCCACGTCGGCCACAGCGTCCGGAGCCCGCGACTCTCCGGACTACGGGCTCGTGCCGTCCGGTCATCCGCCGGCGGCTCCTCACCCTCGCCCCGCTCGCGCGGGCGGACCGACCAGATGAGCAGCGCGCCGGCCAGGACGGTCACGAAGAAGACGCCGGCGACGGCAGGAAGGGAAGCCGCCGAGAGGATCGCAAGCGAGACCGGCGGAGCCAGGGCGAGCGAGACGTTCGCGCCCATGCCGGCGAGCCCGAGGGCCGTCCCGAGTCGAGCAGGGGAAACGAGAAGCGGAACGAGGCTGAGTCCGGCGGGCAGAACGGCCGCAAGGCCGATACCCTGGAGCGCACGGACCGCGAGCAGAGAGGCCGACGGGCCGCCAGCCGTGACGAGCCCCGTCGCGAGGAGCACGGACCCGACGGAGAACGCGCCGGCGCCCGCGATGAACACCCGTCGCGCGCCGAATCGATCGATCAGCCCGCCGGACACCAGCGCGGCCGGGATATTGACGACCGCCGCGAACCCCATCAGGGCGCCGATCTCCGCGTCGCTCCGACCGGCGGCGAGCATCGCGAGCGGGAGAGATGCCACGAAACCGTGGAACCCCGACTGGGCGAACGCGAGCGCAAGCGCGAGCCGAAGCACCGGGCGCGACCGGCGCTCAGGCGGTCAGCGGATCCGGAGCGTCAGGCTCGAGTCCGAGCTCCTCGATCGCGTGCCCCACGGCCGCCGGCTCGAGCTGTCCGCATCGGGCCAGCTCCGCGAGCACGGTCACCGCGATGTGCTCCGCGTCCACCTCGAAGAAGCGACGCAGCGCCTCGCGTGTGTCGCTTCGCCCGAAGCCGTCCGTCCCGAGGACACGCCACCAGCCGCCGGGGACCCACCGGGCGATCTGGTCGGGGACGGCCTTGACGTAGTCGCTCGCCGCGACGATCGGCCCGCGGGTCCCGGCCTCGGCGAGCGCCTGGGTGACGAAGGGGACGCGCGGCTGATCCGCAGGGTGGAGACGGTTCCAGCGTTCCACCTCGAGTGCGTCGGCGCGCAGCAGCTGGTAGGAGGGCGCGCTCCAGACCTCAGCCGCGATCCCGAAGCGCTCCGCGAGCAACGTCTGTGCGCGGAGGACCTGCTGCATGATCGCGCCACTCCCGAGCAGGGTCGCCTGGAGGCGCCCCCCGGCACGTCCCCCCGTCGCGCCGTCGAGCGTCGGCGCCCCGCGGAAGCGATACAGGCCGCGGATCACCTCGGCGCCGTCGACCCCTTCGGGCAACGCCGGCATGGCGTAGTTCTCGTTGTACAGCGTCAGGTAGTAGAAGACGTCTTCGCCGCGCCGGTACATCCGCTCCAGCCCATCGCGGACGATGAGCGCGGTCTCGTACGCGAAGGCGGGGTCGTAGGCGCGGCAGGACGGGTACGCCGAAGCGAACAGGAGGCTGTGCCCGTCCTGGTGCTGCAACCCCTCGCCGTTCAGCGTCGTCCGACCCGCGGTCGCGCCGAGGAGGAACCCCCTTCCGCGAGCGTCCGCGAACGCCCAGAACTCGTCGGCCGTCCGCTGGAACCCGAACATCGAGTAGAAGATGTAGAAGGGGATCATCGGTTCGGCGTGCGTGGCGTGCGACGTACCGGCTGCCTGGAACGAGGCGGACGAGCCGGCTTCGGTGATCCCTTCCTCGAGCACCTGGCCGTCCTTGGCCTCGCGATACGACAGCACCAGGTTCGAGTCGACCGGGTCGTACAGCTGGCCGAGCGCGGAATAGATGCCCACCTCCTTGAACAGCGGGTCCATGCCGAACGTGCGAGCCTCGTCAGGGATGATCGGAACCACCCGGCGACCGATCTCCCGGTCGCGGAGGAGGTTGCGCAGCAGCTTCGCGAAGGCCATCGTCGTCGACGCCTCCTGAGACCCGGACCCGGTCATGAACTCGCGGTACGCGCCGTCCGCCGGGAGCTCGAGCGCCTTCGGGACGACGACACGCCTGGGCACGGCGCCGCCCAGCGCCGCCCGCCGCTCGTGGAGGTACTCGATCTCGGGCGACTTGGGGCCCGGGTGGTAGTACGGAGCCTCCTTGAGCTTCGCGTCCGGGATCGGGAGCTCGAGACGGTCGCGGAAGACCTTCAGCTCCTGGTCGGAGAGCTTCTTCGCCTGGTGCGTGATGTTCCGCCCCTCGACGTTCGTCCCGAGCATCCAGCCCTTGACCGTCTTCGCGAGGATGGCGGTCGGTCGTCCGCGGTGCGCCACCGCGGCGGCGTAGGCGGCATACAGCTTTCGGTAGTCGTGGCCGCCGCGGCGAAGCGTCTTCAGGTCGTCGTCGGTCTTGTCCGCGATGAGCGCCTGCAGTCTCGGGTCGCTGCCGAAGAAATGGTCCCGGACGTATGCGGGTCCCTCGACCGAGAACTTCTGGTACTCGCCGTCGAGCGTCTCGCCCATCTTCTGTACGAGGACGCCGTCGACGTCACGGGCGAGCAGCTCGTCCCACTCGCGTCCCCAGATGACCTTGATGACGTTCCAGCCGTTGCCCCGGAAGACGGCTTCCAGCTCCTGGATGATCTTGCCGTTCCCTCGGACGGGCCCGTCGAGCCGCTGGAGGTTGCAGTTCACGACGAAGACGAGGTTGTCGAGGCCCTCGCGCGCCGCGATGGACAGCGATCCGAGCGTCTCCGGCTCGTCGGTCTCGCCGTCCCCGACGAAGCACCACACGCGGCTGTTCCTGGTGTCCTTGATGCCGCGCGCGGCGAGGTACCGGTTGAAGCGCGCCTGGTAGATGGCTGCGAGCGGGCCGAGCCCCATCGACACCGTCGGGAATTCCCAGAAATCGGGCATCAGCCGGGGGTGCGGGTAGGAGCTCAGTCCCTCCCCGCGCACGACCTCTCGGCGGAAGTGGTCCAACTGGCTCTCGCTCAGCCGTCCCTCGAGGAATGCGCGCGCATAGATGCCGGGCGCGGCGTGCCCCTGGTAGAAGACCTGGTCGCCGGATGCGCCACCGTCCTTCCCGCGGAAGAAGTGGTTGAAGCCGACCTCGTACAGGCTCGCCGCGGACGCATAGGTCGCGAGGTGGCCACCCAGCCCCGGGTACGCGCCGTTCCCGCGAAGCACCATCGCGGCGGCGTTCCAGCGGACCATCCGGCGGATCCGTAGCTCCATCTGCTCGTCGCCGGGGAACGCGGGCTCCTGCTCGGGCGAGATCGTGTTGATGTACCGGGTCTGGGTGAGCGGAGGCAGCCCGATGTCCAGCTGGCGCGCGCGCTTCAGGACCTTGTACAGGATGAACTGGGCACGCTCCGGCCCTGCCGTCCGGACGACGGAGTCGAGCGAATCGACCCAGTCCTCCGTCTCCTGGGGGTCCCTGTCGGGCAGCTGGCGTTTGAACTCGCCGTACTCGTCGAACATCTGCGGCAATCTTAGGCGGTTGGTGAAGTGGAGGCCGCCGGAGGAGTCGGGTCGATGTCCTCGACATACCTGGATTCCCACTCCGCCCCTGCCTCGAGGCTCTGCCACTCGCGCGCCACACCCGATCTATCCAGCTCCCGAACGATCCTCCGAGCAGCCAGTCCCACGATCGAGGTGAACGTGGGGTAGGCGAGCTCCAGCTCCGCCAGCGCGCGGACCGACATCCCCGACGCCATCCCGGCTGCGACGAGCTGGACGACCTCGACGGCCTGCTCGCCGAGGACGTGGACGCCAAGCAGCTGACCGGTGGCGCGAGATGCGATCAGCTTGCACACGCCCTGCCGATGGCCGTCGATCACCGCTCGGTCGAGGTCCGCGTACGGCACCACCGCCACGACGACGTCCTCCTGGAGCTGCGCCGCGTACTCCGTGAGTCCCACACTCCCGTATTCCGGATCCGTGAACCCGCCGTGTGGCACGATCACGTGCCGGAGCGTCCGCCGGGTTCCGACGACTGCGTTCTCCGCTGCCACGCGTGCCTCGTGGGTCGCACTCTGGACGAGCATCATCCGGCCCGTGATGTCGCCGGCGGCGTAGATGTGCGGGACGGACGTCCGGAGGTGGTCGTCGACGACGATGTGACTCCGGTCAGTGCGGACCCCGGCCATCTCGAGCCCCAGACCGTCGACGTTACCCGGCCACCCGACCGCGAGCACGACAGCGGCGACCGAAAGCAGCTCCTCCCGTCCTTCGGCTTCGAAGCGGACGATCAGCCCGTCCTCCTCGCGCTCGATCGTTCGGACTCCCTGGATCCCCATCCGGGTCTCGATGCCCCGTCGCCAGAACCCGTCCGCGAGTGCCTCCGAGATCAGCTCGTCCTCCGAGGGCAGCAGCCGCGGCGCCACGTCGAGGATCGTCACCGCCGAGCCGAATGCGGCGAAGATCGAGGCGAGCTGGCAGCCGGTCGCGGCCGCTCCTACGATGGCCAGCGAGCGAGGCAGCGAGCGGAGTCGCCACACGTCGCTATGGGTGAGGGCGAGGTCGGCGCCGGGGAACGAGAGACGACGGGCGCGACCGCCGGCACACACGAGGAAGCGCTCGGAGTCGAGCAAGCGCCCGTCCCCGAGGACGAGGGTGTGGGCGCCAGCAAAGCGAACATCGCCCGCGTCCTCGATGACCTTGACGCCGGAGCCGTCGAGATGCCCGTGGAGCTGCTTCTTCTCATGGATGCGGTAGACGATGCGTTGCGTGCGGTCGAGCAGTGCCGCGAAGTCGACTCGCGGCGGCTCGCCGGTCAGGCCGTAATCGTCGAACTGCTCAGCGTCCCGAACGAGTCGGGCGGCCTTCGCGAGCACGCGAGTCGGCACGCAGCCATCGTTCGTGCACGTCCCGCCCAGCGACCCCCGCTCCACGAGCGCGACCGAGGCGCCGAGCTCGCGACCACGGAGTGCCGCAGTCACACCCGCGGGGCCGCCGCCGATGACGACGAGGTCGAAGCTCGGGCGAGGTTCGAGGGGTCGCGTCCGATCGCTTGAGAGGATCACGTCGCCATCCTAGACCGCCCTTCATCGGCGACCGAGCCGTCACCGAGCCGTCCCGAAGTGCAGTCGACGTCGCCGCCCGTCGATACAGGCGCTCGCCTACGACGATTCATCGCCGACCTTGTCGGAATGCCCTATGTCAGCGAGCGACTCCCGCTGCGACGTGCTCTGGCGGACGTCTCCGTGCCGCCCTTCACTCGGCGTCGCGGTCGTATGCTGCTCGCCGTGTCGGAGCAGGCGTCGAAGGAGGTCACGGACCAGGTAGAGCGCTTCCTGACGCCGTCCGACGACCCGCAGATCCTCATCCCACGGGAGCGCCCGACCGGGTACGCGCTGGGCATCGATGTCGGCGGGACGGGGGTCAAGGCAGCGCTCGTGGATCTGGCTACCGGGCGACTCGCGTCAGACCAGGTGAGCGAGGACACGCCCCGACCGGCGACACCTGACGCCGTCATCGACACGATCAGCTCCATCGTCGACCGCGCGATCGGGTCTGACGAGCCTCGCGATCTGCGTGCCGGCTGCGGGCTGCCCGGGGTGGTGAAGCACGGACGGCTCATGACCGCGGCGAACATCGACAAGGAGTGGATCGAGTTCCCCGTGGAGCAGGTCCTCACCGACCGGCTCGGGCGACCCGTCCTCGCGCTGAACGACGCCGACGCGGCGGGGGTCGCCGAGCTCGCCTACGGTGAGGCAGAGGGGAAGGGCGGGACGGTCATCCTGCTGACGATCGGCACGGGCGTCGGGACGGCGCTGTTCATCGATGGCCACCTGGTCCCGAACACGGAGCTGGGCCACCTGGAGATGTACGGACAGGATGCCGAGACGCTCGTGAGCGGGGTCTCGAGGGAGCGTCGCGGCCTCGACTGGGAGCAGTGGGCGAAGGAATTCAACGACTACCTGGCGATGATCGAGCGTTACTTCTGGCCCGACCTGATCATCCTCGGCGGCGGGGTCAGCAAGGGGTTCTCCCGCTACGGGAGCTACCTGAGGACGCGCGCTCCCCTGGTCACGGCGCGACTCCTGAATACCGCCGGCATCGTGGGGGCGGCGCTGGCGGGGGCGATGGCAGCACGGACGACACAGCGAGCCTGACGGCAGACGACCTGGAACGGCTGCGACCGACCCGGGATCGACGGCGATGAGGAGCCGGTAGCGTGCAGCTGCACCTTCTTGACGGGACATACGAACTGTTCCGCGCCCATTTCGCGAAGCGGCCGCCACGGACAGCACCCGATGGGCAGCCCGTCTCCGCCACCGTCGGGATCCTCGAAAGCGTCTTCTACCTGTTGCGCGATCCCGGCGTCACCCATCTCGGCTGTGCGACGGACCACGTGATCCGGTCCTGGCGGAACGAGCGGTATCCGGGCTACAAGACGGAGGCCGGGGTTGCCCCGGAGCTGCTCGCGCAGTTCGAGCTCGCCGAGGAGGCGCTGCGCGCGGCCGGCGTGGTCGTCTGGCCGATGGTCGAGTTCGAGGCGGACGATGCGCTCGCGGCCGCGGCGGCGCGGTGGGCGGACGCGCCGGGGATCGAGCGCGTCGTCATCCTCTCCCCCGACAAAGACATGACGCAGTGCGTCCGAGAGGACGGGAAGGTCGTGGTCTACGACCGCCGGAAGCAGATGTTCGTCGACGCGGACGCGGTGCGGGCGAAGTTCGGCGTCTCGCCCGAGAGCATCCCCGACTACCTCGCCCTCGTGGGCGACGCGTCCGACGGCTTCCCCGGGCTCCCGGGCTGGGGTCCGACGTCGGCCGCCACGGTCCTTCGACGCTACCGGCACCTCGAGGAGATCCCGGTGCGAGCGTCGGAGTGGGACGTGCGAGTCGCGAACCCGTTGGCGCTCGCGGCGATCCTACGCGAGCGGTGGCAGGAGGCGGTGCTCTACCGGGAGCTGGCGCGTCTCAGGGTCGACGTGCCGCTGAAGGAATCGTTGGAGGACCTGCGCTGGAAGGGCGTGCCGCGGGCTCCGTTCGAGGCGATGGTCGCGCGGCTCGGCGCCGACCACCTGCTGTCCCGCGTCCCGCGCTGGGCGGGCGAAAGCGTGGGCGCGTGACCGGTCGCAGCGCCGGCGCCCGCGGCCCGGCACACGATCCTTGCGGTGCACGAGGACCACCGGCGCGAGGGGATCGGCCGGCACCTGGCAGAGACGGTCGAGTCGATGGCACGCTCGAGAGGATGCGGGGTCATCGAGGTCACGAGCGGCATCCAGCGGACCGGTGCGGATGCGCTCTACGCGAGTCTGGGCTACGTCGAGCGCCGCAGACGCTTCTGCAAGAGGCTCGATCGGGTCGACCCCACTTAGCCGTCGGTCGTCCCGATCGCGTCAGGTACCGGCCGAAACAGTCCATCGGGGACGTCGCGGGGCAGCCAGGCAAGGAGCGACGCGGGTTCCGCTCGAAACCTGAACTCGGCATCGTGGCGCGCTCCTGGTCCCTGGGCTGGCACCGCCGGCGGCGCGGCCCACCCGTTCGACCGGACGGGATCGGCCGGCTCCTCCGCCGAGGGCCTCCAGCCGAGCGGGCTTCCGTCCAGCTGGATCGGGATGTGGGGCCAGGTGCGGAGGGTGACCTCGGCGCCGCGGAGCGCTACGGTCAGGGCCGCGTGGGGCCGCCCCGTCCGGACAAAGCTACCCGTGATCCTCCCGACGCCGGCCCAGCTGCCCATGGGGATGATGAGGACGTCGAGCAGCCCATCATCGAGCAGGGCGGTCGGCGTCGGCTCGATCACGTTCGCGTAGAGGCGCGTGTTCGAGACGAGGAGCTGGAGCGCGGGTCCGGACCAGGCCAGGCGCCCGTCCACCGTGACGTCCGCTGGCCGCGGCCGAAAGCCGGGGATCGCTCCGACGGCGGCGAAGGCGATCGCGCCTGGCCCTGTCCGCCGCTTGAGCCGTGGGTCTGTTCGAGCCATGATCGACCCGTCCAGGCCGAGCCCGGCGGTCAGCAGGAACCTGGTCCACCGGCGATCGGGGAGCTCTATCCGCCCGAGGTCGATCCGCCTCGGGACGCCTGCGACCAGGACTCGGGCTGCCTGCTCGGGGACGGCAGGGATCCGGACGTCGTGGGCGAACACATTCGCAGTGCCGCCCGGCAGCACGCCGAGCCCGACGCCGGTGTGAGCAAGGACTGTCGCGAGGTCGCGCAGCGTCCCGTCGCCGCCGGCACCGATGACGACCTCGCAGCCGTCGTCGATCGCCTCACGGACGAGGGCGCGCGCGCTGGAGCCCGGCGCGTTGTGGACGACGTCGACGTCCCAGCCCGCCTCGGCGAAGATCGGCAGGACGCGGTGGACCGGATACGGGCCGCGGAACGAATAGGGGTTGTCGATGATGCGCGCACGCACGGCGCTAGGATACGGACGGGCCCTGTAGCAGCGTTCCGGTGCGCCTCGCGGCCGGGCGCGCCGTCCTCCGCTCACACACTGTCGCGCATGAGGGAGCTTTGATGATCCTCACGACCACGCCCGAAGTCACGGGCCGCCCGATCACGCAGTACCTCGGCATCGTGACCGGTGAGGCCATCCTCGGGGCGAACCTGTTCAAGGACCTGTTCGCCGGCATCCGCGACATCGTCGGCGGACGATCCGGCGCATACGAGAAGGAGCTGCGCCGGGCGCGAGAGATCGCGTTCCAGGAGCTCGCGTCCCAGGCGCAGCAGATGGGCGCGGACGCCGTCCTCGGCGTCGACATCGACTACGAGACGGTCGGCCAGGGCGGATCGATGCTGATGGTGACGGCGTCCGGCACCGCCGTGAAGCTCGGCTGACGACCGCTCCTCTTACCCCCGGCCGTCGTTCTCGCCGGTTCCCGGGACGTCGGCTCCCCTATCCCGCTCTGGCGACGTCCCGGCCGTAGCGGGCAAGCTCCCGCTCGAGGTCGAGCGGCGCGACCGGGGCCGCGTTCTCGTACTCGCCCCACTGGTCGCGCGGCACCATCCACATGATCTCGAACTCGTTGCCGTCGGGGTCGCGACCGTAGAGCGACTTCGTGGCGCCGTGGTCGCTCGCGCCCAGCAGCGCGCCGACCCCTGACAGCGTCTCGGCCGCGCGCGCGAGGTCCTCGATCGTCGGGACCTCCCACGCGAGGTGATACAGCCCCGTCGATCCCCGGGGCGGCCGGGACGCGGCGGGCCCCACGTTGAACAGGCCGAGGTCGTGGTGGTTCTGCGATCCGCCGGCGCGCAGGAACGCCATCATGCCGCCTTCGCGGGCGATCTCCTGGAAGCCGAAGGCCTCCTGGTAGAAGCGCGACGAGCGGTCGAGGTCTCGGACGTAGAGGACGGCGTGGTTGAGGCGCGAAACGGGGATCATCGTGCGCTCCTGGCGTGGCCGTCGCCTGTTTCTGCGGCGTCGGCGCTGCTGTAGTCGAAGGCGATCGTGTACATGTCGACGACGGGACGGTACCCGATGACCGCGTAGATGTGGTTCGAGGTCGGGTTCGCGAGGTCCGTGAACAGACAGCAGTAACGCTTCCCCGATTCGAGCATCGCCTGGCTCAGCCCGGCGACGGACGCGGAGGCGTATCCCTGCCGGCGGCGATCCGGCGGCGTGTAGACGAGGGAGATCCTCACACCGCGCTCGCTGATCTCGACGACAGCGGCCATCGAGACCGGCTCCGAGTCCTCCCAGACGTACAGCGAGCGTCCCGCGATCCGGTCGAGCGTCTGCGTTCGCGCCGTCTCCGCATCGATCTCCGGAAGGCCGGCGTCCGCGGCGAACCCACGCGTCCACGCGGCCAGGAGATCGAGCTCGGCGGCCGAAGCCAGACGCAGCCGACCGGGGACGGGCGGGATCGGCCGGACTTCGCTCAGCTCATGGACGCGTTCGCGGCTGGCGATCCGCCAGCCGCACGCGACCCGAGCGGACCACGCGGCCGCGAACGTCTCCGCGCTGCCGGTGGGCGCGAGGAGCTCCGGCGGCCAAGGCCCCGTCGACCGGAGCGAACCGGTGAGGGCCTCGACCGCGCGGGTCTCGGCCCTCGTCAGCACGAGCTTGTGGGGCGGGGTCCGGAGGGCCGCAGCCACGACGCGCGAGT
>JADDQH010000063.1 GCA_016781485.1 Chloroflexota bacterium | reverse complement strand
GCGCCGCCGACACCGCTCGCGGCGCGCGACATCGCGAGCCGCCCGCGGGCCGATGCGAGCAGGTTCGGGACGAGCACCGACCCGATCAGCAGCGCACCGATGACCCCGGTCTGCGTGTTGCCAGAGAACCCCGCGAGCGCCAGTCCGTTGCGCAGGTTGAGGATCACGAAGATCGAGAGGAGGACCCCTGTCATCCGCCCCGTTCCGCCGAAGATGCTCACCCCGCCGAACAGCACGATCGTGATGATGTCGAGCTCGAACCCCTCGGCCGTACTGCCCCGGACGGCGCCGAGGCGCGCGGCGAGCAGGACGCCCGCGAGCGCGGAGACGACGCCGCTCACCACGAACAGCGCGAGCTTCACGCGGGTCACCCGGACGCCGGAGAAGCGCGCCGCCTCCCGGTTGCTGCCCACGACGTAGACGTATCGGCCGTAGCCCGATCGATGGAGCAGGACGAACGCGACCACGGCGAGGACGAAGAAGAGGACGATCGGGGCGGGGAACGGCCCCAGGATCGGGTCTCGGGCGAGCGCCCCGAACCAGCCGGGAAAGCCGCCGATCGACTCGTCCTCGATGAGCAGCCGGGCGACCCCTCGGTACCCGATGAGCCCCGCCAGCGTGACCGCGAGTGACGGCAGCCCCACGACCGCGACCCAGAACCCGTTGTTGAGGCCCGCGAGCGCCCCCGCGAGGAGCGCGACGACGATGCCGACCTCGACACCCACCCCCTGGTCCCAGAGCCAGGCCACGAGCACCGCGGCGAGCCCCATGATCGAGGCGACCGAGAGGTCGATCTCGCCGCCGATGATCACGAACGCCATCGCGAGCACGACGATGATCCGCTCGATGCTGAGCTGCAGCAGGTTCACCTGGTTCTGGGAGTCGAGGTATCCGGGCACCGCGGCCGCGTTGAAGGCGACCACCACGACGAGGACGGCGAGCAGCAGCCCCTCCCAGCTGACGAGCCCGCGGAGGAGCTCGCGGCCCCGCATCCGGGGCGGATCGCCGTGCGCGACAGAGCCGACCGCCTCCCCGGCGTCAGACGACATCGGGCGCCTCCCCCGTCACCAGGCTCCGTGACTCTCGCCGCCGCGCCCTCGCCCAGATCGCCCGCAGTCGGTCGAGCAGCACCGCGTCGGTCGCGACGGCGAACAGGATGAGCAGCCCGAGGATCGCGTCGCGCAGGAACTCGCTCACCTCGAGCCACCGGATCAGGCTCTGCTGGAGCAGGTCGATGAGCGTCGCACCGAGCAGCGCCCCGATCATCGAGCCCGAGCCGCCGAAGATGTTCACGCCGCCCACGACGACCGCCGCGACCACCTGGAGCTCGAGGCCCTGGCCGGCCACGACGGTGATGTTGCCGAACCGGGCGAGGAACATGAAACCCGCGAGCCCGGCGAGCGCCCCCGAGAGGAGGAACGCCGAGAACACGTCGCGCTGGACCGGCAGCCCGGCGATGGCGGCTCCGTCGGGATTCGAGCCGATGGCGTAGAGCCGGCGCCCGTACGGGAGGTACCGGAGCGCGAGCTGGAAGACGATCGCGACGACGACCGCGATCACCACGAGCGGGCGGATGTCGAGCTCGCCGATGGAGACGAGCGCGGTCCGCGGGATCTCGAGCAGCCACTCCGGGAGCGACTCGGTCGTGACAGTCTTCGCGCCCGACATCTCGACGAGCGCGATGCGGTAGATCGCGAGCGTGCCGAGCGTGGCGATGATCGAGGGCACGCGACCGAACGCGACGATCGCCCCGTTGATGGCGCCGAGCACGGCGCCGAGCGTGATCGAGATCGCGACCGCGAGGAGTGGGTGCATCGACGGGTCGCGGGCGAGCATCGTCCCGACGGAGTAGGCGACGAGCCCGACCGTCGACCCGACCGACAGGTCGATGTTCCGGGTGAGGACGACGAGCACCTGCCCGACGGCCATGACCGCGATGACCGCCACGCTGGTGCTGATGCGGGTGAACGTGCGGCCGGAGAGGTAGTCGGGGATCTGCGTCGCGAAGAACGCGACGATCGCGACGAGGACCAGCAGCAGCACGAGCTCGCGGACCTGCTCGGGCCGGATGCGGCGGAAGACGCCGTGGGCGAGCGTCACCCCGCGACCCCCGCTCGCGGGACCGCGTCGAGCACGGGCTCCGGCACGACCGCGGGCGTCTGGCCCATCGCCGCGGCAAGGATCCGCTCCTGCGTCGCCTCGCCGCGATCGAAGATGCCCACCTGGCGGCCCTCCCGCATCACGAGGATCCGGTCGCTCATCGCGAGGACTTCGGGCAGGTCGGAGCTGATGACGATGATCGCCATCCCCGAACGCGCGAGCTCGTCGATCATCTGGTGGACGTCCGCCTTGGCGCCCACGTCGATCCCCCGCGTCGGCTCATCGAGGATGAGGATCCGCGGCCGGGTGTTCAGCCACTTGCTGAGCACGACCTTCTGCTGGTTGCCACCCGACAGCGTCCCGACCGGGACTTCCACGGACGCCGCGCGGATGCGCAGCCGGTCCTTGAACTCCCGCGCGGTGCGCGTCTCGCCGCCCCGCCGGACGAGCCCGAGCGGGCTCAGGTATCGGCGCAGCGA
The DNA here is from genome assembly GCA_016781485.1 of Chloroflexota bacterium. GTDB lineage: Bacteria > Chloroflexota > Limnocylindria > Limnocylindrales > CSP1-4 > YB3-1. The sequence goes on along the minus strand of JADDQH010000063.1, from coordinate 13,163 downwards.
CGGCAGCGAGATGTTGGAGGAGATCGAGAGCGGGAAGATGAGCCCCAGCCCGTGGCGGTCCTCGGTCGTGTAGGCGATCCCGGCGCGCAGCGCGTCCTGCGGCGTGCGGATCGTGACGGGCTTCCCACCGACGAAGATCTCCCCGCCGTCGGCGGGAGCGCACCCGAACAGCGCGAGCCCGACGTCGGTCCGGCGAGCCCCGACGAGCCCTGCGAAGCCGAGCACCTCCCGTTCCCGCAGCTCGAAGGAGACGTTCGCGAACGCCCCCTCGCGGCGCAGGTCCTTCACCTGCAGCACGACCTCGCCGGGCTCGGACGGAGAGCGGTGGAAGAAGTCGTCCATGCTCCGCCCGACCATGTCGCGGATCGCCGACGACGCGTCCACCTCCTTGCGCGGCGAGGTCCGGATCCACCGCCCGTCGCGGAGGATCGTCACGCGGTCCGCGATCTCGAACACCTCCTCCATCCGGTGCGAGATGAACAGCAGCGCGACGCCCTCGCGCCGCAGCGCCTGGACGATCCCGAACAGGCGCCGGACCTCGTGCGCGGAGACCGACGCGGTCGGCTCGTCCATGATCAGGACGCGGACGCGCAGCGACAGCGCCTTGGCGATCTCCAGCGTCTGCTGTTCCGCGAGCGTGAGGCCGCGCGCCGGCTGGTCGAGGTCGAGGCGGACGCCGAGCCGCTCGAGGACCGCCTCCGCGTCGCGGCGCATCGCGCCGCGGTCGACCACACGGCCACGGTCCCTGTGGCTGATGAAGATGTTCTCCGCCACCGACAGGTCCGGAAAGATCATCGGCTCCTGGTAGATCGCCGCGATGCCGAGCGCCTGGGCCTCGAGCGGGTTCCGGAGGCGGACCGGGCGCCCGTCGACGAGGACCTCGCCCGTGTCGGGCTGCTCGATCCCCGTCATCACCTTGATGAGCGTCGACTTGCCCGCCCCGTTCTCCCCCAGCAGCGCGTGGATCTCGCCGGGGTAGAGGGCGAGCGATACGTCGCGCACCGCCTGCGTGGACCCGTACCGCTTCGAGACGCCCCGGATCTCCAGCACCGGCGCGCGCCCCGGTTCGCCCACGCCCGACTCGCCGACGCTCGACTCGACCGCGCTCGCCGCGCTCGCCCCGCCTACCGCCGCCTCAGCCACCGCCGGCGCCTCCGCTGTCGATCCGGTAATACCGCTGTGCGTTCCGGTACAACAGCTTCTCCTGGTCCTCGCGGCCGAAGCCCTCGCGCGCGATGATCACCCGGTACGCATCGACCTGCTCGAGGTACGTCGCGTACAGCACGTCGACCGGCCAGTTCGTCCCGAACATGCACCGTTCGACCCCGAACGCCTCGATGCAGTGGAGCACCCACGGGCGGATGCTCTCTACCGTCCACTCGTGGTCGACCATCCCGAGTCCGCTGATCTTGCACGCGACGTGGTCCACCTCCGCGAGCGCGGAGATCTCGCTGCACCACCAGCGGAAGTACTCCTCGTCGCGCCGCACCGGGAACCCCGCATGCCCGAGGATCACCTGGATGTTCGGGTGCGCCGCGGCGACGTCGCGGCCCGACAGCAGCTTGCCGGGTGAGGCGTTCAGCTCGTAGCTCAGCCCGTACCGCTCCAGCGCGGCGTAGTTGCGCCGGAACGCGGGCGCGTCGGGGTCATCCGGGTGCGAGCGGATGCGCACCCCACGCGTGAGGTCGGAGGCTTCGAGGTGACGCGCGAGCTCCGCGTCGGCCCCGTCGCGCTCCAGGTCGCAGTAGACGACGAGCGCGTTCGGCATCCCGTGCTCCCGGCTGACCTGGTCGAGCCAGATGGTCTCCTCGACGGGGTCGGGCGCGCGCGAGTCGGCCTCCACGTGGACGCTCGCGATCACGTTCTGCCCGTAGAACTCCCGGAAGAAGCGCTTCGGACCCCAGTCGGTCCGGATCGCCTTGTACGGGCCGAGCGTCCCGTTGTGGACCTCGGTGCCGGGTTCGCCCAGCCAGGGGTACGGGAACCGGCCGAGCTCCCACAGGTGGTGGTGCGTCTCGATGAACGGGATGCTCCGGTCGAGCTCGTGGTCCACGCGCACGCTCATCGGCCGCCCGGGCGCTCGGGGTCCGACGGGTGGGCGGCGAGCGGCTCGACCTCGATGGAGAGCCAGGGAAAGAGCGGCAGGCTCGTGAGCGCCGTGTGCAGCGCGGTCGCGTCGGGCGCCTCCCACAACCCCCAGTTCGCGCGCTGCCCGGGGACGCGCCACATCCGCCGGATCGTCCCCTGTGACGCGAGGACGGCGGCTCGCTCCCGCTCCGCGGAGACCAGCCGCGCGAATTCGTCGGGGTCAGCGTCCGCCGGCCAGCCGATCTCGACGTGTACGAAGAACTCCATCCGCTCCTGCCCCAGTCCGCGCGCGACCCTCTTCCGCGCCACGGGCGTCGGCTATCATAGGCCCGCTGGAAACCTTTGCAACCTCTGCAACCGACCGCCTCGCGGAGCTGCGACTCGAGCACGAGGCGAGGGAGGGATGGATGGCGCGGATCCCCGTCGAGATGCCCAAGCTCGGCTACGACATGGAGACGGGCAGGGTCGGCGCGTGGCTGAAGCAGGTCGGCGACCGGGTCGAGCGGGGTGAGGCGCTGGCGGAGATCGAGACCGAGAAGTCCGCCGTCGAGATGGAAGCGACGACCGCGGGTACGCTCGTGGAGATCGTCGCGGAGCCGGGGGTGGAGCTGCCGGTCGGGGAGGTCATCGCCTACCTCGACGACGCGAGCTAGACCCGAGTGCGCCGAGCGAGCCGAGCGTCGGGACGAGCGGGGCGCGCGCGATGACCCAGGGGCGCCATCCCGTCAAGCTCAGCCCGATGCGCGCGGCGATCGCGCGCCGGATGCTCCAGAGCAAGCAGCAGGCGCCGCACTTCTACGTCACCGCGGAGCTCGACATGAGCGCGATGACCGCTGCGACCGACCGCCTGAACGCCGGTCGCGACGCCGGCGAGCGGGTCACGCTCACCGCGCTCCTCGTCAAGGCCGTGGCACTGACGCTCGCGGAGCACCGCGAGTTCAACGCGGTGTGGAACGGCGACACGCTGGAGCTCGTGGACGCGATCAACGTGGGCGTCGCGATCGCGCTCGACGAGGGACTCATCGCGCCCGCGCTGCTGGGATGCGAGGCGCTCGACGTGCAGCAGATCGCGGCGGCGCTGCGCGACCTGGTCACGCGGGCGCGGGCGGGCAGGCTCCGGGCGCCGGAGATCGGGGAGGCGACGTTCACCCTGAGCAACCTCGGGATGTTCGAGGTCACGCAGTTCACCGCCATCGTGACGCCCCCACAGGTCGCGATCCTCGCGACGGCGAAGACGCAGCCCAGACCGCTCGTGCGGGACGGCGAGGTGGTGGTGCGGCCCGTGATGGCCGCGACCCTCTCCTCCGACCATCGCGCCGTGGACGGTGCGGCCGCGGCCCGCTTCCTCGGCACGCTGAAGGGCCTCGTCGAGGCGCCGGACGCGTGGGCGGGCGCGTGATGGGCCGGCTGCTGTTCCAGCTGCGGCTCTATCCGGGGACCGAGCGGGAGTTCGACGCCCGTCACGACCCGGTGCCGTCCCACCTCGCGGAGGCCGCGGCGGAGGCGGGTCTGCGGAACGTCACGGGGCTCCGACGCGGGACGGACGTCTGGTTCTACGCCGAGGCCGACGGGGACGGCGACGGCGACGCGGCGCTCGGCCGCTTCATCGCGACCGACGGGCACGCGCGGTGGACGGCGTCGCTCGCTGCGATCGTGCAGCCGCCGTCGGGCGGCGTCGCGCGGTACCGGGAGGTCTTCCACTCCGACGGGCCGGCGCTGACCGGGCCATTCGAGCGTGGGATGTTCGTGCTGGTCGTCCACCCGGACCGGATCGAGGAGTACGACCGGCGCCACGCGGAGCCGTGGCCCGAGATGATGGAGGCGCTCTCGTCGTCAGGCTTCCGGAACTACTCCGGCTTCCGGCGTGGCTCCCTCGTCGCCTACTACGGCGAGTTCTACCCCGACATGGCGACCGCCGTCGCGACCATCGGCGCCACCGACGTGAACACCCGCTGGGGCGAGTCGTTCCAGGGGATCATCACGACGATCACGGACGACGAGGGGAGCCTCATCCTCGCGCAGGAGGTCCTCCACCTCGATTGACGCCGCGCCGTACTGCGTCGTCTCGGCGGGCGCGGGGTGGGACGTCGGCGGCCGGGCTCGCTCTCGATCCGGCGCTCGGAGGCTCTCGATCCGGCGCTGGGTGGCTCTCGGTCCCGGCGCTGGCTGCTCCTGCCACCTACCACTCACACGGGTGCAAGTCAGCGGATGGAGCGGTGGTGAGGGGCTGGCGGGCCGGTTTCGTGCTCGAGAAAGAGCGGTTGCCGCCATCCGGCGGCTCGACCTGCTGACGATCACCCGCCACACGGGTAGGTGGCGACCCACGGCCGTGCGGGCCGGCTTATCATCCGCCACACGGGTCGGTGACGATCCACGGCCGTCCGGGCGGACTTATGGCGGGTGAGACGATCTGGCGCCGAGCCGCTTCCCTCCGCGCTCAGTACATCAACAGCCCGCCGGAGACGTTGATCGTGGCACCGGTGATGTAGCGCGCGTGGTCCGAGGCGAGGAAGACGACGGTCCCCGCCAGGTCCTCCGGCTCCGCGGCGTAGCCGAGCGGCGTGAGCGCGACCTGCTGCTCGTACGTCTCGCGGGGGAGGTCCTTCATCAGCATCGGCGTGTGGACCTGCCCGGGAGAGACCGTATTCACGGTGATGCCGTGCGGGCCGAGCGTCCGCGCCAGACCACGCGTCATCGAAACGACGCCGCCCTTCGACGCCGCGTAGACGACGGACCCCCCGAACCCCCCCGTCCACCAGCCCTGGCTCGTGAACGTGACGATCCGGCCGCCCTCCCCGGCCTCGATCATCGCGCGCGAGGCCGCGCGGCACAGGAAGAACGCGGCCTTGAGGTTCACGTCGTGCTGGAAGTCCCAGTCGTCCTCGGTCACCTCGTCGAGGCTCGGGCGGCGCTGGAGGACCGCGGCGAGGTTCGCGAGCACGTACACCTTCCCGAGCACCTCCCGCGCGCGGGCGACCAGCGCCTCGTGCCCCGAGACGTCCCGCACGTCCCACGCGATGCCGACGTGCCCCTCCCCCTCGAGCGACGCGACGAGCTCGTCGAGCCGGGCCTGGTCGAGGTCCACCGCGAGCAGCCGCGCGCCGGTCGTCGCGAACGCGCGGGTCACAGCGGCACCGATCCCTCCGGTCGCGCCGGTCACGATGACGCCCCGGCCCTCGAGCCCGGCACCGACGCTCCAGGGCATCAGCGGGGCGCGCTCCCGGCCATCGCGGCTCGCCCTAGACTCGCTCGGCGACGCGCTCGGCCCGGTAGAAGTCGACGACCTCCTCGATCACCTCGATCCCCAGACCCGGTCCCGTCGGCCGGTACATCCACCCCTCGCGGTGCTCGAACGGCGTCGTCACGAGGTCGTGCTGCATCGGGTTCCGCAGCGGCTTCAGCTCGAACAGCTTCGCGGACGGCGTCGCGAAGCTGAGGGCGAGGCTCGCGGCGCTCACGATCGCGGACGACCAGGCGTGGGCGTTCGACTGGCGCCGGTAGGCCTCGACCCGCTCGGTCACCCGCTTGAAGCCCGTGATGCCCTCGGCGCGGCCCGGGTCGACCCCCACCACGTCCACGGTGCCGGTCGCGAGCACCCGCTCGAACCCCTCGAGAGTCCACTCCTTCTCGCCGTACGCGATGAGCGTCGTCGTCTTCGCGCGCAGCGTCGCGTAGCCCTCCGGGTCCCAGGCGCCGAGCGGCTCCTCGATCCAGTGGAGCCCGTGCTCCTCGAACGCCTGGACACGCCGGACCGCGGTCGAGACGTCCCATCTCACGGCCCAGCCGCAGTCGATCATGATCTGCGGCCGCGGCCCGAGCCCCTCGCGCATCCGGCGCATGTACTCCACGTCCCGGTCGTGCTCATAGCCGAGCCGCGCGTCGCCCCGCTTGCCGAAACCGACCTTCACGCCGTGGAGCCCGGGAGCCAGCCACTCCTGCGCCTCCTCGACCATCCGCCCGATGTCGGAGTAGTGCGCGTGTGACGAGGCGACGGCGGGCAGTCGGTCGTGGATGGGACCGCCGAGCAGGTCCAGCACGCTCCGGCCGAGGATCTTGCCCTTGAGGTCCCAGAGCGCGATGTCGATCGCCGCGATCGCGTTGCTCGCGATGCCGCCGGCGTACCCGTACCACCACGCGCGGTCCTTGAGCGACTCCCAGATCGCGTTCGTGTGGACGGGGTCGCGGCCCACCACGCGCTCCGCCATCCCCTCCACGATCGCCCTCGTCGCGAGGCTCGCCTCCGGGAACTGCGTGATCGCCTCGCCCCAGCCGACGAGCCCATCGTCGGTCTCGATTCGGACGAGGCACAGGTGCCGGGTGGCGTTGAAGTCGTTCGGCTCGGGGTAGCTGACGGGGATCGGCTCGACCGTGGCGACCTTCGTCATGCGCCCGCTTCCGGCGACGGCGGGACGGTCGACCCGCGGGGGATGAACGTCGTGGGCAGGGTGACGGTCTCGGGACCGGGGTCCTCGTCGCCGAGTCGCCGCAGGAGGAGGTCCGCGGCCGTGCGCCCGAGCGCGACCGTGTCGCGCGCGACGACCGACAGCGGCGGCGAGTAGAACGCCGCGAGCGGGATGTCGTCGCAGGTCACGAGCGAGACGTCCTCCCCGACCGCGAGGCCGCGTGACCGAAGGGCGCGCAGCACGCCGACGAGCAGCAGGTTGCTCCCGGCGATGATCGCCGTCGGCGGCTGCTCGCGGTCGAGCAGCGCGAGGGTCGCCTCCGCTCCGTGGTGAGGCGAGAAGGGGCCCGAGATCGCGACAGCGTCGTCGCCCAGTGCGCGCTCGCTCATCGCGGCCCGCACGGCCAGGACCCGCGCGTAGCCCGGACGGACGTCCTCGGGGCCCGCGATGAGCGCGAGCCGCCGGTGACCCAGGTCCAGCAGGTGGCGGACCGCGTCGACCATCCCGGCGTGGTGGTCGGAGAGCACCGCGCTCACCCCCACGTCAGCGGGGACCTCGCGATCGACCACGACGGCGGGCCGTCCGAGCCCCTGCAACTGCTCCAGCGTGTCGGTCGCCCGCTCGCTCCCGAGCGACAGGATCATCCCGTCCACGCGCCGGCCCTTGAGGAACCGGATGTCGGAGGCGTCGAGCGTCGGGTCGTGCCCGGACGACATCACGAGCATCGAGTACCCGCGCGCTCGCAGGTACGACTCGGCGCCCGAAACGATGTCCGCCATCAGCGGGTTCGTGATGTCGCTGATGAGGAAGCCGATGGTCAGCGTGGCCCCGCGACGCAGGCTCTGGGCGAGGAAGTCGGGCTCGTACTCCAGCTCTCGGACCGCGGCCATCACGCGCTCGCGCATGTCGCGGCTCACGTCCGGGTGGTTGGACAGGACGCGCGAGACCGAGGAGATGGCCACGTTCGCGTGCTCCGCGACCTCGCGCATGTTCCTGCGGCGTCGGTCGCTGTCGAGCGCGTCGGGCCTCATGTCGCCTCGTTCCCGCGGTGCGTCGTCGGCGTCAGGAGCGGTCGAGCGTCGGGACGGTCTCCACCCGACCGCTCTGCGCGCTCCGGTAGGCGGCGTCGATGATCTCGACCGTCCGAGCGCCGAGTTCCGCCGGCGACTCGTTCCGGCCCTGCCCGAGCCCGAGCTCCACGAGCTGATCGACCGGCCCGATGCAGTCGTAGATGCCGTCGCCGGGCTGGACGGGAAGGGTCACGTTGTCGTCCGCCCCGCGATAGCGCCAGACGATCTCGCGCTCTAGGTCGATGTGGAAGTTCCCGCGCGAGCCGATCATGCGGATGTCCACCTTGTGGCGCTCGTTGTCGGGCCCTGAGTGCTCCGACCCCCCGCCGATGGTGCCGATCCCGTCGTTCGTGAAGCGAACCGCGATCGCGTCGTGGAGCTCGACCGGCGCGTCGAGGGGGGCTGACATGAACGCGAAGACGTCGCGCCCACGCAGCTCGGGTGCCAGCCACAGGGCGAGCCCGAGCGCATGCGTGAACTGCGCCTGCGCATACCCCCCACCCGAGACGTCCGGGTCGATCCAGGTCGCGTGCTCGGGGATCGATTCGGGTGCCGCCATCGGATACGCCCCACGCCCCGACAGCAGCTCCCGGGTGTGCGAGGACATGTGGATCGTCACCTGCTCCACGTCGCCGATGCCGCCGTCGGCGGCCATCAGCTCGCGCGCGGCGACGACCATCGGCCGGTAGTTCCAGCCGTACGCGAGCAGCAGCTCCCGGTCGTTGCGACGGGCTGTCTCGACGAGGTCCCACGCGTCCGCCGGGTCGATCGTGAACGGCTTCTCGCACAGCACGTGCGCGCCGGCTTCCAGCGCCGCCTTGCTCTGCTCGTGGTGGAGCGCGACCGGGCTGGCCACGATGACGATGTCCGGCCGCTCCTCGATCACGTCGCGCCAGTCGGTGGTCGCCTTCTGGAACCCGAAGCGATCCTTGATGCGCTCGAGCATCTCGGGGTTGCGCCGGTTCACGATCGTGTACTCGACCCGGTCGCGGTGCCGCTCCATCGCCGGCAGGTGCGAGCTCACCGTCCAGGACCCCGCCCCGATGACCCCGAGCCGCAGCTTGCCCACGTCCACCCTCCCGACCGGCAATCGTTGCCAGCAACGATACTCGCACGCGGCGGAGACGGCCGGGTCGCCGCCTTTCGTGCCTCCCGTCCGTCGTGAAACGACGGGTCGGGGCTCCGTCAACTGGTGATAACGATGCCGCCCTTCCTGCACCTACCCGCCACACGAGTACTCACCCCGTTTTCGCGGGCTCTTCCTGTCACCTATGCGCCAGGCGGGTAGTAACCGCGTCTTCGGCGCGATCCCTGTCACCTACCCGCCGTGCGGGTGGTAGTCACGGGGACGGCGCTGTGCGACGTCGGGAAGGGCGAGAGGTGAGCACGAGCGGGCGCGTCGGACGACGAAACGCGGCTCCATCCGCTGATTTGTACCCGCCAGTCGGGTACATGACAAAAGCGAGAGAGGTCCGGGCCGCTGACCGGGGAAGAGCAACCGCAACGACCTCACCTCTCGCATCGGCCGAATCGTACGAGCCGATCGCCGTCCGCGTGCTCGGGCGGCTCGCCTCGGTGGGTCAGCGGGTCGCGCTCGCTGCTACGGCTCGTCCGATACGGTCCGGCGGTACACCAGCCCCTCGTTGCCGGAGCCCGTCAGCGTCAGCGTCTCGCCCTCGACGTGCGCGGTGTACGGGCCCTCGAGCACGGAGATCACGTGGCTGTCCTGCTCGCTGAGGCCCCGATCGCACTCGCCGTCCGCCGCCATCTCGACCGACTGGATCGTGTCGCCCGCGATCACGTAGCGTCCCGTCAGCTCGCGGCAGCCCGTCGATCCCCGGAGCGACCCGTCCGAGCCGAGCCGGAGCGTGGAGGGGGCCGCGACGGAGGAGACCGCGTCGCCGTGGACGAGCGATTCGAGCGACCACTCGGTGTCGACGAGCGCTGCCTGCGGGACCGGCGACAGGAGCCCGAAGCGGAGGTCGGCCGCGGGACCGGACAGTGACAGGCGGTCACCCTCGCGCGCGACCGTCTCCACGAGCCCGAGCGCGGACAGGTAGAGCGCCTCGGCGGCCATCACGTCTTCGAGGCACCCCATCTCGGTGCCACCGATCGCGCTGAAGCGGATCTGGTCGCCCGTGATCCGGATGCGTCCGCCGTAGTGGTTGCAGGCGGAGACGCCGCCGACGACCGGGCCCTCGACGGTGAGCGTGATGCGGTGCCCGTCGAGGATCGGGGTCGGGTCATCGCGCACGATGCCCTCCTCCAGGACCCACGCGCCCGTGATATCGACCGCCCCGGGCGTCGGGGTCGGGCCCATCGTGTCTGGCGAGCCTGGCGGCGAGCCGCGGGTCGCGCCGGCACCGCACGCGGCGAGGAGGAGGACGAGCGCGGCGCCGGACACGAGCCTCATGGCGAGGAGGACGCTCCTCGGCGGTCGATGGTTCCCCCGTGCCCACCGTCCCGGCGTGCCGACGCCGACGACCGACCGCGACACCGACGCGGCCGTGCTCCCCTCACACCTCGATCGGGACCTCGTAGACCTCCTGGGTCGGGTGGCCGGCGCGCTCGTGGACGCGCATCACCGCTTCCTTCGTCGGGCCGGTCGGGTCCTTCGCCACGCCTGCCACTACCTCGTCCCACAGCACCGCGGTGTACTGGATCGCGTTGGACTTGGTGCCGCTCGCGACCTGGCGCCGCCGCCCGCGCGCCGCCTCGAAGGCATACCGCGCGACTCGCTCGACGCCACGCCGCGTGAACACGGACACCTGCGTGGCGACCTCGTCGTCCGCGCCGAGGAGCAGTCGTCCGCCACTGCCGGCGTACTCGCCCTGCGTGTTCTCGCGCACGCACAGGATGTCGATCTCGGCCGGAGCGCGGTCGCGCAATGGCCCCTGCACGCCCTCGAACAGCCGGATCGGGCGCAGGTTGATGTACTGGTCGAACCGTTGGCGGATCGGAAGCAGCAGCTCCCAGAGCGAGACGTGGTCGGGGACGCCCGGGTAGCCGATCGCTCCCAGGTAGATCGCGTCGAAGTCGGCCAGCTGGGCGAGCCCGTCGGCCGGCATCATCCGCCCGTGCTCGAGGTACCGGCCGCACGACCAGGGGAACTCGACCGTCTCGAGCGAGAAGCCGCCGGTGACCTCGGCGGCTCGGTGCAGGACATCGAGCCCGACCGGGACGACCTCGGGCCCGACCCCGTCGCCGGGGATGACGGCGATCCGGTAGCGCCCGCTCACGACGTCGTCCCGGAGCACACGCTCAGGCGGTGATGCGGCGAGCGAGCGTGTTCCTGTCGACGCTGAGCGCAGCGCCCCTGCTCACCCGCGATCCGCTCGGGCGACGCCACTCATCGCTGACCGGACGCCGCTCCCCGCCTGCTCATCGCCCGCCCGGCCGTTCCGGGTCGGTCGGGTGCGCGGCCAGCGGCTCGACCTCGATCGAGAGCCAGGGGAAGAGCGGCAGGCTCGTCAGGGCCTCGTGCAGGGCGGTCGCGTCGGGCGCCTCCCACAGCCCCCAGTTCGCCTGCTGGCCCGGAACGCGCCACATCCGCCGGATGATGCCTTCCGACGCAAGGACGCGGGCGCGCTCCCGCTCCGCCGAGAGCAATCGCGCGAACTCGTCCTGGTCGCCGTCCGCCGGCCAGCCGATGTCGACGCGCACGAGGAACTCCATGGATAGCTGCCTCACTCCGCGACCACTCCCCGCACCGTAGGCGTCGGGTATCTCGATTGTCACACGCGAGAGAGGCGGCGAGGCGGGCGGTCAGAGTCACACGCCTCGTGACCGAAGGCGGAAGATGGCGCGATGACACACCCCGATCCCGGCAGCCGTACCGCCGAGGCGCTCCGGACCGACGCCGATTCGATCCGGACGGACGCCGATTCGATCCGGACCGACGCCGACGCGCTCCGGACCCGCACCGTACGGATCCTGTTCGCGGGCGTCGGTGTGAATGCCACGGCATACATCGCGATGCTGACGGCCGGGACGCTGGCGGCGGCCGACATGGGCGGAGCCGAGTGGAGCGGCGTACCGAGCACGGCTTCCGTCGTCGGGACGGCGATCGGGGTCGGGACGCTTTCCGCGCTCAGCACCCGGCGCGGTCGGCGACCCGCACTGATGAGCGGCTTCCTGCTCGGCGTGGCGGGGGCGGCCGCCGCCGCGGTCGGCGTGGCACTCGGCGTCCTCGGGCTGCTGCTGATCGGGATGCTGGCCGCGGGATGCGCGAACGCCGCGGGCCAGTTGGCGAGGTATGTCGGAGGTGACCTCTACCTGCCGCCACGACGCGCACGCACGATCGGGATCGTCGTCTGGGGGGCGACGGTCGGCGCCGTCCTCGGGCCGAACCTCGTCGCGCCGGCGGCCGGAGTCGCCAGGTCACTCGGCCTCGTTCCGCTCGCGGGAGCCTTCGTGGTGGCCACCGCCCTGTTCGCGGTCGCGTGGCTGACGTCGCTCCTGCTGCGCCCGGATCCGAGCCGACTCGTCGAGCACGCCGACCACGGGCGCGACTCGGGAAGCTCCGCCGGCTCCGTCCGCATCCGGGAGCTCCTCTCCCGTCGAGCGGTCTCGACCGCGCTCGTCGCGCTCACGACCGCCCAGGTCGTGATGGTGATGATCATGACGATGACGCCCATCCACATCCGCCAGCACGGCGGTGGGCTCGAGGTCGTCGGCTTCGTGTTCAGCGCACACATCCTCGGCATGTTCGCGCTGTCTCCGCTGTCGGGTCGGCTGGCCGATCGCTTCGGAAGCGTTCCGGTCGTGCTCGCGGGATTCGCGGTCCTCATCGTCGCCGCGGTCCTGTCGGCGACCGCGCCGGCGCACGGCGGGCCGCTGCTGGTCATCGCGCTGTTCCTGCTCGGCTTCGGGTGGAACCTCGCGTTCGTCGCGGGGAGCGCCCTGCTCGCGGGTGACCTGCCGCTCGCCCTGCGGGCACGCGCGCAGGGGAGCGTGGACGTGATCGTCTGGTCGGCGTCCGCGATCTCCAGTCTCGCGTCAGGTCCGCTGCTGTCAGTCGCGGGCTACTCGGCACTGGGGGCGGTGGCGGTCGTCCTGGCGCTCTTGCCCGCCGTCTTCATCGCTACCCGTAGGGAGGCTCCCGCCGTCGCCGGTGCTTGAGCATTCACGGCGACTCGTGGGGAAGCCGATCGGATCGTCCGCGTCGGGCGCCCGCGTCCGGTCGAGTCAGGGCATAACCGATGGTGTGAGGACGAGCTGAACCGGAGCCCGCCAGCCGCCGGACTCGACCCCGCGCTTCCTTCGAATCTCCCCAAAGGACGGGCGGGCAAGAGCGGACGAGGCGTCGCCCTCGGTCGCTTGCGGTCCGCCGGGCATGTCGCGAGTCGACTGGCAGACCGCGCAGCGATCCCCGGCCCAAAACGCGCGCGATGAAGGAAACGTTCAGACTCCCGGCATGACGAAGACATCGAACAAGCTGCTCCCGGCGTTCATCGGTGCCCTGGCGGTCTCCTTCGCTCTGACAGCGTGCGGCGGCGGGTCGAATCCCAGTCAACCGCCGGGCGGCGCGGGCGGCGGGACATCCGCCACGTCGCCGGGTGCCGGCGGAGCGGCGGCCTCCCCGACGAGCGCAGGCAGCGAG
>JADDQH010000062.1 GCA_016781485.1 Chloroflexota bacterium | reverse complement strand
GTGGCGTGCGCCGTCGGCGCGTGCCTCGGGTGCGTCGTGCCCGGCGTTGCAGGACCGCAGCGAGTCTGCCGGGAAGGGCCGTCGTTCGCGGTCGACGAGATCGACTGGGAGGCGATCGCGTGAGGCGGAAGAAGAGCGTCATCACGAGCCGGCGAGGGCACGTCTCCCACCCACCTCGGCGCCACAAGCCCTTGCTCGGCGCCGGCGCACCCGGGATCCATCCTCGCCCCACCGGTGCTCGGCCGTCGGTCGGGCCCGCCGCGCGCCCACCCAGCTCCGATCGACCCCAAGCTCCGCTCCCGGACGTGCCCGCGCCGACAGCCTCGTCGGTCGATCTGTCGGTTGATCTCGCACCGGGCCGCCCCAGCGCGCTCGTGCTGGCGAACCCGATCCTCGTCGCCGCCGGGACGTTCGGGTACGGCGTCGAGTACGCCGAGATCATCGACGTCGAGGCACTCGGCGCGATCTGCTCCAAGGGCACCACGCTCAAGGCTCGTTCCGGCAATCCTCCGCCTCGCATGGTCGAGACACCGGCGGGACTGCTGAACTCGATCGGGCTCCACAACCCCGGCGTCGACGCGGTGCTCGAGCGCTACGCAGACGTCTGGGCAGACTGGCAGGTGCCCGTCATCGTCAACGTGGCGGGCGATGCCGTGGAGGACTACGTGGGGGTCGTGCGCCGCGTGGACGGGGTGCCGGGGATCGCGGCCGTCGAGCTCAACATCAGCTGCCCGAACGTGGGACGGGGCGGCCTCCAGTTCGCACTCGATGCCGCCGCCGCCGAAGAGGTGACGGCCGCCGTTCGCCGCTCCACGGATCTCCCCCTGATCGTGAAACTCTCGCCGGCTGCCCAGGACGTCCGCGCCATCGCGGTCGGGATCGAGCGGGGCGGGGCGGACGCGATCTCGGCCGTCAACACGCTCCCAGCACTCGCGGTGGATCGGGAGAACAGGCGACCGCTCCTCGGCAACACGTACGGTGGATTGTCCGGTCCGGCGCTCAAGCCGATCGCGCTCCGGATCGTCTACGAGGTCGCCCAGGCCGTGAAGATCCCGATCATCGGGATCGGCGGCGTCACGTCGCTCGCCGACGTGCTGGAGTATCTGCTCGCCGGCGCGTCGGCGGTCGAAGTCGGCACCGCGGTGTTCGCCGACCCCGGGCTCCCGATCCGGCTGATCCAGGAGCTGGGCGGGTACTGCGGACAGAGAGGGCTCGGCTCGCACCGGGAGCTCGTGGGCGCGGCACTGCCACGAGGTCGCCGGGAGCGGCCGAGCACGAAGGGCGCGGAATACCGCGCATGAGGAACCACGGCGGTTGACCACGATCCGGACGTCCCTCGACGCCGCGGGCCGGCGCGCCATCGCCGCCCGGACGGAGGCGCTGTTCCGCGAGGCGGGCGCGCTCCGCGAAGGGCACTTCGAGCTGAAGAGCGGCCGGCACGCGGACCGCTACCTCGAGAAGTTCCTGGTCCTCCAGTACCCCGCAGCCGTCAGCGAGCTGTGCGCAGCGATCACCGCGTGGGGCCGCGACGCGAACGGTCGAGCCATCGTCGACGTCGTCGCCGGGCCCACGACCGGCGGGGTCATCCTGGCCTTCGAAGTCGCGCGCCAGCTCGGCGTGCGGGGCATCTTCGCGGAGGAAGTGATCGATGCCGACGGGTCCCGGCGACGCGGATTCAGGCGGGGCTTCCGACTCCAGCCGGGAGAGCGCGTGCTCCTCGTGGACGACATCCTGACCACCGGCGGCTCGCTGCTCGCGATGCTGCCCGCGGTCGAGGTCTCCGGGGCTGAGGTCGTGAGCGCGGTCGTCCTGATCGATCGGTCGGGCGGCCTTCGCCAGCTCGTCTCGCCGTCGTCCGGCCGCGGGTGCCACGTCGACTCGCTCTGGGCCCTCGATCTACCGACCTACGACCCCGGCGCGCCGAGCTGCCCCGGGTGCTGCGCCGACCTGCCGCTCGAGTCGCCCGGTTCCAAGGGAGCGGGCTGACGGAGCGCGGAGCCAGGAGCCTCCTACCCGGCCACCCTGGAGATCGCCTGCTCGAGTTCCTCGCGTCCGGCGATGCCCTCGAACTTGGCGCTGACGGTCGCGTCGGGAGCGATGACGAAGATGTACGGCTCCGTGGGCAGGTTCCATTCCTCGACCGCACGGACCACCCGGAACTGACCGTTGGCATCGACCTCGGGCTGGAGGTGCCCGTCGGCCTGCCGCAGCCGGTACGGCTCTACGTGCACGAAGTTGACGCGGCCCTTGAACCGGCCGGCGACCTCCTTCACGACCTCGAGGGCCGGCCCGCACGTGCGTGTCCGACAGAACGCCGGGGTGGAGAACACGACGACCGACGGCATGCCGCTGGCGACCGCCTCTTCGACCGACAGGCGGTAGAAGTCGGGGTCTGGGTCGGGATCGGTCGAGATGCGGCGGACGCCGTCGAGGTCGTCACCGGTCGGGGTCTCGGACGCGGGAGCCCGCGCGCCGATCGACGGCGTCAGACTCTTCTGCTTCACCTCGAACCGGGCGCGGACCGTCCGCTCCGAGCCCGCGCGCCCGGCGACCACCTCGACCCCCCAATCTCCGGCGCGCCCGAAGTCGACGGGAGCGACGTACAGCCCGGCCTCGTTCTCCACGGCCCACTCGAACCTCGCCTCCGTCTCCACCACCGGGCGCTCCGGGTCCGCGGCGAGATCGAAGAAGCCGAGCCGGACGGGAAGATCCGGGGACGCGACCATCTTGTTGTTCGCGTCGACGAGCGACATGAGGAACCGGTTCGGGCCGACCGCAAGGTCGCTGGAGACGATGACCGGGACGATCTCGCTGAGCACGACGGGCCCGTCGCCCGGCCAGCCGGCGTAGGAGCGTGCGGCCGAGACGGACGGTGAAGCGGTCGGCGGCACGGTCGCGCCCGCACCGCAGGCCGTGAGCAGCACCCCACAGGCGAGGATCGTGGCCAGCGCAGGCGGAAGGCGCATGCGGGTGTGCGGGAGGTACGGGAGCACTCGGAGCAGCACGCAGCGACGATAGCCGCTCAGGCTGGGGAGCGCCCGCGACGACTAGAATGAGACCGCGACCGTCCTGGTCCGCCCTCCACCGTCACCCCAGCCTCGGATGACCCGCCTGCACAAACTCGCCCTGTTCACCGTCGGCGCCACGTTCTTCCTGATCGTCGTGGGCGCCATCGTCCGCGTGACCGGGTCCGGGCTCGGGTGCCCGGACTGGCCGCTGTGCTACGGACAGGTCCTCCCCGCACCGGGCGATCACAAGGCGTGGATCGAATGGACGCATCGCACGATCGCGGCCGTGATCGGCTTCCTCGTGCTGGGCGTCGCGATCCTCGCCCTGCGTCACCACCGGAGACAACCGTCGATCGTCGTCCCCGCGATCGCAGCCGTACTGCTCACCGGTGCCCAGGCGGTGCTGGGCAAGATCACGGTCGAGACCGGCAACTCCGGGGAGTCGGTGACCGCGCATCTCGCTGCAGCGATGCTGCTCCTGGGACTGCTCACGTACATCGCCGTCCGCACCCGATACCCCCAACGGCTCCCGGCAGGCGGTGCGACGCAGCGCTTCACGCTCCTGGCCGCGTTCGCAGCGGCCGCGGTCTACGGGCTCCTTCTCTTCGGCTCCAACGTGACGGCTCGCGGAGCGGCACTCGTGTTCCCGGACTGGCCACTGTTCGACGGCTCGCTCCTGCCGCGCTTCGCGCCCGACTCGACGTTCGCCTCGCTCCAGCTGACGCACTTCCTGCATCGGCTCGCGGCGCTCGTCGTCGGCGTCATCGTCATCGCGACCGCCTGGGTCTCGTGGCGCGCCTCTCGGCGCCGCTCCTTCGCTTCTGTCGCCGCCGACGACCGGTCGTTCGCGGCATCCGCCGGGCACCCGACCGTGATGGCGCTCGCGACCACAGCTGCCGCGCTCTACCTCGTCCAGGTGGTCGTCGGCGGACTCCAGATCTTCACGCTGCTCGCGGGCTGGGCGGTCGCCCTGCATCTTGCGCTGGGGGCCGCGATCTGGGGGCTCCTCGTCGCCGCCGTCGTGGCGAGCTACGGCGAGGCCCGGACGTTCAGCCTCGTGCGGAACGACCCGGGCAAGGGTGGCATCGGCGGGTCTAGGGCACGTGCGAGGGTCGGTCCGGACGGTCGACCCCATCCCGTCGGCTCGGGCATCGCAGGCCGCTCCGCGATGACCGCGGGCATCGTGGACCTCCTCTCGGCCGCTCCTGCGGCAACGATGCGGCAGAAGGTCGGCGCGTACGTAGCGCTGACGAAGCCGCGGATCATCGAGCTGCTGCTCGTCACCACCGTGCCCGCGATGTTCCTCGCCGCGCGCGGCGTGCCGCGGCTCGACCTCGTCGCCTGGACGCTCCTGGGCGGCGCGCTCGCGGCGGGCTCCGCGAACGCGATCAACCAGTACCTCGAGCGCGACATCGACCAGCTCATGAACCGGACGCGACGCCGGCCATTGCCTCAGCACCAGGTCGAGCCGGAGAACGCGTTCCTGTTCGGGCTCGCGCTCGGCGTCATCGCCTTCGCCGAGCTGGCGTTACTCGTCAACCTCCTGTCGGCGTTCCTCGCACTCCTCGCGATCGCGTTCTATGTGGTCGTGTACACGCTCCTTTTGAAGCGGAACACTCCGCAGAACATCGTCATCGGAGGCGCAGCCGGCTCGCTCCCGCCCGTCATCGGCTGGGCGGCGGTGACCGACGACATCGCGCTCCCGGCGCTGCTCCTGTTCGCGATCGTCTTCTACTGGACGCCGCCGCACTTCTGGGCGCTGTCGCTGCGCCTCCTCAAGGACTACCGCGCCGCCGGCGTCCCGATGTTGCCGGTCGTGCGCGGGATCCCCGAGACGACCCGGCAGATCGCGCTCTACTCGCTGCTACTCATCGCGCTCACGCTCGTCTTCTTCGCGGTCGCGCGGATGGGACTCCTGTATCTGCTCGGCGCGCTCGTACTCGGCGCGGCCTTCCTCTACCACGCGCTCCGGATGTGGCAGGACGGGACCGAGGCACGCGCGGTCCGCCTGTACAAGTTCTCGACCAGCTACCTGACCGCGCTGTTCGCCGTCATGATGCTCGACGTCATGGTGCCGATCACTCTCTGACAGCACGCGCGCGGTGGCGACCGACGGGCTGCAGGCGATCTCCGGTCACATCGTCCTGTGCGGGCTCAACGAGCTCGGGTACCGGACGCTGGAAGAGCTGCGGCGTCTCGGCGAGGAAGTCGTCGTCGTCGCCCTCGGGTCCAGCGAGACGAGCGAGGCCCGCCGACTCGACGTCCCCCTGATCGAGGGGAACTACCGCGAGGAGCGGGTACTCGAGCGCGCTGGCGTCGATCGCGCCGCGGCGATCGTCATCGCCGAGGACGACGATGTCGGCAACGTCCACGCGGCACTCACCGCGCAGGACCTCAACCCGAACATCCGGATCGGGCTGCGGATGTTCAACCCGGAGCTCGGCGAGCGGGTCACCGCGCTCTTCCGGGAATGCGTCGTCCTCGATCCGGCGGCCATCGCGGCGCCTGCGTTCGTGGCTGCCGCCTTGCACGACAACGCGGAGCAGCAGATCAGGATCGCGGGGAGGACACTCGAGATCCGCGAGGGCGCACCCGAGGACCCCGGCGTGATCCTCCCGCTCGCGGACAGCGAGGGTACGGGAGAGCTGTTCCCGAGCCACGGCAGGGACCTGATGTGCCTCGCGTGGGCGCCGCGTCGCGGCGGACGGGAGGCGACGCTTCGCGAGCTCCGCGGGCTCGGCGCTCGCGTCGGCGCCCGCCGCTGGCTGGACGCGGCCATTGGTGCCGTTCTCGCGACGGACCGGCGATTGCGCGTGCTCGCCGTGATCCTCCTCGGGCTGACGCTCGTCAGTGTCGCGCTCTTCAGCACGCTGCTCCACCTGGACCTCGTGGACGCTGTCTACTTCACGGTGACGATCATCACGACGACGGGCTTCGGAGACATCAGCCTCCTCGACAAGCCCGAGCCTCTCCAGATCTATGGCATCGCGCTGATGATCCTTGGAGCGTCGCTGCTCGCGATCCTGTTCGCGCTCATGACGGACGTCCTGGTCGGCGCCCGACTCGCCCGCGAGTTCGGGGGTCTGCCGCGCCGCGTCCGCGACCACGTGATCGTGTGCGGGCTGGGCAACATCGGCTACCGGGTGGTCGAGGGCCTCGTGGAGGAAGGCGTGCGGGTCGTCGCAGCGGAGGCGAAGGAGAACGCACGCTTCCTGCCCGCCGCGCGCGCGCTCGGAGTACCCGTGCTCGTCGCCGACGCGCGGCTCACGGAAACGCTCGAAGCGCTGCACGTCGCGGACGCCCGCTGCCTCGTCATCGTCACGAACGACGATCTGGCGAACCTCGAGACGGCGCTCAACGCCCGGACCGTCAACCCGGACCTGCGCGTGGTGATGCGCTTGTTCGACCCGGACCTGGCCGTTCGCGTCGAGCGCGCGTTCGGCATCCACATCTCGCGCAGCCCGTCTGCGCTCGCGGCTCCGGCGTTCGCGGCCGCCGCTGAGGGTCGGCACGTGCTGGCGACGATCCCGCTCGGGGTCCAGGCGCTCGTCGTGGCGCGCACGGAGGTCGAGGAAGGCTCGGCGGTCGCGGGGATGGACGTCGCGACACTCGAACGGACAACGGAGGCACGCGTGCTGGTGCTCTCGACCGGCCATGGAGAGAAGTGGCGTCCGACTCCCGCGACGCGTCTTGCCCCCGGCGACGCTCTGACGATCGTCGCGACGCGGACGGGACTTGGGCAGGTCGTTGCGATGACGGAGACAGTGAGCGTAGGCTAGCGGACTCCAGGCGGACCACTTACGGACCGGCAGCAGACGGCGCGGCCCGAAATGATCGAGCGCGAGCACGAGGACCGAGCAACAGCCAAGGGAGGGCGGGCTCAGTGACGACGGCATTCCTCTTCGGTGCGCTGGCAAGCTCGGCGTTCATCGTGGGGGTCGCGATCGGGCTCTTCACGAATCCGCCCCGAAAGGTGGTCGCCGCCCTCCTCGCGTTCGGCGGCGGCATCCTGGTATCCGCCCTGACGTTCGATCTGATGGAGGAGGCGTTCGAGACCGGGAACACGGCATCGGTCCTCACGGGGTTCATGATCGGCGCCATCATCTACGTCGTCATCACGGTCATCCTCGACCGGATGGCAGCGCGATCGCCGAAGCGTGAGGGGCGGCACTCGCAGGACGTCGTCGAGGACGCTCACCGGAAGCCGGAGACGGCCGAACAGGCGGTGATCAGCGGGACCGCGATCCTCGCCGGGACCGTCCTTGACGGGATCCCCGAGAACGCGGCGATCGGCATCAGCCTCCAGGCGCCCGGCGAGGGACACAGCCTCGGCATCGTGCTCCTGGCAGCCGTGTTCCTCAGCAACCTCCCGAACACGATCACCAGCACCGTTGGGATGCGTCAGGAAGGACGATCGCGCGCCTACATCTTCGGCGTCTGGCTGATCGTCGCGATCGCGTGCACCGCGTCAGCGGTCGCGGGCTACGCCCTGCTCGGAGGCCTGCCGGCGAACGTGGTGGCGGCGATGCTCGCGCTCGCTGCCGGCAGCATCCTGGCCCTTCTCGCCGACACCGTCTTTCCCGAGGCATTCGAGAACGGCGGTCCCTTCGTCGCGCTCGCGACCGCCGTGGGCTTCGCGGCGGCGCTGCTTCTGGCTCAGCTGACCGGATAGCGCCACACTCGGACTCCCGCTCGCCTGGAGGAAGCCCAACGGGGACGCGTCAGCCGCGCCGCCCGCTCTTCTCGCGCTCGACCCGACCCGCTTCTTCGACCCGCAGGCGCTCCTTGCGGACGACGCCGGAGACCCGTTCGTTCGCCTCGGCAGCGACCTTCGTGATCTCGAGCTCCTCGACGAGTCGAGGCTCCTTGTGCAGCTCGATCCGCTCCTCGCGGATCGGGACGACGATCGTCTGCGGCTGGAACGCCTGCGAGGCATCCTCCAGCGGCTGGTCGATCACCCGTCTTCGGACATGGACCTCCTCTCGGACTACGGGAACGTCGATGCTCTGCTCCTCCTCGATGATCTCCTTGGTGACCCGAACCTGACCCACCTCCTGGACGCTCTTCGAGGCCTGCAGCTGCTCCTCGTAGCGCGGAACGCGCGTCGTCTCCTGGTCGCTTATGACCTCCTCGGGCGGCGCCGCGCGGTCCGTGGGATCGTCCACCGGCGCGTCGTGACCCCGCTCGATATCGCCCGCGCCTCGCGTGCCGTCGACCAACGCGGACTCCCTCCTCTCCGTCCGACGACCTGGTCGCCTAACCGCCATCGGTCGTCCCCCTCCCAGCCTCCGAACCCTGCTGCTCCGCACGCAGCTGGCCTTCCTGCTCGATGATCACCTGCTCCTTCCGGACCGTGTCCGAGACGGTTCGGGTCTCTTCGCGGAGGACCCGGTCGATCAATAGCTCCTCGACGACGTAGGCGACCTTCCTGATCTCGAGCCGCTCCTCGACGACGGGGATGACGAGGGTCGTCCCCTCCTCGTAGACCCTGACAGGACCGTCGACCGGTCGTTCCACACGCCGTCGCCTCACCTGCACCTCCTCGCTTCTCACGGGGACGTTCAGCGACTGCTCCTCCTCGGCGACCTCCTTCCTGATCCGCACCGCGCCGACCTCCTGGACGGTCTTGGTGACGCGGAGGGCCTCTTCGTGTCGCGCGACGGTCATCACCTCCGGCTCCACGCCGGGCAGGACCCCGGCGCCGAGTACGGGGTCACCGTCCGGCAGCGGCCGGTCAGGGTCGGTCATGCCAGCACCTCCGGGAGTCGATCTCCTGATGCGCGATCGGAGGCGAGCGTCGAGCGCGCAACCCCGTGTCGGGCGTCACGAGCCCGGCTCGCTCGCCGGCCTGATCACCGTCACGTTCTCCGGTCCGGCGCCTCCTGCCGTCCCGGCGCCCCTGGTCCCACCCGTCCCGGCGCCGGCCGTGGTCCCGCCAGTCCCGCCAGTCCCCGTCGATCCCTGCGCCTGAGACCCCGACGCCTGTGCCTGCTCCGCGAGACGCCGGGCGTTCTGGCGGCTCGAGTCGTACCACTGCTGGGTGAGCTGCTCGGCCACCGTCCGGCCGCCGAGGCCGAAGGCGAGTCCGAAGGCGAGCGCCAGCGCGGCCACGACGCCGACGAACAGGGTGTTGATGAGGCTCGCCGCGATGCCGATCTGGTTGACCGCGATGATCACGGCGAAGGCGACGATCGCGATCTCCGCGATGCGTCCGAGGAGCGGCGCATTCGTGAACCCCATCCGCCCCGCGCCGACCTCGATCGTGCCCCGAACGAACCGCGCGACCAGCGGCGCGACCAGAAGGATGATCGCGGCCACGATGAGGTTCGGCAGCCACAGGAGGACCTGGTTGAGCAGCACGCTCACCTGCGTCAGGCCGAGCGAATTGGCGGCGGCGATGATCGCGACGATGCGGATCAGCCACTTCACCACCTCGCCGGCGATCCGCGACGGCGTCAGGTTTCCGGCCGCGCCGCCATAGACGTCGGCCCCGTGCTGAGCGAACATCCGGTCGGCGCCGACACGTCGGAGCAGCTCCGAAACGATGCGGCCGATGATCCCCGACAGGATCCACCCGATGACGAGGATGAGGAGCGCGCCGATGATCGCCGGCAGCGCCGCGATGAGATCGCCAACGGCTTCACTGAAGCCCGCGGCTATGCGTTCACCGAATTCCATGGATCTCTTCTCTCCCTCTCCGTTGGACCGGTCCCCGCGCGACCTTTGCGGATGAGGCGCGACGAGTGCTGGAGCTTTCCGAGCAGCGCTCTTACAAGGCTCTTACAGCTGCTCGCCCGCGGTCGCCTGTCACCCGTGCCCGAGACCAGGCGAGAAAAGCTGCGACCCGAGTCAGGGACGTTCGGGAGCGCTCGTCGCGGCGCGCTGGCTCTCCCGCAGCCTGTCGAGTCGAGCGTCCGCTCGCTCAGCGTCCGCCTCCTCCGCGCGGAGCCACGCCACGGCCACGAGGACGAGCGCGAGCACGAACAGCAGGTCCCCCGCCCCCCACATGATCCCGGCGGCGAGCCGCTGGTCGTCGAGCGGCGACGGACCCCAGGACCGCTCGACGGTGGCGTAGTGCGGGTAGAGGACGGTGCCGGCCGAGAGAAGCGCCAGGCCGAGGAAAGAGTTCTGCGGCATCTGCAGGAACAGGTAGCCGAGACGCGCGGCATGACCCATCCGCCACGGGGCCGGGTCGGCGCCGACGACCGGCCACCAGAAGAGCATCGCGGAGCCCAGGAACAGGGCGTGCTCGAACTGGTGGACCAGGGGCTCCTCGAGGGCGGCGTTGAACAGCGGGCTGAAGTGGCTCACCCACATCACGCCGGTGAACAGCAGCCAGGTCAGGACCGGGAACGCGAGCAACCGGAGGGGACGCGAATGGAGCACCGGGAGCAGGTACCGCCTGCGGACGTACCCCCGCGCCGCACGCAGGAGGAGTGTCACCGGCGCGCCGAGCGCGAGGAGTGGCGCTGCCACCATCGCGAGGAGTAGGTGCTGGACCATGTGGACGCTGAACAGCGTCGTCGCGTAGACGTCGAGAGACGATTGCAGCGCGACGAAGATCACGCCCAGCCCGCTGACCCATGCCGCGATCCGGCGGGGCGGCACGCGCGATGACGGGTGCGCGCGGTTCACTGACCGGACCGCGGCGACGTAGCCGGCGACGCCGACCAGAACGGCCACCCAGACGAGCGGGTCGAAGGCCCACGACGTCAGTGCCCGCTGGAGGTCGAGTGCGGGGACGCCCTGGCTCGTCCTCTCGTCGTGCCCGAGCACCGCAGCGGGCATCGCAAGGAGGGAGAACGAGAGGCCCAGCGCGATGGCGGGCACGACTCGGAGGCGGGCGCGGCGACCCGCGCTCGGACGGACGTTGGGGGGCATCGCCGCTATCATATGGACTCCGACGGTCCCCCCTCCACGGAGTCCGTGTGCGCGTTCTGATCCCCGCTCGCGCGGCGAGCAAGGCCGCCCCCTTCACGCTCCTCGCCCTCGCGCTGGCCGTCGCCGCGTGCGGCGGGCAGCGACAGACGGGCGATCCCGACGTTCCCACCGGCGGCGACAACGCTCCGCCCGGGATCCTGCCGCCCCATGCCGTCACCGAGCAGGGCCAGGCGATCGAGCAGCTGTACGTCCCGATCCTGATCATCGCGACCGCGATCTTCATCGTCGTGGAGGGGCTGCTCATCTGGTCGATCCTGCGGTATCGACGCCGCGACGAGACGCTTCCTGAGCAGATCCACGGCAACAACAAGCTCGAGCTCCTGTGGACGATCATCCCCACGATCATCGTGATCGGCATGTTCGCGGCGACGCTCGGGACGCTCCAGAAGGTGGACGCGAGGGCGCCGCAGCCCGAGGAAGTGAGCGCGAACCCGGGAGCCGCCCAGCAGGGAACGGTCGCCCTGAACGTCAACGTGACGGGGTTCCAGTGGCAGTGGACGTTCGAGTACCCGCAGCTCAAGACCGCTGCGGGGACCCCGCTGTCGTTCACGGGCGTCGGCAACGAGGGACCCGAGATGGTCGTGCCGGTCAACGAGATCGTGCGCGTCAACCTCCTTGCCTCGGACGTCATCCACTCCTTCTACGTGCCGCAATTCCTGTTCAAGCGGGACGTCATCCCGGGCGTCAACAACCAGTTCGACTTCAAGGCGACGAGGCCCGGCACGTTCGCTGGTCAGTGCGCCGAGTTCTGCGGCCTCTCCCACGCGCAGATGCTGTTCACGGTCCGTGCCGTGCCTCGGGGCGAGTTCGACCGCTGGGTGGCCGAGCAGAAGGAGAAGGCGAAGCCCAAGCCGACGCCTGCCGCGGGCGGAAGCCCGGCGCCCGGGACCATCGAGGTGAGCGCCTCGAACTCGGTCTCGTTCGACCAGCCGAGCCTGGACGGGCCGGCGAACACGCCGCTCACGTTCGTGTTCACGAACAAGGATCCCGCCGCTCCGCACAACGTGGCGATCGAGAACGCAGGGCCGAACGGCGATTTCGTGGGGCAGCCGATCGCGCAACCGAGTCAGACCGTCAACTACGGGCCGACCGACCCGCTACCCGCGGGCGTCTACAACTTCTATTGCAGCGTCCATCCGAATACGATGCGCGGCACGCTCACGACGAAGTAGGAGCAGCTGATGGCGACGACCGTCCTCTCGCCTCGCGCCGGGGTCTACCAGCGATCCCGGATCTACGAATGGCTGACGACGACCGATCACAAGAAGATCGGGATCATGTACGTCACCGCCGCCTTCCTGTTCTTCCTGCTGGGCGGCGTCCTCGCGCTGTTCATCCGCGCGGAGCTGGCCGCACCCGGGACCCAGTTCGTCGAGGCGCAGTCGTACAACCAGCTGTTCACGATGCACGGCACCACGATGATCTTCCTGTTCGTGATGCCGATGCTGACCGGCTTCGGGAACTACATCGTGCCACTCCAGATCGGTGCCGCGGACATGGCGTTCCCGCGCATCAACGCGCTGTCGTTCTGGATGGTGCCGCTCGCCGGCCTCCTGCTGTTCAGCGGCTACATCGTGATGGACGTCGCACGCGCGGGTTGGACGTCGTACGCGCCGCTCTCGATCGTGGAGCAGGGCCCGGGACAGGACCTCTGGATCGTGTCGCTCATCCTGCTCGGCACCAGCTCCATCCTGGGCGCCATCAACTTCATCGCGACGATCTTCAAGATGCGCGCGCCGGGCCTGACGCTGATGCGGATGCCGATCTTCGTCTGGACCGTACTCGTGACCAGCTTCCTGCTGCTGTTCGCGCTGCCGTCGTTCACTGCCGCCACCGCGATGCTGTACATCGATCGCAACTACGGCGGTGGCTTCTTCAACCCGGCGATGGGCGGCAATCCCATCCTGTGGCAGCACATCTTCTGGTTCTTCGGACACCCCGAGGTGTACATCCTGATCCTGCCCGCGATGGGCGTCGTCAGCGAGGTGCTACCGGTGTTCAGCCGTAAGCCGCTGTTCGGCTACCGCGCCTTCGTGATCGCGACCGCGCTCATCGGTTTCTACGGCTTCGGCGTGTGGGCCCACCACATGTTCACGACCGGCGCCGTGTTCCTTCCCTTCTTCGCGTTCTTCACCTTCCTGATCTCGGTGCCGACCGGCGTGAAGATGTTCAACTGGATCTTCACGATGTGGCGAGGACGGATCCGGCTGACGACCCCGATGCTGTTCGCCATCGGGTTCATCGCGAACTTCCTCATCGGCGGCCTCGATGGCGCGTTTGCCGCTGTCGTCCCCTTCGACTACGCGATCCACGACACCTACTGGGTCGTCGCACACATGCATTACGTGCTCGTCGGCGGATCGTTGTTCGGCATCTTCGCCGCGCTCTACTACTGGTTCCCGAAGATGTTCGGGGCACGCCTGAACGAAGGGCTCGGCAAGCTCCACTTCGTGCTGCTCTTCGTCGGCACGAACCTGACGTTCTTCCCGCAGCACCTGCTCGGACTCGACGGGATGATCCGGCGCATCAACGACTACGCGCCCGACAACGGCTGGACCGAGCTCAACTTCCTGTCCAGCGTCGGCGCGTTCACGATCGGCATCAGCATCCTGCCGCTGCTGTGGAACCTGTTCATCACGTTCCGCGGCCCACGCGATGCCGGCGCCGACCCGTGGGACGCGAACACGCTGGAGTGGGCGGCCGCGAGCCCGCCGCCGCCCTACAACTTCGAGGTGGTGCCCGAGGTCCGCTCGGAGCGGCCGCTGTTCGACCTCAAGTACGGCCACCTGCTGCCCGCGCACCAGGTGCGGAAGAGCGGGGCCTCCCGGGTGCTGACGCAGGGACTCGGAGCGCACGGAGGCGACCGTGGGGTCGCGACCGGCGGCGTCATCCCGGCCGCGCCTGGTACGACCCACGACGAGTTCCGCCTCGACAGCCCGGAGGAGAAGTTCGGCAAGCCGGTCGAAGGCCACGAGGACGAGCACGGCCGACCGAGGGGCATCACCCCGGAAGCGCCGGAGAAGGCCGCCCCGATCGACCCCTCGGCACGAGCGGATCACGAGAAGTGACAGCCCGCTCGGGCGTCGTCGGCCCGCGCCGGGAGGATGACCCCGGGGCGGCGCACGGCGCACACGGTGCGGAGAGCGGTGTCAACACCGCCCTCCTCGGCATGCTCCTGTTCATCGGCAGCGAGGCGATGTTCTTCGCCGCGCTCTTCGGTGCCTACTTCAACTCGCGCGCACAGTTCCAGCACTGGCCGCCGCCGATACACCCGGGCGAGACCGAATTCCACCTCGACCTGGTCCTGCCGGTCATCGTCACCGCGATCCTGGTGATCAGCTCACTGACGATGCAGTGGGCCGTTTGGCGGATCAGGGCCGGTGACCGCACGGGGATGAACCGCGCGCTCATCGTGACGCTCCTGCTGGGCGTCGTCTTCCTGTTCCTCCAGGTCTACGACTACGCCCAGCTGCTGGGGGAAGGCCTCCGGATCAACCGCGACATCTTCGGGACGCTGTTCTACACGCTCACGGGATTCCACGGCGCTCACGTCTTCGGCGGCGTCGTCGGCATAGCCGTCATCCTCTCGCGTGGGCTCGCGGGCCAGTTCTCGGCTCGCCATCACGTCGCTGTCGAGGCAGTCAGCATCTACTGGCACTTCGTCGACGTGATCTGGATCCTGCTGTTCCTGACCATCTACATCCTCCAGTAGCACGTCGGCAAGGAGGCTCGGATGTTCGCGTGGCGGAACGCCATCTTCGCCGGCATCGCGGTCACGGTCGTCGGGGTCGCCTACTGGCTTCTCCAGGGGCACGGCGAAACGATGGACCGCACGGGCGCGACGATGCTCATCTCCCTCGGCGCCGCGATGGCGTTCGTCTTCATCATCCTGCTTCGGGGCACTCGGGAGCTCTGACGGTCGCCCGATGACGCGACATGCCTGAAGGCCAGGCCGGGGGCCAGACGGACCTCTGGACCCAGTTCCTCGACTTCGTCAGCCGGATCGTCACGCCCGACTGGGGCGACCTGGTCGGGCTCATCCCGCTCGGGCTCGTCGCGCTCGTGCTCCTGTTCCTCGGCATGAACGCCCACCGGTGGTGGTCCGCACGGGAGATCAACCGATCGAGGATCCCGCCTCGCATCGCCGCCGGCGCGCCTCCCCCCGGCGTCCACCTCCCCGGCCCCTCGGGATGGCCGTTCGTGCTCCCGATCGGCGCCGCGCTCGTCCTGTTCGCGCTCGTGTTCACCCAGAACGGCGTCCCGCATCCCTGGCTCCTCGGCGCCGGGTTGCTCGTGACCGCGGTGGCGCTCATCGGATGGCTGCGTGACGCGGGGCGGGAGTGGCGTCGCACCGAGGTCGGTGTCGACCACGCCGTCCCGACGCTCGCGCTCGGCGGGACGAGCGGTCACGGCGTCGTCGGCCCCGGCGGTGCTCACGGTGCGGTCGGTCCGGGCGGCGCCATCACGACCCGTCCTGACGCCGCGCAGACCCATGCGCTGGAACCACCTCCCGGCATCCATCTCCCGGGGCCGAGCCCGTGGCCGTTCTTCGCGCCGATCGGCCTGACATTCCTGTTCTTCGGGCTCGTGTTCGGTCCGGCGCTCGTGATCGGCGGGTTGGTGATGTCGCTCATCGCCGTCGTCGGGTGGTATCGGGACGCCGGGTCCGAGTACCGGCAGGTCGAGGCGGGACACGCGCCGGAACCTGAGACGCGGGACCCCGAGAAAGCCTTCCCGAAGCGGCTCGCGGCGGTCTACGCGGTCGTGGGCGTGCTGAGCCTCGCGCTCGTCGCGGGGCCGTCACTCGCGTCGTTCGCGCGCGGCGCGACCGGCGGCGGAGGAGGCGGCGGGACC
>JADDQH010000061.1 GCA_016781485.1 Chloroflexota bacterium | reverse complement strand
GTGGTTCGGCCCTATACGGGTTCGCGGTCCCCTTGGTCCTCGCGCGGCGCGGAGAACCTCCAGCCTCGGCAGGAGCCAACGCCGACAAGGTAGGCGCGTCCGACCACTGAAATCGCACGAGACCCCCGGCAACCGCCGGGAATCTCTCGTTGGCGTTCGTTCTGAGGATGAGAGAAGCGACCGCGCCACGACGCCGCAGCCTCACTGACCGCCCGCCGTTGCGTCCCCGCCTACCGAAGCGACAGGAAGAACCCTACGAGCCCACAACACCGCGCGCGACCAGAGCAGCGCTTCCGTGACGCGCCGAACCGTCGGCCTCGCCTCGGTCCAGGCGTGTTCCCACGGCCGGCGAAGGCCGTATCCGGCAAGGAGTCGTGCCCAGCCTGGAGACGACGACGCTCATGACGATCGGGATCGGCGTCTTCTGGGGCGGTTCTGGCGCGCCGCGATCAGCAGCTGGTGGCGTCGTCGAGACGATTCGCGATGTATTGCGGAGAGAGACGTCGGCTCTACCTGGCGCCGAGATAAATCTCGTCTTCGACTTCACGGCGACCAGGTCAGGCCTCGGTCGTCCCAAGCTCTTGCGCGAGCACAACGCTGTTCGAGTCGACATCCGTGTGCCCGAGTCTCTGTGGAGATCGCCCGAGCCCGAGGTCGAGTTGATGGCCTCCATCCGAGCCGCACTGCTCCTAGCGTTCGAAACGCTCGATTACGAACGTATCGAGTATCCAAGGGAGGGATATTCCGCGGCCCTGGGTAAGGCAGAGGCAGCGCTCGCCGAAGGGCCGCGATCGGTCCCTGCAGTGGCCCTGATGACCCGGGAGAAGCGCTTCATCGATCGGTCGAGTCGCGGTCGGGGTGGCAGGCGGCACAACCGGAGAGGTTGCGGTGAAGCGATGCGGTACGAGGAACCTGAGCTGCAGTTCGTAGAGGTCCGGTTCGAGATCGACAGTGAACGCGCTCTCAAGCAGGTATACCGGCTCGAGGGCCTCTTGGGCCGCGTGGTCGAGGAGGCCGGAGTCGGGGAACTCGACGGAAACGAGATCGGCGAGGGGCTCTACGTCATTTTCATCTCCACCGAGGAGCCGAGCGCCGCAGAGGACCTCTTACGTAGGTTCCTCGATGAGGCATCGAGGTCGGAAGAACTTCCGCCCTATCGGCTTCTCGCACCTCCTTCAGAACCGAACGATGAAAGAGGTGACGAGGCGTGAGCCTCAAGCAGGCCGTAGTCGGCATGCGGTTGCGCGCACGGCGATCGCTGAAAGACGAGGACGACGGGCTAGGCGAGGCGCATCTGAGGTGGATCCCAGAGCAACGCTTTGACCTCTTCTTCCGCCCAGTGGTCGGCGTACGCGCCGTCATGCTCGCTGGCTGGCGCCGGCGACGCAGCTGCTTCCGAGCGCAGAGCGGACGGACGGACCGCGCATCCCGAGGCAAGCAACACCATAAGGAGTGCAGAAACGGCCAGCTTGATCGTCGTGATAGAGGGTCCGGGCGAACATCACGGCGCCGAGCCCGCCAGAACGGTTGCGGCTAGGATGGAGCCCCTCTTGAGCCCCTTCCCTTCGCATCACCCCTTTTGGATGACCCTCCTCGGCCGGGCGGCGTGAGCGGTCCCGGTGACGTGACGGACACGGAATTCGCGCTTACGGGCGAGCGCGAGCACGTCAGGCGGCTCCAGCCCTACCTCGATTCGCGGCCGCGCGCGATCGCCCGCCCGGGTGCGTTCCTGTTGCTCGATGGCGAGTGGCATTTCGAGCGCGACCTCGACGACCGCGGCCTCGCGGAGCGCTGGTACCTGCGGCACGACTACACCGCGACCGCCACTTGGCCGGGGTCCGTCGCGACCGAGGTCGAAGACGTGCCACACGCGGACGCGCCCGCACGCGGCGACCACGTCATCCTCTGGTACGAGCGCGATTTCGTCCTCCCCGAGGAGTGGCGAGCTACCGGCGACCTCGTGCAGCTGACCTTCGGGGCGTGCGGCTACGAGACCCGGGTATGGCTCAACGGCGCCCCCTTGCGCACCCTCGAGGGTGAGGAGGTGCACCTCGGCGAGTACACCTCGTTCAGTTTCGAGTTGCCGGAGGAGCGCCTTCAGCCGGTGAACCGGCTCACCGTCCGCGTCGCGGACTCGCTCGATCCTGACCGGCCGCGAGGCAAACAGGAGTCGCACGTCTTCAAGCGCGGCGGCATCTGGTACCAGGCGATCAGCGGACCGGTTCGGAGCGTGTGGCTGGAGCCGGTCGAGCGCAACAGGCTGAGGTCACGGCTGAGCGTGGTGAGCGAGATCACAGAGCGCCTCGTCGAGTTCGGCGTGACTACGCGCATCCGCGACCCGGGCCTGTATCGGCTCCGCCTCGTCGTCGCGGCGCTCGACTCGGACACGCCGTCCGCAACCATGGACGTCGAGCTGTTGCTTGAGGCGGGCGAGCGACGGCAGCACATCGTGCTCGCGATGCCGGAAGCGCAGCTCTGGTCCACGGTCGATCCCGTGCTCTACCGCGTCATCGCGCAGCTCCGCTCCCCGCGTGGCGACGTCTCGCAGCTCGAGACGCGTTTCGGGCTGCGCGAATTCGCCGCGCGCGGTCGCTGGCTGTACCTGAACGGCGAGCGTGTCCATCTCGACGGGATCCTCTACCAGCCGGGCACGGCGACGTTCGAGGAGATGCGCCGTCACCTGTTCGGGATGCGCGAGCTCGGCTGCAACCTCGTCCGGGTCCACATCGCCGGGATCGATCCCCGCATCTACGCGCTCGCGGACGAGCTCGGCATGCTCCTCTGGCTCGAGGTCCCGAGCCCTCACCGCTCGAGTGCGCGCAGCCGTGCCGCGCATTGGGCGGAGCTCCAGCGGATGCTCGTCCACATCGCCTCGCAGCCGTCCGTGGTCATGCTCAGCCTGTACAACGAGAGCTGGGGCGCCGAGGACATCGCGGCGAACGCGGACACACGCGAGAACATCGACCGCATGGTCGGCTACCTCCGCACCAACTACCCGCAGTTCCTCGTGGTAGACAACGATGGCTGGCAGCACGTGTCGACCGAGGGCCGCCTCGCGACCGACGTGCTAACGGCCCACCTGTACCGCACCGATCCTCCTGACTGGAACGAGGCCCTCGATCGATTTGCGTCCGGACAGACGGACGACGTCACCGCGCTGCCCCTCGTCGTGGGTGACCCCTTCTTCTATGCCGGCCAGGTGCCCCTCGTGGTGAGCGAGTGGGGCGGCTTCGGCTTCCCCCTCTACGGCGGCCCGAGGGAGACGGCGGCGCGCGCGGAGCGGATCAAGGAGTTCAAGGCGGTGCTTCGGGGTCACGGCATAGCGGGCGACGTCTACACACAGGCGACGAGCATCGAGCAGGAGGACAACGGGCTGCTCGACGCGCGGACCGGCGAGCCGTTGATCCCGGCCGGGCTCCTTCGGTCCGGGCCCGGAGCCGGCATCGAGCCTCCGGCGCGTTTCCCGCGGCCGTCCGACCTCCGCGACTCGCCGTCCGTCGAGGATCCTCGCGCCGCCGACTCCGCCGCCTGAGCGTCGACCCGCATCGTCAGCTCGATCCTCAGGGTGGCGCGAGTCTCGGCGTAGGGGTCCGCGACGGTCGGGCCATCACCGCCCGGTTATTGCATCCAGGCAGCGCCGCAACTTTGGACGGTCGAAGTACGTCCTTTCAAGTATCGGTCTGCCTGAAATGGGCCTTGGTGAACTGGGATAAGACGACAGGACCGAGCCGGACTATCGCGACCGCTGCTTCCGCAGAGGTCGCCATCGCCGCCGGTCGAAGCCTTTACTGCCAGCGCCCAAGGGAGCTTCCTTGAAGGCCAGTCCAACGAGGTCGGTAACGCGCACGGGCGCCAACGGACGAGGGGGGCGAACATCACGATCTTCAGGCTCCTGATCGCGTCGATCGCGCTCCTCGCGTTCGCGTCCTGCGGTGGTTCGGGGAGCGGCGGCGCGTCATCTCCAGCGCCGTCCGGAGATCCAGTCGGGACGCCACCCAGCTACGCCGCCGTCGACCCGACGCCGACCTCTCGCCCTACGCCGACGCCGTCCTTCCCGTCCTCCCGTTCCCCGTCGCCGTCGCCGTCGCCGTCGCGTCCGCCTGCCGCCGGAGGCTGTACCTACCGCCCCGACCTGCCCCGAGTCGGAAGCGACGCCACGTGGGCCTTCCATCGATCCTTCCGTGAGCTCATCCAAGAGGCGGACGTCTTCGTGTCGGGGGAGGTCGTCGCGGTCATGCCCAGCAAGGAGAGAGGTGGCGGATCCACGCCGTTCACGCGCAGCCGGATACGGGTGACGGGCGTGGGCAAGGGGGACGTAGCCGTGGGGGACATCGTGGTGGTCGAGCAGACGGGCGGCGTCTACCGTGCGACCCACCTGGTGGAGGACCAGAAGCGCGGCGCGGCGCCACTCCGACCGGACGCTCCGGGCGGTGCAAGGCCGATGCCGCCGGCCTCTGTCGAGCCGGTCGTGTTCCTCGAGTTCGAGGATGACCCGCTCTTCTGCGTCGGCGAACGGGTGGCCCTCGCGCTCGAGTGGAACCGGCGGCTTCGCGTGTACCAGCTCGAAGCCGGACCGCAGGGACGGTTCGAGGTGGATACGCGGGGCAACGTCCGTCCGATGGTCCGACAGGACCCGGCGGTGTCGCGACTCGACGGGCTCTCTCTGCGGGAACTTCTCGCGCGCGTGGCCGCCGTCGAGACGCCCTAGCGTCCCACGCCCCCGCGGCGGCGACTCCTCATCAATGGGTTGGTCACCCTGCTGCTCGTCGTCGGAACGGTCGCCGTGCTCTACCCCCTCCACTTCCCGGCGTGACTCGCCCGTCTCGCGATCCACGTGCGTCTCGAGCGGTCGTGCTGCCGCCCGCGGGCTCCGGCTGAGAGTCGCCGGTCGGCGGCAAGACGGTCTCGCGGACGAACGAGCGGATCAGGGCGTCTCGCGTACGTCAAGCGGCGGGAGGGACAACGGTGACGAATCGTCGGAAAGTGTCGGGCAAGACCTCTTGATCGGAAAGAAGGAGACCCCGCCGTGGAGGTAAGGGCAGTTTCGTGGGTGGGCGTCAAGACACAGGCGCCCGGTGCCATGGTCGACTTCTTCGAGAACGTGATGGGGCTGCGGATGGCGCTCGACGAGCCCTCGTTCGCCGTATTGACACTGCCTAGCGGCGACAAGATGGAGGTCTTCGGTCCCGATGGTCCCGATCCGCCGCACCAGTTCGCCCAGAACCCGATCGTCATCGGTTTCCTCGTCGACGACATCGACGCGGCCAGCGCGAAACTGAGAGATGCCGGGACGGAACTGCTCGGTCCGAAGCACACCACTGCCGATGGCTACGCATGGCAACACTTCCGGGGCCCCGACTCGCTGGTCTTCTCGCTCGCCTACGACCCAAGGAGGCTAGGACGTGTCGAGGGCACGGGTGGGTCGGGCCATCCCGCGGAGGCCGACGAGCAGGACGTCGGGTAGGACCATTGGCGGCTGGGAGACGGCGTTCTAACCCTGTTGAGCTTCCGCCAACGAAAAACGCATGACGCCGCAAGAAGCCTTCCGGTACCTCGTTCGGGATCTCGCCGGACCTGCGCTTCGTCGCGAGGGCATGCGCGGCAGCGTCCCGGACCTATAACCCCACCTCATTGCCGGGCTCCGCGCGAGCCTTCGAGGAGTCGACGGCGCGCGTGGTCCGGAAGACTCAGGAAGGTGCGCAGCGAGCCTCGGGCGAACTCGGGTATGTCGAGTGCGTCGAGTTCCGGGGGAGGGAAGAAGCGGATCTCCTGGCCTTCGCCGAGGCGCAACCGTGACACCGGCTCGTCGAGCGCGGCGACAAAGATGGCGATGACGTCACCTCTGCCATCGGCATCCACCGCGTCGCCCAGGTACCGCGGCTCGATTGCGGCCCCTATCTCCTCCTGGACCTCGCGGACCACGGCCGCCGTTGCGGTCTCGCCCGGTTCGATCCGTCCCCCGACGATCGACCACTGGCCCGCGTGCACGACGTCGGGCCGGTCGTCGCGCAACATCAGCAGCACCTCTCCGGCGCCGTTAACGATGATGACCATCGCGCCGTCGTGGGAGAGGTCCGGCACCGGGCCCAGGTGCCCCGATTCCGTGAGCACGGTTAGCAGCGACCAGATCTCAGAGAGCATGGGAAAGCTGGGTTCGTGATCGGATCCCCAAGATTAGGAGCGGTGGCGAGGCAGCTGTCTTCCGAGTGCTGGACGATGACGAGTATGGGGTCAAGGGTGTCGTCGCTGAGGCGGCGGCCACCCCATTGATCCTGCGCCTGGGTTCCTAACCCTCTTCAAACGAGCCTCCGTCGACGACGCTCGTCGTCCCCTTCTTCGCCTCGCGCTCGTGCCGCTCGATCGCGAGCTCGACCAGCCGGTCGACGAGCTGCGGGTACGACAGTCCCGACGCCTCCCACAGCTTCGGATACATGGAGATGTTGGTGAAGCCGGGGATCGTGTTCAGCTCGTTGATCAGGATCTGGCCGCTGGGACGGAGGAAGAAGTCAGCCCTCGCCATTCCGGCGCACTCGATCGCCCTGAACCCGCCGACCGCCTGCCGCTGTAGCTCCTCGAGCGTCTCCTGTGAGATGTCGGCCGGGATGACGAGCTCGGCGCCGTGCTCGTCGACGTACTTGGCCTCGTAGTCGTAGAACTCGTGCCCACGCGGCACGATCTCGCCAGCGATCGAGGCGATGGGGTCATCGTTGCCGAGGACGGCCACCTCGA
Source organism: Chloroflexota bacterium (assembly GCA_016781485.1). Classification (GTDB taxonomy): domain Bacteria; phylum Chloroflexota; class Limnocylindria; order Limnocylindrales; family CSP1-4; genus YB3-1. The sequence continues at coordinate 9,066 of JADDQH010000061.1, read as the reverse complement.
GCTCTCGCGCCCCTTCCTCTGCCCGTTCCACGAGCGCCTTCGTGCCGTACCGGAACGCTTCCTCGAGCGCCGGCCGAAGCTCGCGCGGCCCGTGCACCTTCCTGATGCCGACCGACGAGCCGAGCGTTGCCGGCTTGGCGAACAGCGGGTAGCCGAGGCGCTCCGCCCGTGCCTCCACGCCCTCAGGCTTTTTCTCCCACTCCCGCTCGTAGACGACGACGTGCTCGACGACGGGGATGCCCGCGGAGGCGAATAGCACCTTCTGGACCGCCTTGTCCATGCCGAGCGCCGAGCCGAGGACGCCGGCGCCCACGTAAGGAACGCCCGCGATCTCGAGGAACCCCTGGATCGAGCCGTCCTCCCCGAATGGCCCGTGCATCACCGGGAAGACGACGTCGATGCCCGCGCGGGAGCCGTCGGGCGTTACCAGGGACCGGGATCCTGGCTCCTGGTCGATGACCACCTCGGATCCCGAGGCTGGCATCACCTGGGGCAGAGGCACCGCCGAACCTGCGGGGACGGCGGGCGGCCCGCCCGGCATCAGCTGCCACCGGCCATCCTTCGTCACACCGATCGGGATCGGCTCGTACCGGCTCCGGTCGAGTGCGTCGAGCACGGAGCGTGCGGAGATGCAGGAGATCTCGTGCTCCGCCGAGCGTCCGCCGAACAGCACCGCGATCCGCGTTCGCATGTCATCTCCAGCGCCGCTTCCGTCCTCGATCTCGGAGGTCATCCTGCCTCCACTCGGATCGAGCCGTGTGCCGTACGCGCCGCCGCTCAACAATCTACGGGGTCAATGGTCGGCTGGCGGGGGGAATCGTCGTGACAACCGGCGACGGATATCTGGAACGTCATAAACGACGGCATCTCGGCGGTTCGCGCGACGACGCGGATCGGAACGTCTCCGCCCAAGACCTTTCGCCCCGACCCTGACCACCCGTCGCGGCGGTCGCTCATTCGGGCTTGGTCGTCGCAGTCGCCGAGAGCGGCGAGGGCGCGCTGCGCGGCCACAGGCCACCTCCTGATCCCGCTGCTGCTGGTGGACCGGCCCGAGCGGCTGTGGCTCCTGTATCTCGTCGCGGTCCTGGCCGGGGCGCTCGGGCGCATCGCCGCGCCGGCCGAGAACGCCTTCCTCCTCCGGCTCGTCGGCGAGGAGGACCTGACGCGCGCCAACTCGCTCAACTCGCTCAACGACTCGATAGCTCGTCTCATCGGACCGGGGATCGGTGCCCTGCTGTTCGCCACGGCGGGTCTTGCCGCGGTCGCGCTCCTGGACGCGGCCTCATTCGCGATCGCCGCGCTCCTCGTGTCGCGCGTGCGGCAGGATGGCCGGCCGGAGCGGGTCGATGACACGCAGTCCTCGACCGACTTCGGGCATCCTCTCGCCGTCTTCGTCCGCGAGCTTGCGGGAAGGCGCCTCGGTCATCCGCCGCGACGCCGCCCTGCTCGCGGTGCTCGTCTACACGTTCCTCCTCGGCATCGCCGAGGGTGTCTTCGCGACGCTCCTGGTGCCGTTCGTTACCGAGGTGATCGGCGCGCCGGAGTCGGGATACGGACTGCTGATCGCCGCACAGGCGGTAGGCGGCTGGCCGGAAGCCTCCTCACGGCGAGCGTCTTCGGCGGTGTCTCTGCGCGGCGCCTGCTGATCCTGGGGGCGATCGGCCTCGGATTCTTCGACGGGCTCCTCTTCCTTTACCCGGCAGTCCTGCCGTCGCTGCTTCCCGGGCTCGTGATCATCGCGGCGGCGGGCTTGCCGGCCGCGGCAGCAGTCGTCGGCTGGCGAGGCCTGCTCCAGCTCGGCGTCCAGGACCGGCTGCGCGGGCGTGTGTTCGCGACGATGGGTGCGGCACTCTCGCTGAGCATGATCGTGACGAGTGGTGCCGCGGGGTTGCTCGCCACTCGCGTGCCCGTGGTGCCGTTGCTGCTCGTGGACGCCGCTGTGTATCCGCTCGGCGCATTGATCGTGGCGCTCGCCGGTCGGCGGGCTCCGAGCACGGCGAGACCATCCTCGGTAGTCGTACCTGCCGAACCCCTCGACCATCGCGACGGTTAACAGAGCGAGCTCCGCTGGGCGGCAAGTAAGGCGAGAGCGTGCCGCGTCCTTGGCGCGACGTGTCGACGACGACGGTACGTGCGGTAGATTTCGGTGGTGCACGACGACGGCTACTTCGACGAGCGCGTCGCCGCGAGGTACGACGAGTCCGACGAGACGTCCGACGCGGGGGCCGTCGACCCGGTCATCGACTTCCTCGTCGAGATCGCTGGGAGTGGACGTGCGCTCGAGCTCGGGATCGGTACGGGCCGGATAGCGCTTCCACTCGCCCGGCGGGGAGTGCCGGTCCACGGAATCGACTTGTCCAAGGCGATGGTCGCGAGGCTTCGCGCGAAGCCAGGCGGCGAAGACATCGGCGTGACGATCGGCGACTTCGCGACGACGAGGGTGGAAGGGTCATTCTCCGTCGCGTACCTGGTCTTCAACACGATCATGAACCTGACGACGCAGGCCGCGCAGGTGGCGTGCTTCCGGAACGTGGGGGCGCACCTCGAGCCCGGCGGCTGCTTCGTCATCGAGGTCGGCGTCCCCGAGCTTCAGCGGCTCCCGCCCGGCGACACCGTCCGCGCCTTCCACGTGAGCGAGACCAGATGGGGCTTCGACGAGTACGACGTCGCGACGCAAGGGCTGACGTCGCATCACTTCGAGATCTTCGACGGAAGAGTCGAGCGCACCTCGATCCCTTTCCGGTACGCGTGGCCCTCCGAGCTCGACCTGATGGCACAGCTTGCGGGGATGAGCTTGCGCGAGCGCTGGAGCGGGTGGAGGCGGGAGCCGTTCACGAGCGACAGCCGCAAGCACGTCTCGGTCTGGGAGAAGCCGGCGGTCTAGGCCGAGTCCGGCTCGCGGCCGTGCACGTCCGTTGACGCGCCGTGCGAACCTGCTGTAGGGCCGAGAAGCGCCCAGCCACGAAGGAGAGCGAGGAGAGCCAGATGGGAGCAGTCATGTCCAGCCAGAAGGTGATCACGACCTGCTTGGAAGGCATGACGCTCTACGCGCACCCTCAACCTCGGCATCCTGGCGCATGTAGACGCGGGTAAGACGACCCTCACCGAGCGGCTTCTCTACGCCGCCGGAGTCATCGACCAGATCGGCAGCGTCGACGAGGGCACCACCCAGACCGCCTGCCTGCCGACATCCGGCACCTACGAGCGAGAGGGCGACGACGATCGAGAGCACCTTGAGACGAACGTCCGCTGGTCCCGATAGCGCGGTTCGGAGGCGGTCATCGCGGCAGCCAGCGTCGGTCTCGGTTCACGGGAGTTCCGGCGGTCGCGGCGGGTAGTAGGCGCCATCGAGCAGTCGCCGATCACGAGCGGCTGGTCGAGCTTGATCGTGAAGGGGGTCGGGGGGCTGCCTTGACAGTCCTGGTCGCTGGGAGCGCGCGGACGGCGAGGGTGATCGTGATCGTGTCATCCGCATATGCGATGTCGTGTACGCGGATCCGGCCCTCCGCGCTCCGGCCGCTCGAACACTGCCGCTCGTGCACGAGCACCCGGAGGACGGTCGCATCAGGACCGGGACGTGGCCCCGCGAGCTCCCACTGCCCCACGCCGAGCCCTTCCGGGAGAGCTGCCACCAGGTTGCACTCCCCGTACGCGTCGTCCTGCCACCCGCCACTCCTCTTCGTCACGTGAACGAACCAGAACCGGCCTGGCTGCTCGCTTCCCCGCGGAGTGCCGAAGACGACATCGCTGGCGGATCGGGACAGGACGCGCCAGCCGTCCCGCGGCAGCATCCCGGCGTAGTCGCTGATGAGCCTCCGCAGCCGGATCGGAATCGTTCTCGGCACCGGTCGGTGCGTCGAGCGCCGACGCGGGGAAGCTCGGCCCGTTGTCGCACCGTACCGCGCTTCGGGCGTCGGCGACGGCGATGCGCTCTCGGAGGGGCCGCCCGTCTCCACGGTCGGCGACGCGCTCTCGGACGTGCCGCCGGTCTCCGGAGTCGGCGAGGACGACGTGACTGGCTGCGGCGATGACGTCAACGAAGGGCCGGGGGATGGCGACGCCTCCGGTGGCTTCGTCGGCGCACCGACGCTCGAGGTGCCCGGTCTGGTCGACTGTGTCTCACCCGCGACCCCGGGCGAGCCACCTCTCGTGCACGCGACGCCGACCGTCATCAGGAGCACGATCACGAAGAGCCCGCTGGGGCTTCTCACGGCGCGAGTCTACTCCTCGCGACCGTCGCATCTCGGCAGGCTCGCGTTAACGAACGCCGTCCCGGCCACCCGCTGAACTCCACCTGGAAGCGAGCTGGCACTCAGGTCGACTCGACGCCGGTGTGAGGACAGGGCGCTGATCGGGCGGGCGGTTAGCTGCGTTCAGTTCGACCGAACCGTCCCTGCGATCAGCCCAGTCGTTCCGAGGGGGCGAATACACGTATGCGCGCCGCCAATGGGTCGATTCCGGTCTGCCGTTGCATCCCCGCAACGCGATGCGTGGCGCGTCCGAGTGGACCGTCTTTACATCGCCGCCCGTCCGGCCTTGATCACGCAACTCACCTGTTGACTTTTCGCGGCATGGCTCGAAAGTACTACCCTGCACCAGTACCTGGTGCAGCCGCGCGTCGAGGGTGGGCGCGCCGGGAGCGCGCGTCACGCGCGCGCTGATCGCTTCTCCGCCTGCCGGAGGGAGTTCGTCGCGGGGTGGAAGAGCGATGTGGGGGCCGAGGCGGGGAGGTGCAGCGAGACCGTGAGTCCAGGATCGAGCGGCGAGACGGTGATTTCAGGATCGAGCGGCGGGTCGTGCCGGATCGCTCCCCGAGCACGACGCGACAGGTGAGAAGCGGCGTCCCGTGTCGCCGGGCACTGGCCGTCGCGCAGCAAGCGCCCCAGCGCGATGCGACACGCGAGGATGAGCGCGGAGCGACCCGGGGCGGAGGCCGTGTCCCGGCTCGCTCCCGAGCGGACGCGAGGCACGCCGCCTTCGAGGCACTCCGCTCGAATGGTTTCCTGTTCGTCGGACGAGAAGAGAGCGCGTACGAAACCTTCTGGGGCTGGCAGAAGCCCGCAGTCGCCATCGTCGCGATCGTCCTCGTCGTTGCGCTTGTCGTCGCTCCTGCGACGACGCTGCTCATGGCGAACGTTGCGGTGACGCTCCTCTATCTCGGCATCATCGCCTTCCGTTTCTACACGATCCACCGCGCCGAACTGACGTCTGCAGCCGAGATCGACATCTCCCCCGGGGACGTGAAGTCGCTGGCTGCATCAGAGCTCCCGGTTTACACGATCCTCAGCCCCCTCTACCGCGAGCCCGAGACGGTCGTCCAGTTCCTACGCGCGATGAGGAACCTTGACTACCCCTTCGAACGACTGGACATCCGGGTCCTCCTCGAAGAAGACGACCGCGAGACCTATCAGTCCGCGACCGCGGAGATCGCACGGATGGGATACCCCGAGTCGATCACGCTGGTCGTGGTTCCCGAGGCGCACCCGAAGACGAAGCCGAAGGCTTGCAACCACGGGCTCAACGGGGCGCGTGGCGATTACGTCGTCATCTACGACGCCGAGGACCTGCCTGAGCCCGACCAGTTGAGAAAGGCCCTGATCGCTTTTCAGCGGCTGCCGCCCGACACGGTGTGCGTGCAGGCGAAGCTCAACTACTTCAACCCCGAGCAGAACCTGTTGACGCGCTTCTTCACGGCCGAGTACAGCACGTGGTTCGACCTCTTCCTCCCCGGACTGTTCGCTGTCGGCGCACCGGTCCCTCTAGGCGGAACCAGCAACCACTTCAAAGCGGAGGCACTGCGGGCGCTCGGCGCGTGGGACCCGTTCAACGTCACGGAGGATGCGGACCTCGGAATGCGCATCGCGCGAGCGGGATACCGCACTGCGGTGATCGACTCTACTACCTGGGAGGAAGCTAACTCCCGCGTCGGAAATTGGATCCGTCAGCGTTCTAGGTGGATCAAGGGATACATGCAGACGTGGTTGGTGACGATGCGCCATCCGGTCCAGCTGCTTCGGGCGCTCGGGCTGTGGCGCTTCGTCTGCTTCCAGGCAACGATCGGAGGAACGGCCTTCGTGCTGCTAGTGAACCCCATCTACTGGCTGGCGACTGCCGTCTACGTGCTGATGCCGCTCCACATGATCGCCGCGCTGTTCCCGCCAGTGATCCTGGCGATCAGTCTCATCACCGCGATCATCGGCAACCTGACCTTCATCTATCTGGCGATGTACGGACTCGTAAAGCGCCGGCGGTACGGATTCGTTCCATTGATGTTCCTCTCTCCGGTCTACTGGGTATTGCAGAGCATCGCGGCGTGGAAGGCCCTGTACCAGCTGCTGGTCAAGCCGCACTACTGGGAGAAGACGACTCACGGGTTGACCATCGAGGCCACGACGAGGACGCCGAGCTGACGGACAGGCGGCTGACGCGGCCGCACCGCCTCGACACCGTGGCCCTATCGAGGCGGCAGGCGACCGCGCTCGTCGGTCTGCTGCTCTCGGCCGTCGCCGTCCTCGCCTCGATTGCTGCTCGGCCGTGGCTCGCTGAGCTCGGCGACTCGGCGTACCAGGAGTTCCTGCGGTTCGAATGGGTGCTGCTGGAGGGCGGGGAAGGGATCGCGCTGGACGTGTTCAGCCTGCCCCTGCCGCCGCTGACGTACCTCGCCGCCGCGTCGGTGCTCGGCCCGACCGCCGCCGAGACGTGGTTGCCGGTCCTTCTCGCCGTCGGCATCTTCCTCGTCCTCTTCGGGCTCCTCCTGCGTGGCTACCCGTTGCCAGCCCGGCTCCTGGGTAGTCTCCCGATGCTCGTCACGCCGTTCTTCTATCTGCTCCAGAGGCAGCTCGACCTGCAGCTTTTCGTCTTGCTGCTCGGGGTCCAGCTCGCGACGCTCCGTAGTTTCCGGACGCGCCCGACGGTCGCTCGCGTCACGGCCGCGGTCGGCGCGAACGTCCTGCTGTCGCTGACGAGCTACGCGGCGCTCGTGGCGCTCGCTACGGCAGTCGTCTACCTGCTGTTCATCGCGAACTATCGGGGCGAGGTCCAGGCGGCGGCATGGCGCGCCCTCCTGTGGCTCTACGTGCCGTTCTCCCTCGCCGGGTATCTCGTCTGGTTCGTCTTCTGGGCGGTCGTCGGCAGCCGGCTGCGCACGAGCTACTTCCTCGCGAGCCCGCCGCCGGCGCCCATCCAGCTCGAGCAGCTCGTCGGTCCTCTGGCCAATGCCGCCCTCCCTCTCGTGATGCTGCTTGGGATTGCTGGCGTGCTCTGGGTCTTCCTGCGGGCGCCTCACACGCGGATGCGCGGTGGTCGGAGCCAGGCGGTCGCCTGGGTCGTCGCGACGTTCATCTCGACCGCGCTCGCGCTGCTCGGACTCCAGGCCGCCTTCCAGATCATCCCCGCTCAGACGGAGGCGCTGACCTTCTCCCTAGTCCTGCTCGTCCCGGCGGCCGTGGCAAGCGTCTACGGCCAAGCGCGCAACATCCTTCGGCACGCGTCGGTCATGCTCAGGATCGCCCTGCTCGTCTCTCTCGGAGTGGTCGTCGCGATGTTCCCGGTGCAGTTCGCGCTGCGACCGGCGCTGTCGCGCGAGATCCTGGCTCCTCCAACGCTGCGCGCCGACGCCGGCCGCGCCGCTGCTGCACAGTTCGTGGACGCCGACCCGGGGGGCGGGATACTCATCGACCCCAGGTTCGCTGCGACCTTCGTGATCGCGAGCGGGGTCGACCCCGATCGCCTCGTCACGCCCTTCGACGATACGTTCGAGGAGCAGGTGACGTCGCCACGGCCGGAGATCCGGACAGTCGTTGTGACCGATCACCGCGACGACTTCGTCTCCGGCAACCACCCGGCGATGCGGCTCGCCGATGTCCTTCCGAACGGCGTCCTCGTCGCGGAGGGCCGCGCCGGAGAGACGTTCCAGCGCGTCTTCAACCACGAGCCCGTCGTCGAGCCGTCCACCGCGCTACCGGCGCCGTCCCCGGATCCCGCGATCCGGGAGCAGGAAGAGGTGATCCTCCGAGCACTGAGGGCGGAGCTGGCAGCGCGCGGAGGGCTCCCGTTGCGGGCCGGCGACGGCTGGGCCTACGCGGTCGACGTCGGGAACCTGATGATCTATGCCGCGGAGCGGGGAAACATCGAGCTGTTCCGTTCCTTGTCGGACGTCGTTCGGCGGCATTACCTGATCCAGCGAACCGACGATGCCAACGCACTGTTCACGATCGCATGGCGCGCGCATCCGGACCGGGAGGCGGAGGCGTCGGGGACGACCGAGACCCTCAGGATGGCAGAGGCGTACTGGAAGGCTGGCGAGCGGTGGGACAACGACTACTACCGCCGGCTGGCATACGTGCTCGCGCGCGCATACGCGCGGCACGCTGACGTCGACGAGTACAACCGGCTCTGGTACATCCGCAACTACTACAACTACGAGACCAAGACCTACGCGACCAACACCTACCTCGTCGACTACAACCCGGACATCCTTCGCCGCATCGCGGACGGCATGGACGACCCGCAGCTGAGGACCGCCGCGGAGCTATCGAAGGCTTTCGTGCTCGGCGCGCAGCTCGACTTCGGCCTCTTCCACGAGATGTACCAGCCGGAGATCAGCACGCTGTACGGCGCGATGACCTATTTCTCTCCGAACGCAATCACGCAGGTGATCGACTCCTACGAAGCGGTGCTGGGCATCACCGACTCAGCGCCCGACGCAGCCCGTCGGACGCACCGCTTCATGAAGTCCGAGTACGACAGCATCTCGAGCCAGTACACGATCGACGGTAGCGAGTGGGGCCCACGGGCAGACGATCCCTCCGTCTATGCGTACGTGGCGCGGCTCGCGCTCCGCCTCAACGACCTGGAGTTCGCGCGGACGCTGATCGACAAGGAGATGTCTGCGGCACGCGTCTATGCGGACGCCGAGAAGCTTCCCGCCAATGACCCCGGCTGGTTCTTCCGCTGGAGTTCGGTGCTGCTGACGCTTGGTGAGTACCAGGACAGGGCTGCGGCAGCGACCGACTGAGCGATGCGATCAGCTCGGGCGTGCCGAAGCTCTGGAATGACAGCGTCGAA
>JADDQH010000060.1 GCA_016781485.1 Chloroflexota bacterium | reverse complement strand
AAGACGAGGAGCGGCACAAGGCGCGCAAGGACGCGGACGTGGGCCCTCTCCTGTTCGAGTCGTACCCCATCCGTCACTGGGATCACTACCTGGGGCCGCGCGAGCGTCACCTCCTGGCTGCGGGTCGCCCGGACCCGACGGAGGGGCGCGTCGATCCCCGTGACCTCACGCGGGGGATCGGACACCGGCTGGAGGACATGGACTTCGAGGTGACGCCCGACGCCCGGAGCGCGGTCGCCGGCGTTCGCAGCAGCGATGAGGTGCGTGACCTTGGCGGTGAGCTGGTGGTGATCGAAACGGATCGGGGCGAAAGGAGGACGCTCGCATCGGGCGATGCGTGGTTCGAAGCCGTGAGCTGCTCCCCCGATGGCCGCTGGGTGGTGGCGGTTCGAGCCGAGCTGGGTCAGCCCGACCGCGCCGCGAACCAGACGCTCTGGTTGGTCGAGCTCCAGGGCAACGAGGCGCGCGATCTGACCCCCGGCTTCGACCTGTGGCCGAAGGAACCCGTCTGGGCACCCGATTCGTCCGCCGTCTACTTCACCGCTGACCGGGCGGGCCACACCGCGATCTTCCGCGTAGACCTTTCCGGCGGCGAGCCGATGCTCGTCAGCGGGGATGGTTCCTACAGCGACCTGTGCCCCGCGCCGGACGGTAGGACGCTCTACGCCCTCCGCTCGACCGTCTCGTCGCCTCCCCGCCCGGTCGCGCTTGACGTCGATGGCGCATCGGAGCCGCGCGTGCTCCCCTCCCCGGTCCCGCTGGACGAGGAGCTCGCGTTACCGGGCATCGTCGAACGTGTGGAGGTGAAGGCGGCAGATGCGACTCCCATCGGGTCGTGGCTCGTCCGGCCAACGAACGCCTCACCTGCCTCGCCCGCGCCGCTCCTCGTCTTCATCCACGGCGGCCCGCTCGGCACCTGGTCGGGCTGGTCCTGGCGCTGGCGGCCGCAGCTGTTGGTGGAACGTGGATACGCAGTGCTTCTGCCGGACCCCGCACTCTCGACCGGGTACGGACAGGCGTTCATCCAGCGCGGCTGGGGTCGCTGGGGTGACGCGCCATTCGATGACATCACGGCCGCAGTCGACGCCGCGATCGAGCGCGAGGACATCGATTCCGAGCGGACGGCAGCGATGGGCGGCTCGTTCGGGGGGTACATGGCGAACTGGGTCGCAGGGCACACGGAGCGCTTCCGCGCGATCGTGACGCACGCCAGCCTGTGGGAGCTCCGTGGCTTCCACGGGACGACCGACGGAGGGCCCTACTGGGAGCGTGAGTTCGGCGACCCGTACCGGGACGGGTCGCGCTACGACGCCGCCTCGCCTCACCGATCCGTCGGGGAGATCCGCACCCCGATGCTCGTCATCCACGGCGAGCAGGACTACCGCGTCCCGATCAGCGAGGGGCTGCGGCTGTGGACCGACCTGATGCGCCACGGGGTGGACGCGCGCTTCCTCTACTTCCCGAACGAGAACCACTGGATCCTCAAGCCGAACAACGTCCGGGTCTGGTACGAGACCGTGTTCGCGTTCCTGGACCAGCACGTGCTCGGCAAGGAGTGGGTCCGCCCCGCACTCCTCTGAATCCGCCAAGCGCCGGTGTCGCCGGCGCGGATCGGGGTCAGCGCCGAAGAACGAGGTTCACCACGACCGTCAGCACGATCGAGATGAGGATCGAGGTGACGATCGGGATGAAGACGCCGCCACGCTCACCCTCGATCACGATGTCGCCGGGGAGTCTCCCGAGCCGGACCCCGAGCATGACGAGCAACCCGATCCCGGCGACGATGAGCCCGACGATCAGCAGGATCCGGCCGAGGTCCGGCGACATGCGCCCATGCTACCCCGGCTGCAGGTACCATCCGAGTCGATGACGGAACTCGCCACCGCGCCCGCCCAGGCGCCCATCGCGGCCGAGTCGAGGTTCTACAACGCGCGGCTGACCCGACGCGTCGACCTCACGGAGTCGCTCGCGTTCATGTGGGTCCGCTTCGACGGCGAGCCGGTGATGTTCGAGCCGGGCCAGTACCTGACGATCGGCGTCGAGTCGAACGGGAAGCTCGTCCAGCGCCCGTACTCCGTCGCGAGCTCGGCGCGCGAGCTCCACGATGGGTACGAGTTCTACCTGCGGCTGGTCATCGCCGGGACCTTCACCCCGCTGCTGTGGCGACTGCCCGTTGGCCACGCCATGAGCATGAAGGGGCCCAAGGGCAAGTTCGTGCTGGAACCGGACGACGATCGGATCCACGTGTTCATCAGCAGCGGCACGGGGATCGCGCCGTTCATCTCGATGATGAAGACGCTGCTCGCCGACGGTGTGCCCCGCCGGGCTGTCGTCCTCCACGGCGCAAGCTACGAGCATGATCTGGGCTACCGGGAGCTTCTGGAGGCCTGGCAGTCCGAGGGCACCTACCCGGTCACCTACATCCCCACGGTGTCGCGGCCGGGGACGCCCCAGAACAGCACCTGGGCGGGTCGAGTCGGGCGCGTCGAGTCGATCGTCCCCGCCGTCTACGACGAGCTGAGCCTCACGCCGGACAACTCGATCGCGTACATCTGCGGGAACCCGGACATGATCACCGCCGTCGACGCCACGCTCCTCGGCCGTGGCTTCCCCGAGGCACAGGTGAAGAAGGAGCTCTACTGGCCGAAAGGCAAGGAGCCGCGCGCCGCGGGAGTGAACGTCCCACAGCCGTAGCCGCTCGGCCGCGCACCACCCGCCGATCCGGCTGCCATCCCCGGTTGACGCCGTCAACCCCCGCGGGCGGTGGCGAGGCGGTCGAGGACGAAGCGCTTGACCTGATCCGCCGAGATCCGCTCCTGCGTCATCGAGTCGCGGTCTCGGACCGTGACCGCGCCGTCCTCGAGGGAGTCCACGTCGACCGTCACGCACCACGGCGTTCCGATCTCGTCCTGGCGCCGATAGAGCTTGCCGATGGACGCGGTGTCGTCGTAGACCGTCATCACGTCGCGGCGCAGGTCGGACACGATCCGCTGGCACATCTCGACGATCTCCGGCCGCTTCTTGAGCAGCGGCAGCACGGCGACCTTGTAGGGCGCGAGCTCGGGATGGAGAGCCAGAGAGACCCGTCTCTCGCCCTTCACCTCCTCCTCTCGGTAGGAGTCGATCAGGAACATGAACGCACAGCGGTCAGGGCCACCCGCCGTCTCGACAATCCAGGGGACGAATGACCCGTTCGTCGCCGCGTCGAAGTACTCCAAGTTCTCGCCGCTCGCCGCCTGGTGGCGCGAGAGGTCCCAGTCGCCGCGGTTGTGGATCCCCTCCAGTTCCTTCCACCCGAACGGGAAGCGGTACTCGATGTCGATCGCCTTCTTCGCGTAGTGGGCGAGCTCGTCCGGCGCGTGCTCGCGGAACCGCATCCGCTCCTGGTTGGCGCCGTATCGCAGGTACCACTCCCACCGGCGGGGCAGCCACTCGTCGAATATCCGGGCGGCGTCCTCCGAGCGGACGAAGTACTGCATCTCCATCTGCTCGAACTCGCGCATCCGGAACACGAAGTTGCCGGGGCTGATCTCGTTCCGGAAGCTCTTGCCGATCTGCGCGATGCCGAAGGGGAGCTTCTTGCGGCTCGTCTCGCGGACGTTCTTGAAGTTGACATAGCTGCCCTGCGCCGTCTCAGGTCGCAGGTAGATGGCCGCGGCTTCCTCCTCGACCGGTCCCATGTACGTCCGGAACATCAGGTTGAAGCGACGCGGCGGCGAGAGCGGTCCCCCGTCGACGGGGCACTTCAGCCCGAGCTTCTCGACGATGCCCGGATCGCGCTTCTCGGTCTCGGTGAGCTCCTCGGTCCCGGGCAGCTCGTCGAGCCGGAACCGGCGCTTGTCGTTCGCGCACTCCACCATCGGATCGGTGAACGACTCGACGTGGCCCGACGTGACCCAGACCTCGGGGTGCATGAGGATCCCCGCGTCGAGCCCCACGATGTCGTCGCGTTCCTGGACCATCGCGCGCCACCAGGCGCGCTTCACGTTGTTTTTCAGCTCGACGCCCAGCGGCCCGTAGTCCCACACCGCATTGATGCCACCGTAGATCTCCGAGCTGGGGAACACGAATCCGCGGCGCTTCGCGAGGGACACGATCGTGTCGAGGCCGGCGACGGCCGGGGCCGGGTCGTGGTCGGCCGGGGCGGGTAGGGCGGTCACAGCTCGAAGATGCTCCTGGGGGGCCGATCAAGGTGGCGGGACGGCAGTAGGCTGGTGGACGCGATCGCGGGAGCGGATTCTCGCACGCGGTCCGACCCATCCGACGATCGAAGGCCTCGCCGGTCGACGCGGCCGTCGTCCACCGTCACTGCCGGCGCCTCGCCCACACCCCATACAGGGGATCGCCCTCATGCTGTGGATCCGTACGAAGCTGCGCCTCCACCGCGCCGAACCGCTCCGACAGCTCGAAGTAGCGACGGACGATCGCCACGTGCCCGGCGTCATCCGTCTCGAGCCACCCGCGGATCGCCTTCGTCGGAAAGCATCTGTCGGAGAACGTGATGACGAACAGGCCGCCCGGTCGCAGGACCCGGCCGACCTCGGTGAAGATCCGGACGGGCCGCACGAGATAGTCGACGGAGACGGAGCACAGGGCATGGTCGAACGTCTCGTCCGCGAACGGCAGCGTCGGCTCGACGTTCAGGTCCCGCACGACCCACTCGGCCAGCTGGCGGTTGGCGCGTAACTCCGACTCGTTCATCCCGAGCCCTACCAGGCGCCGGGGCGTGCGCGGGAAGTGTGAGATCCATGACGACATCAGATCGAGGACGTCGCCGTCGATCCCCAGTTCGTCGTACAGACGTCCGACGGCCCTGATCGCCTCCCGGTCGATGTGTGTCACGAGCCGCGGCCGGCCGTAAAAGTGCTCGTCGGGGCTCGGGTCGACCCGGTCGAAGAACCCGGGCGGAAATCCCGGGTCGGCGTCGGGCTCGGAAACGAACGGCAACTGGTCGAGCTCGACGGAGCTCAGCTTGACCACGACGCGCTTCGGACCTCGTCGAGGAACGCGAGCGAGCGTGCGTCGCGCTCGAGGACGTGCCGCGTGAACCTTCTGAGTGCCGACTCCACCTCCAGCTCCGACTCCGCGCGGAGTCGCAGGCCGGCGATCGCCTCGATGTCGAGGCGGCGGTACGCGCGGAGGATCTTCAGCGCATCGAGTGACAGCCCGACGTGTTCGGCCGGCGGCCCGGGATGCACCGCGCACAGCACACCGCCGAGCGCGGGCACCCACCGGAACGAGTCGTCCACCTCGAGGGTCCGGTCGCACTCGACGCACCGTTCCACCTCGGGTCGCATCCCGAGCGCGTCGGCGAGCCTGAACTCGAACCAGCGGGCGACGCGACCCGGGACCATTCCGTCGTCGAGCAGCTGGTAGGCGCGACGTAAGAGCGCGTAGACCGGGTATGCAGCGGCGCGTTCCTCGACGGCCCGTTCCGCGAGCTCGCCGAGGTACCAGGCGGTGGCGGCAGACTCGAGCCGGTCGCGGAGCGCGAGCCAAGCGTGTCCCACCGTCGCCTGTGTGATGACGTCGAACGTCCGTCCACGCGCGATCACGAGATCGAGCTCGGAGAACGGCTCGAGCGATCCCCCGATGCGGCTCGTCGGCTTGCGGACGCCCTTCGCGATCGCCTTGAGCTTGCCGTCGTGCGGGGTGAGGATCGTCAGGACGCGGTCTGCCTCTCCGAGCTCGAAGCGGCTGAGGACGATGGCGGGGGTCTTGTAGAGTCGGGGGGCGGGCACGGCTCTAGCGTATCGAAACTCATGTCACCCGCCGACCACATATACACCTGCGACATCGTCCGATCCGATACCAGCCGATCGAACGAATGGAAGGCGTGTGCGTCGGCGCGGTCGCGTCCCCCACGCCGACGCACCGCTCCCTCGGTCGGGCTCGCCCAGCGGCGCTTCCACGACCCCTCCGGGTCCCCTCACTTGCTAATACTTGGTATCCTGTTTCCGTGCTGACCTCGATGGATCTCAGGGCGCTCATCGACGACACGGAGGCGGAGATCCTGCGCGTGATCGAGAGGGCCGAGGACGAGCGGACGGGGCCGCTGTACGAGATGGTCCGTTACCACCTAGGCCTCGATGGCGAGGGCGCGAGCGGGAAGCGACTCCGGCCGCTCCTCGGGCTCCTCGCGTACGCATCGATCGCCGGGGATCACCGGCTGGCCCTCCCGGGCGCTGCCGCGGTCGAGCTGGGGCACAACTTCAGCCTCGTGCACGACGACATCGAGGACCGGAGCGTCCAGCGCCACCACCGCGCCACCCTCTGGACGGTCTACGGGGTCGCGCAGGCGATCAACACCGGCGACACGCTCTTCACGCTCTCGCGGATGGCGCTCTACCGACTTCGCGAGCTCGGGTTCGCGGACGCGAAGGTGCTCGATCTGATGCGCCTCTACGACGAGACGTGCCTCGCCCTCAGCGAGGGACAGTTCCTCGACATCTGGACGGCGGAACACGACCGCTTCCTGTCGGTCGAGGACTACTTCGACATGATCGGGCGCAAGACGGCCGCGCTGATCGCGGCGTCGGTCCAGTCCGGGGCGATGCTCGCGACCGACGACCAGCAGATCGTGGGATCGTACCGAGCCTTCGGATGGGCGCTCGGCATCGCCTTCCAGTTGAACGACGACCTGCTCGGGATCTGGGGCGAGCAGGAGACCACAGGGAAGGAGCCCTCCGACCTCGCCGAGCACAAGAAGACGCTGCCGGTGCTATATGCGTTGGAGCGCGCTGGCCCCGACGACCGTGACCGGCTGCTCCAGCTCTACCGCCTACCCGAGGTGAGCGCCGCCGACGTCCGGGAGGCGCGAGCGATCCTGGAGCGGGCGGGTGCGCGGGACTACACGCGCGAGCAGGCGCGGACGTATCGCGACGAGGCGCTGGTGCAGCTCGAGCGCGCCGGCGTCGCGCGAGGCGAGCCGCTGGAGCGCCTGCGGCTGATCGTCGTTTCCGCGATCGGCGCCTGAGGTCCGTCTCCGTCCCTCGCCCGGGTTCGCCGACAGCAGCGGTCGGTCGATGCGATCTCCCAGAGGGACCTCCGCCGCGCCGAAGGGGATCCAGCAGGCGCTGCGGCACCCCCACCGCCACCCGGCACTCGCCGTGGATACACTCAGCCTCGTTGGGATGGACGCGACTGATCACGACGATGACGCGACGAAAGGGAAGGCCCGCAGGATGGTCAAGATCGGGTACGCCGCGATGCTGGAGCAGTTCCACCCCACGGACCTGCTCGACTGGTGCGCTCAGGCGGAGGCGGCGGGGTTCGAAGCCGGGTTCATGGTCTCCGAGCACTTCCATCCGTGGACGCCGCAGCAGGGGCAGTCTGCGTTCGCGTGGTCGTTCATGGGCGCGCTCGGGCTCGGGACGTCCCTCCCGTTCGGCACCGCGGTCACCTGCCCGGGGTTCCGCTACCACCCCGCCGTGGTCGCGCATGCCGCCGCGACGCTCGGCGCGATGTTCCCCGGCCGCTTCTGGCTGGGGCTGGGCGCGGGGGAGGCGCTGAACGAGCACGTGATCGGCGGGGAATGGCCGGAGATCGGCGTCCGCAGCGCGATGATGTTCGAGTCCATCGAGATCATGAACAAGCTTTTCAGCGGGAACGTGGTCAAGCACCGCGGCGAGCACTTCACGCTCGAGTCCGCGAAGCTTTACACGCGACCGGATGAGCGGGTCCCGATCTACGTCGCGACCGCGGGGCCTGTCAACGCGAAGCGGACCGGACGGCTGGCTGACGGCATGATCACGGTAGGCGCGGCGGACGAAAAGATCGGGCTGCTCTGGGGGAAGTTCGAGGAGGGCGCGCGCGAGGCTGGCAAGGACCATACGCGCATGCCCAAGCTCCTCCAGATCCACATCAGCTGGGCGCGAACCGACCAGGAAGCCGTCGACCAGGCCGTGCGCGAGTGGCCGAACGGCGGGATGCCGTTCCCGAAACAGGACATCAAGAACCCGGAGGATTTCGCGGCGATGGCGAAGCTCGTCAGAGCCGAGGATTTCAAGAACCGGGTACTGATGACCGCGGACCTCGACCGCCACCTCGAGCACATCCAGCATTACGTCGACATGGGATTCGACGAGATCCACCTGCACAACGTCGGCCGCAACCAACCCGAGTTCATCGAGGTCTTCGGGCGCGAGGTCCTTCCCAGGCTTCGCCTTGACTCGCGGGCCGCTCCGGTCTCTGCCGCCGGCTGAGCGACTGACTTCGCGGTCCCTCCCGGCCAGGGAAACGCGCGTCAAGGGGACGAGAGGAGACGTTCGCGGACCTAGCTGTTGCCGTTGACCGTGACTGGCTCCCCGTCGGGCCGTCGGCGCACGGCGAGGACCTTCCCGACCCGTCGCCCGTCCGTCGTCTCGACCGTGAGCACCACCCCGTCCACGTGCACCTGGTCGCCAGCCTTCGGGATCCCTCCGACGTGGTGGTAGACGAGGCCACCAACGGTGTCGTACTCCTCCGCGTCCTCGCTGTTCATCCGTAGGTCGAAGAGCTCCTTCAGGTCGTCGACGCTCGCGCGCCCGTCGATCCGGGCCTCGTCGTCGGACAGCTTCTCCACCATCGGGGCTTCCGTCGGGTCGTACTCATCCTGGATCTCGCCCACGATCTCCTCGAGAAGGTCCTCGATGGTGACGATCCCAGCGGTCCCGCCATACTCGTCGATCACCACCGCGATGTGGACCTTCTTGCGCTGAAGCTCGTGGAGCAGATCATCGATGGAGCGCGACTCCGGGACGAACACCGGCTCCCGGAGCAGGGACCGGAGTCCGGGCGGATGGTCCACCCCCTTGAGGTAGGGCAGCAGATCCTTTGCGTACAGGATGCCGACGATGTTGTCGATCGAGTCCTCGTACACGGGGATCCGCGAGTGTCCCCGCTGCACGATGGTGTCGATAACGTCGCTGAGCGACGCATTCGAGGGGACCGCCGCGATGTCCACGCGCGGCACCATCACCTCGTGGATCCGTCGCTCGCCCAGCTCCATCACGGCGCTGATCATCTGTTCCTCTTCGGCCTCGAGGATCCCCTGCTCGCCTCCCCGCTCCACCAGGATCTTCAGCTCCTCGCTGCTGATCTGGTCCTGCTCACGATCATGGACCCCGAGTATCCGGTTGACGCCGGTCGTGACCCGCGTCAGGACCCAGACGACCGGCGCGAGGAGCCGATCGACCAGTTCGATCGGTCCGGATAGCCGGAGCGCGAAGCCTTCGGCATGCGCGAGCGCGAGGGTCTTCGGCACCAGCTCCCCGAAGATGATCGAGAGGAAGCTGACCACGGCGGTGATGATCACGAGCGTCAGGAGGGTTGCGTAGGGGGCGAGTGCGGGGATGGACGCGAACGTCGCATCGAGGTTGAATGATTCGTTCGCGAACGCGGCGGTGAGGAAGCCGATGAACGTGACGCCGACCTGGACGACCGCAAAGAACCGGCTCGGGTTCTGCGTCAGCCGCTCGACACGCCGCGCCGCGCGGTTCCCCTCGGTCACGAGCTGCTCGACCCGGGTCTTGCGCATCGTGACGAGTGCGATCTCCGCTGCCACGAACACGCCGTTGAGGGCGATCAGGACCGCGATGATGAGGAGGTCGAACAGCACGCTCAGGGCGCTCCTCGTCCGCCCTCGACCGTCCCTGCCGTCGACTCCGACGTCTCGGCGGTCGAGTCGGCCCCGCTCGACCCGCTCACGTCCGCGGTCGACTCGGGTGTCTGCACGGTCGACGCAAGCGTCACGCCGTCGGTATCGGAAGGCGGGCTCGAGTCGGCGTCACTCCCGTTCCTCTTCGCACGTCGTTCTCGGATACGCGCCGGGACGCCGACCGCGAGCTTGCCCGGCGGCACGTCCTTCGTCACGACTGCCCCCGCTCCGGTGTAGGCACCCTCCCCGATCTCGAGCGGCGCGACGAGCATCGTGTCGACCCCGATGAATGCACCGTCGCCGATGGTCGTCCGGAGCTTCCGCTCGCCGTCGTAATTCGCCGTGACCGTGCCCGCGGCGATGTTCACGCGTTCCCCGATCGTCGCGTCCCCGATGTAGCTGAAGTGGTGCTGCTGCGTCCCCGCGCCGATCCGGCTCTTCTTGACCTCTGCGAAGTTGCCTAACCTGGCGCCCCGTCCGATGGACGATCCCGGTCGGAGGTGCGCGAACGGCCCGATCTGGACGTCGTCCTCGACTTCCGACGACTCGAGCACGCTCGCCCGGATCCGGCACCGCTCGCCGATGACCGTGTCGAAGATCTCGCTGCCGGCCTCGATCACCGTGTCGCGGCCGACGCGCGTCTCGCCCCGCAGGATCACGTTCGGGCCGAGGGTGACGTCCTCGGCGATCTCGACCGTCGCGTCGATGTACGCGCTCGACGGCTCCTCCATCGTGACCCCGTTGCGGAGGTGACGTTCGTTCGTCACCCGGCGCAGTTCGGTCTCGGCGGCGGCGAGATCGACGCGGTCCTTCACGTGCACGAGCGTCGTGGAGTCGGGTGTCGCATCGACGGCCGCCGTTCGCTCGCCGTCCTCGAGCGCCATCTCCACGAGCTGCGTCAGGTAGAGCTCGCCGCTCGCTGGCGACGGCCGCACCCGGACGAGGGCATCGACGAGCCAGCGCGACCGGAAAGCGTAGACGCCCGAGTTCGCTTCGAACGACTCCAGACGCGTCCGCTCGGGATCGTCCATTCGCTCCACGATCCGCACGGGCGTCCCGTCGCCCGCGCGGACGACCCTCCCGTGCGGGGCAGAAGGCGGCACGCGGAATGTCAGGAGCGTAAGGGCGGCGCTCTCAGCTCGGTGTCGCTGGAGTAGCCGCACGAGGACAGCCGCAGTGAGGAGCGGCTTGTCCCCGTTCAGCACGACGATCTCGTCGGTGCCGGCGGGGAGTGACGAAAGCGCCGCACGGACGGCGTCGGCCGTTCCGTGTGGCCGCTCCTGGAGCGCGAAGTCAGCGACGCCGGAGAACACCTCGCGGATCTTCGCGGTCGCCTCGGAATGGACGACGAGGGGCCGGGCGCCCGTCGCGTCGCGCGCAGCGTCAACGACGTAGGCGAGCATCGGGCGGCCGCACAGCGGGTGGAGGACCTTGGGGAGCCGCGACTTCATGCGCGTCCCGAGGCCTGCCGCGAGGATCACAGCCGCGGTCCGCGGCACCGGATGGGTCTCGGCTGTGCCGGACCCGCCGGCTGATGGAGGCGTGTTGGGCATCAGATGCGCGTTTAGCCTAGGGGCGCGCCGGCCGGGGTGTCAAACGAGGGGTCCGAGCGTCTGCGACCGAGGCGCGAGCGTCACCCGCTCTAGCTCCGGTCATGCTCGGGGCTCCTTCATGTAGTACTCGGTGAACTCGGAGCACATGCGTTCCTGCGTCAACCGGACGAGCCAGATGTTGTGATACGTCTTGGCCGGCTCCCCTTTGTGCGCCCCGTATCGCGTCACGCACCGGGCGACGCCGAGGTCGCCCTCCACGGCCAGAGGCTCGCACTCGAGCGTCCACACCGACGGGTCGTCAGGTTCCCGCAGCCACGCCGCGACGATCTCGTCCCGACCGGTAGCGCCCTCTTGCCGCGTCTCCCACGGGTGCCAGCGATAGACAGCGTCGGCCGTGAACAGCGAGCCGACCGTCTCCGCGTCGTTGCTGCGCCACGCTTCGTCGTACCGGTCGAGCCATTCGCGAAGCGCGGTGAGGTCCGTCACGTCCGAACACCCCCGACGGTCCGGACCGCCGGCGCCATCGTCTCCCGCGCGGCGACCGCTTCGATCTCGACGAGCGCTCCCTTCGGCAGCGCGGCGACTGCGAAGGTGCTGCGAGCGGGCGGCGGGTCGCTGAAGAAGCGGGCGTACACCGCGTTGACGGCGCCGAAATCTTCGATGCTGGCGAGGAAGATCGTGGTCTTCACGACGTGATTGAGCGTCAAGCCGCCGGCGTCGAGGACCGCGCCGAGGTTCCGCAGCGCCCGCTCGGTCTGCGCCTCCAGGCCCTCGACCAACTCGCCGGTCCCGGGGTCGATCCCGATCTGCCCGGAGCAGAATACGAAGGGTTCGGCCTGGATACCCTGGCTGTAGGGGCCCACCGCGGCGGGTGCGGCACTGGTCGAGATGTGGCGTCGCGTCATCGTCTGCTCCAGGGGCGGTCCGGGACGGTGAGGTCGGTCGAGGCGATGAACGCCCCCATCGATCGCGGACGGCTCCGCCCGGTCAATGCGCGAGCCGCGTTCGCCGCGTCGACGCGCGAAGGATAAAGCGCGAACAGCGTCGGTCCGGACCCCGAAAGCAACATCGGGCGCTCGAGGAGGTCCTCGAGCTCATCCCGTAGTCCCTCCAACTCGGGCTGCAGCTGGGTCGCGGCCGGCCAGAGGTCATTCGCTCGACGCAGCGACGCGGCCTCGTCCACGAGCTGCGGCGCGTCCATCCCGCGCGACAGGGCGTCCGCGAGCCGTCGGGTCATCCGGGCTGCGGTGTCCCCCGAAGGACCGAGCTTGTCGAAGGCCGCGAACACCGCGCCGGTCGAGAGCCGCGCAGGCGGCGTCACGAGAAGGACGCCGAGTCGACCGCGCACCGCCGGGAGCGGCGTGACGTTCTCTCCACGACCCTCCACGAGTGCGGCTGGCACGTCCATCGCGAAGAACGGGACGTCCGAGCCGAGCCGGGCAGCGAGCTCCAGGACCTCCGCCGGTGCGTGCGCTAGCGCCCACGCGCGCCCGGCGAGCTCGAGCGCGGCGGCAGCATCGGAGCTGCCTCCGCCCAGACCCGCGCCCACCGGGATGGCCTTCTCGAGGCGAAAGGCGAGCGGCGGAAGCGGTCCCCGAGTCCCCGCGCGAAGCAGAGCCGCGGCTCGCAGCACGAGGTTGTCTTCCACGGGGCACCGCGGGTCGCCCCGCACCTCGAGGGTGTCCGGACCGACGTCGCCCTCGATCTCGCCTCGGAGAGCGACCACCAAGCGATCGCTCAGGCCGACCCGCAGGAAGATCGAGCGCAGATCGTGGAACCCGTCCCCCCGACGGGACCCCACCGCGAGCGTCAGGTTGAGCTTCGCGAAGGCGGGCGTCTCGAGGAGCGGGGGACGAGGTCGGGGCTTCCGATCCGGACGCGTGATACCCCCGCGCTCCGGCGCCACGATCTCGCTGCCGCTCAACGCGGGAGCGGCCCGAGCTCGGACGCGAGAGCCAGCCATTCCTCGACGGTGAGCGTCTGCGGTCGTCGGTCCGGCGCGATGCCGACCGCGTCGAGCGCCGCCACGAAGCGGTCGCGACCCACCGCGGGCAGCTGCCGCGGCAGGACGTTGTGGAGCATCTTCCGGCGCTCGCGGAATCCCGCCTGGACCAGCCGCCATAGGTCCTGCTCCGCCTCGCGATCGAGGCGAGGGGGCCGCGTGATGCCCGCGAGGACCGCGGAGTCGACCGCCGGAGAGGGTTCGAACGCCGATGGCGGCACGACCCGGACGATCCGGACGTCCGCGTGATACTGCACGAACACAGACAGGTAGCTCATCCCGCCGGCACGAGCGGAGATCCTCTCGGCGACCTCTCGCTGGAGCATCAGCACGAATCGCTCGGGGCGCGGCTCGGCGCCGAGCGCGTGGTGCAGGACGGGGCTGGTGATGTGGTACGGCAGGTTCGCGACGAGGTCGTACGGGGGTTCCACGATCGACGCGATCGGGATGTCGAGGACATCGCCCTCGACCAGCCGCAGGCTACGCGCGGCGTGCGGCTCGCGCATCGCGAGGTCGATCGCGTCCGCCGACCGCCCCCGAAGGTGCTCGACGAGTCGCCGGTCGACCTCCACCGCGGTCAACGCCGCGCCCTGCGCAAGCAGAGCGCCGGTCAGGACGCCGAGCCCGGGCCCGATCTCGAGGATCCGACGACCCGGCTGCGGGGCAGCCGCGTCGACGATCGCTTCGAGTACCTCGCGATCGATGAGGAAGTTCTGGCTGAATGTTCTGCGCGCGTCGAGACCTTCCCGGCGAAGGTAGCGGCGGAGCGCTTCGGCGCCGAGGCGCGCGGGGTCGAGCGCGTCAGTCGTCATCACGTGGCCGGCGCGAGGCTCAAACCGCCAGCTTCAGGGACGGTCGCGCGTCGAGGTCACGTGGCGCGCGGGTGCCGGCGCGAGTCCGGAAGAACCCCGCTGCGCCGATCATCGCGGCATTGTCCGTACACAGCGCGGGACGCGGGACGACCAGAGGGATGCCGAGCGCGGCGGCGCGGGCGGCGATCCGGTCGCGGAGGACGGTGTTCGCCGCGACTCCTCCGCCAAGGATGATGGTCCGCGCCGCGCAGCGTTCCGCGGCTAGACCCGTCTTCGTGGCGAGCACGTCGACGACGGATTCCTGGAACGCGTACGCGAGCTCGGCGACGACCGGCTCGGGGAGCCCATCACTGTTCTCCGCGGTCTCGGCGCGCGTACCCGGGCGCACCCCCGGCCCCTCGCCATTGCTCGATCCGTCCACCGACGCGCCTGCCTCTGCCTCGATCGCGCGCCGCGCCGCTGTCTTCAACCCGCTGAAGCTGAAATCGAAGGTCTCTCCGAGCCACGCCCGGGGGAACTGCCGGTCCCTGCGCTGCGCCGCGGCGGCAGCGCGCATGATGGCGGGGCCTCCCGGATACGGGAGGCCCAGCAGCCGGCCGACCTTGTCGAACGCCTCCCCGGCCGCGTCGTCCACGGTCTGCCCCAGCAGGCGGTAGGTGAGGTGGTCCGTCATCTCGACGAGGAACGTGTGGCCGCCGCTGACGACGAGCGCGACGACGGGGAACTCCGGTGCAGGGCGGTCGGGGTCGTCGTGGTCGAGCAGCCACGCCGCGTAGATGTGCCCCTCGAGGTGGTTCACAGGTACGAGCGGCAGGCCGTGGACGTACGCGAGCGTCTTCGCCATCGTGATCCCGACGAGCAGCGACCCCGCGAGCCCCGGACCCTCTGTGACGGCGACGGCCTCGACGTCCGACCAGTCCGAGATCCCCGATCGTCGCTCCGCCTCCTCGAGGACCGGGATCATCCAGCGCAGGTGTGCTCGCGCGGCGACCTCGGGCACGATGCCACCGGTCGCGGCGTGCAGGGCGACCTGGCTCGCGACGACGTTCGCCACGATCCGTCGACCCTCCTGCACGACTGCGACCGCCGTCTCGTCACACGAGGTCTCGACGGCGATGATCCGTCCGCTCGTCATGGCTCGTCCGACCCGACGCCCGATCCGCGGCGCTCGGGGGTGTCGCCCTCCTCCGGACCGATGCCCGCGATCGCCGCCTCCTCGTCGTCCTGGGCGACCAGCCGGGCGACATGCGCGAGGCGTGCCTGCATGGGGCGGGAGCGGAGGGCGTCGGTCGTCATGATCAACGCGTCCTCGTTGTTGTCCGAGTAATAGCGCGGCCGGATCCCGACGGGACGAAAGCCGAACTGCTCGTACAGGCGACGCGCGGCCAGGTTGGAGAGGCGGACCTCGAGGGTCGCCGTCTCGGCCCCGAGCTCGCGGCCGAGATCGAGGAGCGCCAGCATCAGCCGCCGGCCGACGCCCTGTCGCCGCCAGTCGGGGAGGACAGCGAACGTGGTGACATGCGCCTCACCCACCATCAGCCACAGCCCGGCGTACGCGACCACCCGGTCGCCTGCGCGCACCAGGAGGTACCGCGCCAACCGGTTCGCCTCCAGCTCCTGCCGGAACGCGTACGCGGGCCACGGGACGGGGAAGCTCTGGCGCTCGATCGCGTGGACCGCCGGGATGTCGGCCAGCTCCATCGTGTCGATCGTGAACCTCAGCGGAGGTCGGGCGACCATGCCAGCCCTGCTGCCGCTTCCGTGACTCCGCGCGGAAGGGCGACGTAAGCGGGGACGAGCGTCCGGACGTCGTGCTCACGCCCCTCTCGGAGCGCGCGGGCACCGAGCGCGAGCAGAGCCTCGCCGACGCGCGAGACGGCGGCCTCACCGCGTTCGAGCGCGTCCGTCGGAAGCGCGGCGCCCGGATCCACGAGCGGCCTCCTGTCCGCGAGGTCGACCGCGACGACGCGCAGGCCGCCGGCGGCTGCGGCAACGGAGTGGCTCGGTGGCAGCAGACACGCGGGCTCCAGCGTCGTGACCGAATCGCCTCGGACCCGCAGACGCGCCAGGTAGTGAT
>JADDQH010000009.1 GCA_016781485.1 Chloroflexota bacterium | reverse complement strand
GGGCGTCGACGAGCGCGCTCGCCACGATGACGCCGTCGGCGACCGAAGCGAGCTGGCGGACGTGGGCCGGCCTGGAAACGCCGAACCCGACCGCGACCGGAACGCGGCTCACGGCCCGCGTCTCGCGGACGAAGCGGGAGACCCCGGACGGAAGCGAGCGGCGGGCGCCGGTCACGCCTACGAGCGAGACTCCATATAGGAATCCGCCACTCCGCATCGCGATGCGCTCGCGGCGCTCAACGGGCGTCGTGGGGGTCACGAGGTAGACGAGCGCGAGGCCCGCAGCTCGGGCCGCCGCCTCGATCGCCTCCCCTTCGTCGGGGGTCAGATCGGCGAGGATGAGCCCGCTCGCGCCCGCGTCGGCAAGCGCGGCGAGCGCGGCGACCGGCTCGCCACGCCCGAGGACCTGGTTGACGTACGCCATCGGCACGAGCGGGCTCGACGGGCGTTCTGCGTGGACCCGCGCCACCAGCTCGAGCGACCGCGCCAGATCGGCGCCGGCACGCAGCGCGGCTGCCGAGGCCCGTTGGAGCGTCGTGCCATCTGCGAGCGGGTCCGAGTATGGAAGCCCGATCTCGAGCAGATCGGCGCCGGCGTCGATCGCGGCGAGTGCGGCGTGGCGGCTCGTCTCCGCGTCGGGGTATCCGGCGACGACGTACGGGACCAGACCGACACGGCCTGCGCCGCGCGCCCGGTCGAAGGCGGCACGGATGCGCGCTGCTCCGGGCGTCGCGTTCGTTCCGCCGCCGGCCGCAGGGTCGGCGCGGACCGTCACGGGTCGATGGTGAGGGCGTCGAGGTCCTTGTCGCCGCGGCCCGAAAGGCCCACGAGGACCAGCGGGTCGCGCACCAGCGGTGGAGTCACCTCGCCCTGGAGCAGCCGCGGCAGGACAGCGATCGCATGCGACGGCTCGAGCGCCGGGATGATCCCTTCGGCTCGCGTCAGGAGGCGCAGCGCCTCGAGCGCGTCGGCGTCGGTCGCGGCCAGGATCTCGAGGCGCCCGGCATCGTAGAGGGCGGAGAGCTGCGGGCCGATCCCCGGGTAGTCGAGGCCGGCGCTGATGGAGTGTGCTTCCATGACCTGGCCGTCTGCGTCCTGCAGCAGGTACGACCGCGACCCGTGCAGGACACCCGGGGTGCCACCGGCCAGGGCGGCGGCGTGCCGCCCGCTCGAGATCCCGGAACCTGCCGCCTCGACCCCGACGAGCCGAACAGTCGGCTCCCCGATGAAGCGTCTGAAGATGCCGATCGCGTTCGAGCCGCCGCCGACGCAGGCGACGACGGCGTCCGGCAGGCGTCCCTCAACCGCTCGGACCTGTGCCGCCGCCTCGTCCCCGATGACGCGCTGGAGGTCGCGCACGATGGTCGGGTACGGGTGTGGCCCCACCGCCGACCCGAGGACGTAGTGGCTCGTCCGGACGGTCGTGACCCAGTCACGCATCGCTTCGTTGATCGCGTCCTTGAGGGTCGCGCTGCCGCTCGTTACCGGGCGGACTTCGGCGCCGAGAGCCCGCATCCGCAGGACGTTCGGCGCCTGTCGCCGGATATCTTCGGCGCCCATGTAGACGCGGCAGCGGAGGTCGAGGAGGGCGCACGCCGTGGCCGTCGCGACGCCGTGCTGGCCCGCTCCGGTCTCTGCGATCACCTCGGACTTGCCCAGTCGCTGCGCCAGCAGCGCCTGGCCCAGCGCGTTGTTGATCTTGTGCGCGCCCGTGTGGTTCAGGTCCTCGCGCTTCAGATACAGCCGAAGCCGTCCCGCAGCGTGTCGGCCGGCGCGTCGCTCGATCTCCCTCGCGAGACGGTCTGCTCGGTAGATGGGGGACGGCCGGCCGACGTAGTCCCGCCCCGCCTCGCGGAGATGCGCCCAGAACCGGGGATCGTCGCGGAGCTTCGCGTAGGCCGCCTCCAACTCGAGGAGTGCCGCCACGAGCGTCTCGGGCACGTAGCGCCCCCCGAACTGACGGTCACTGCCCCATCGACCCCGCTCGTCGGGGTCGAGAAGACCGGGGTGGACGGGTGTGGGACGGGACGACAGTGTCGGGCGATCCACTCGCGCGGCGCGAGCGCGCTTGACGAACAGGCGAACGAGGTACGGGTCCTTGACCGGCGGCGAGCCGGACGACCCGGCAGTGCCGCGCGGCACGGTCGGTGCGCGCCCGTTTCCCTCCAGAGGGGGGCGAATCTCGACTCCGGAAGAGACGTCGACGCCGATCGCGGCGACCGTCCGGAGCGCGTCCGCGACATTCGCGGCGTCCAACCCCCCGGCGAGCCAGACCGGCACCTCGCGTGCGACGTGGGCGGCAACGGCCGCGTCAGCGCGACGGCCGGTTCCGCCGGCCACGATGGGATCGGCGGTGTCGATCACGATCCCCGCGACGTTCGGCAGCGCCAGGTACGACCGGGCTGCGGCGATGGCGGCGCGCCAGACGCTCCGTTCGGTCGCCGCGCCGTCGGTCTCCGGCGCCGCCACCTGGGGAAGATGCAGCACCTTGTAGACGGGTCGGCCGAGGCCCGCGAGCAGCTCGGCCGGCTCGGAACCGGACAGCTGGAGCGCGTCGAGCTCTAGTCGGGCGGCGAGTGCATCCATCTCCGCGGGCTCGGCGTCGGCGAAGATCCCGACGAACCGCGTCGACCGACTACCGGGACGCGTTCGGGTCGTCAGGCCCGACGAGCGCGCGAACGCAAGCAGGTCCTGCGCCTGCTCGGGACTCAGCGCCCTCCGCGTCCCCGGCACGAAGTTGAGCCCGATCCACGTGGCGCCTGCGGCGAGCGCCGCCGCCACTCCGGCCCGATCCGTCACCCCACAGATCTTGATCGCCGGCTCCCGCTCCCCTGCCGCGGGATCCTCCCCGGGCCCGGGGTCGCGTCCGGCCGCGACGAACGCGGCCGTCATCGCGGCGATCTCGGCGGCTTCCTCCCCACCTGTCATCAACGCCTCGCCCACAAGAGCCGCGTCGAAGCCGAGGGCCCGCCACCCGCGCAGCGTCGCGGGTGAGCGAACGCCGGACTCGGCGACCACGAGACGGTCCCCGGGGACCTGCTCCCTCAGGCGCTCCGCGCGCTCGGCGTCGACGGCGAGCGTCCTGAGATCCCGGTTGTTGACCCCGATCAGCCGGGCCTGCGTGAGTAGGGCTCGCTCCAGGTCGCGCGCGTCATGAGCCTCCACGAGCGGCTCGAGCCCCAGCGACAGGGCCTCTTCGACGAGCGCGGCGAGCCGTCGCGCTGGGTGGAGAGCAGCGAGCAGGAGGACGAGATCCGCGCCGGCCGCCCGGAGCAGCAGAAGCTGCCGGGCGTCGACGACGAATTCCTTGGCGAGCACCGGCAACCCCACGACGGCGCGCACGGCGTGCAGATCGGCCAGGGAGCCGCCGAACCAGTGGGGTTCGACCAGGACCGAGACGATCGAGGCGCCTCCCCTCTCGTAGGCGCGCGCTCGTCCCGTGATATCGCCGTCGGGCGCGGCGAGTCGCCCCGCGGATGGCGACCGCCGCTTGATCTCGGCGATGAGCTGGAGCCCGGGGTCGAGCAGTGGACCGAGCGCGTCGCGTGGAGGCGGTGCCGACTCGGCCTGCTTTCGAAGCTCCGTGGCCGCGACGAGGCGTAGCTCGCGCTCCACGTCGGCTCGGCGCCGTTCCACGATCTCGTCGAGCACCGATGGACCCGCCCGCTTCTGGCGGCCGCTACCGTCCTCGGACCGGAGCTGCCCGAGATGGCGTCCGCCCCCGCGCTGGAGCAGCTCCGTCACCGCACCGTCCCTGCCGTCGGTGTCCTCGAGGTCCGGCGTTCCGCCTTCCTGTCACCGGCTTCGAGCCGGCTGCGGCGTCTGCGGAGGCGGGCGAGGAGGTCGGCGGCGGCGCCCGAGTCGATCGTCTCAGCCGCCTGCGCTGCACCGTCCCGGAGCGAGTCCGCACGCCCCGCGACCTCGAGTGCGGCCGCCGCGTTCAACAGGACCACGTCGCGCTCCGGTCCCCGACGTCCCTGCAGGATGGCCTCGACCGATCGCGCGTTCTCGGCTGGCGTACCGCCACCGAGGCGCTCGGTGGGCGCCGGCTCGAGCCCTGCCTCCTCGGGGCTCACCGTTCGCCGCGTCACGCTCCCAGAGCGCACGTCGTACCGGACTCCGCTGCCGTCCAGGGGCAACTCGTCGATCCGATCGCCGTGCACGACCAACGCCCGCTCCACGCCGAGGGCCAGGAGCACCTCGGCGATGCGTGGCGCGATCGCGGGATCGGACACTCCGACGACCTGGCGGACGACGCCGGCCGGGTTCGTCAGCGGGCCGATCAGGTTGAAGCAGGTGCGGACGCCGAGTTCGCGTCGTGTCGGGGCCGCGTGGCGCATCGCGGGGTGATACCTCGGCGCGAAGAGGAACGCAAAGGACTCCTGCTCGAGCGACGCCTGCGCCTCTTCCGGCGGCTGATCGACCGTCACCCCCAGGGCGTCGAGGACGTCCGAGCTGCCCGATCGAGACGTCACCGCGCGGTTGCCGTGCTTCGCAACGGGCACGCCGGAGGCGGCCACGACCAGCGCCGCCGCGGTCGAGATGTTGAACGTCTGACTCGTGTCCCCGCCGGTGCCGCACGCGTCGATCGTCCCCGGCGGCGCGACGACGGACAGGACCCGCTCTCGCATCGCCTCCGCGAAGCCTGTCAGCTCGTCGACCGACTCGCCCCGGACGTGGAGCCCGACCAGCAGACCGGCGAGCTGCGCGGACGTCGCCTCGCCGTCCATGACCGCGTCCATCACCTGCCGCGCCTCGTCTCGGCGCAGCTGTCCTCCCCCTGCGATCCGCGCGAGTGCCGCGCGCACGAGATCGCTCACGAACGGCGCCCGTCGCAACCCGGGATGAACGGCCCGGGGAGGTAGGTGCGCGGGATGGGCGCGGGCATCAAGGATCCTCCCTGGGACGGCGGTGGCCGGAAAAAAAGATCGACCTCCGCCGCGCAGACGAAAGGTCGATCCGTGACGGGTGTGAGCCGCGAGTCTAGGCGGGGCTTCCGGACCAGTCAAGGACACGCAGGGTCCTGCTATCGTGGCTCGGATGGCGTCGACAGCAGTCGTTGGAACGGCGCAGGCCTCAGCCACAGACCTCCGTCATGCACGCTCCGCCGAGGAGATCCGCCTCGCCTTCGCGGACGCGTGGGGGCGGATGGGCGCCGTCTGGGGCGTGCAACCGTCCGTCGCGAGGGTGCACGGATACCTGCTCGCCCACGGCGGCGTCCTCACGGAGCGCGAGATCCGCCAGTCGCTCGAGATGAGTCACCGCGCGGCAAGCATCGCCCTTGCCGAGTGTGAGTCGTGGGGACTGATCGAGCGTGTTCCGGACCCGCGCCGGACCGGACGGCGCGGACCGACCGCCACCGCGTTCGCTGTCGCCGGCGACCACTGGCTGTGGTTCCAGCGGATCGCAGAGCAGCGCAAGCAGCGTGAGAGCGATCCGGTCATCCCGCTGATCGAGACGTGCCTCTCGTACGCGAGAGCGGCAGAGACCGCGTCGCCACACGACCCCGAGATCACTCGCCTTCGGGACTGGCTCACGGAGTTCCTCGGGTTCGTGCGCCTGTTCGATCGTGCGGTGGGGCTGGTGGCACGCGCCGAAACGGCAGAGATCGCGCGCGGGTTCGCGGTCCTCGCGCGCCTCTCGGACGAGACGCTCGACCGGCTGCTGCGGCTGCTCGGTTCGCTCCCAGAGGACGAGCTCGCGTCCACGCTGGAGGCGATCTCGACGGTCTCGCCGTCGGTCGCGCGGCGGGTGCTGTCGGCGGCAGGCAGGGCGGCGCGCGTCGGGAGGAGCGCCAGCGGCGCCGTCAGTCGCTGAGGTCGACCTCGATGATGGTGGAGGTCCCGGTCGGGCGGTAGCTCACAGAGTCGGCGGCGCCGAGGCGCGGCACGTCGAACGTCAGGAAGCCCTCCTCCTCCTCCCCGGCTTCGATCGTCCCTTCGTCGAGCGCGGGCTCGCGCTGGTCTGGTGCGAGCTCGTAGACATCACCGTCGTCGGAGCGCGCCGTCCAGTCGTCGTCGTCGTACTCGAAGCTCTCGATCATCTCGTAGCGCACCTTCACCACGAGTACGACGTCACCGTCGTTGCTCGAGTGCTTGTACCCGACCGCCGCGACCGTCCCGACGGCCTCACCCTTGACCCTGATCAATGCCGGCTCGCCCAGCCCCACCTCGACCCTCCTGGGTGTCGGGCTCGGCGTCGGCCGCGGGGTAGCGGAGGGAGTCGGCGCGGGGGGGGGCGAAGAGGTCGCTGGCGGCGGTGAGGGAGTCTGGGCGATGGCCGCCACCGACGGCGACTCGATGGCGTCGGCCGCCCCCCTGGTCGACGCGTTGGGCGACGGCAGCGTGAGGAGGATGGCGCCCGCGACGACCAGCGGGATCAACACGAGCGTGACCGCGAACGCGGCCATGGCGCGGCTGGTCAAGGCATCGTCCCATCGCCTCCCGGACGCTCTGGCCGGCTGCCTGCGTCCCACCCCGTCAGCGGCTCGGCTGGCGGAGAGGGAGGGATTCGAACCCCCGGGGCTTTCACCCTGCGGTTTTCAAGACCGCCGCCTTCAACCACTCGGCCACCTCTCCGGCGCGCCGAGTATAGACAGCCGGTCGATGTCCACGGCATCACGGGCGATCCGAGCCCGGCCTCGACGGCGGCCCTAGCGGAACCTGCTCGTAGCCCGTGCAGGCCACGCCGGGGAGTTGGGGGTAACGAGGGAAGCGCGGGTCGGTGCGCGAGCGGTCGCACAGCCAGAAGACACTGCCACGCCGCGAGGCGACACGGCGGCCGTGATGGCACGAGGAACACAGACCGGGCGCCGGCGGTCCGTTCAGCGTCGGATCAGCTCGACGCCCATGTGCGGGCAGAGGACGTCGGGCACGCGAAGCGTCCCGTCCGGCTGCTGGTACACCTCGAGGAGCGCGGCGACCGTCCGTGCGAGCGCCAGGCCCGACCCGTTCAGCGTGTGGAGGATCTCCGGCTTCGCGCCGGGTTCGCGGCGCCAGCGGATGTTCATCCGGCGTGCCTGGTAGTCGCGGAAGTTCGAGACGGAGCTGACCTCGAGCCACCGCTCCACCCCCGGGGCCCAGACCTCCAGGTCGTACGTCCTGGCCTGCGTCACACCCATCTCGCCCGTCGCGAGCAGGACCACCCGGTACGCGAGCCCGAGCCGCTGCAGCAGGACCTCGGCACATCCGGTGAGCCACTCCAGCGCCGCGCCTGACGCCTCGGGGCGCTCGAACGACACCATCTCGACCTTGTCGAACTGGTGGACCCGCAGGATCCCCCGAGTGTCCTTCCCTGCCGCTCCGGCTTCACGGCGAAAGCAGGGCGAGTACGCGACGTAGCGGATCGGCAGCCTCTCGGCGTCGAGGATCTCGTCCCGGTGGATGTTCGTTACCGGGACCTCGGCCGTCGGCACCAGGTAGAGGTCGTCTCGCTCGACGACATACATCTGGTGCTCCTTGTCCGGGATCTGACCCGTCCCGCGTGCGGACGCCGCATTGACCACGGCCGGCGGCCAGATCTCGACGAACCCGTGCTCGCGCGTGTGGATCGAGAGGAACAGGTCGATGAGCGCGCGCTGGAGTGCGGCCCCGGCTGCCCGGTACATCGGGAACCCGGAGCCGGTCACCTTGGCACCGGCAGCGAGGTCCAACATCCCGAGCGCCTCCGCCACCTGCCAGTGCGGTCGTCGCTCCCACGACGACCCCCCCTGCCCATCCTCCATGTGCCTGGCTGGCTCCCCCCACGTCCGGACCACCACATTCGCCTGTTCGCCCCCGACCGGGACATCGAGGTCGGCCGGGTTGGGGATCCGGAGCAGCACCTCCTCGAGCTCCGCTTCGATCGACTGGAGCTCACGCTCGAGCTCCGCGATCCGTCGACTCACGCCTGTCGAACGCTCGCGGAGCTCCGCCACCTCCGCCCCTCTTGGATCCGCCCCACCCTTGATGGCATCGCCGATCCCCCGGCTCGCGTCGTTCCGCTGTGCCTTGAGCCGGTCGCTCTCGCCGAGCAGCGCCCGTCGGCGTCGGTCGAGTCGGAGGGCGGCGTCGACCGCGGCCGGATCCTCCCCCTTGTCGATGGCGCCCCGCCGGAGCCGCTCCGCGTCCTCGCGAAGCCGCTGAAGTCCGACGCTCATGTGCCCGCCGGCTCTCGGACGGCGAGCGCGCCGCCGGCCTCGCGGAGGCGGTCGATCACGAACTCGGGTGCCAGCGACGCGAGCAGCCACCCCGCCCGCGGGCCGTTCGGACGGCCGAGGAACGACAGGTAGAGGGCACCGAACGCGTTCCCCGGGGGAAGACCCTCCAGTCTGGAGATCCCGAAGATCAGCGTCTGCCACGCCTCGCCGGAACGCGGTGGCTCGGAGGAGGCCGCGTCAGCCAACCGCCGCAGGAACGTCCGCTGCACCTCGCTCAACCCGCCGGCCGCCTGCGGCAGGGCCCGCTGCACCTCGAGCCGCGCCTGGTCGGGGGCGAAATCGGAGAGCCAGGTGCGTGCCGTGCGCGTCCGCGCCACGAGGATGGCGCGCTCCGCCTCGTCGAGCGGCGCCCCCTTCTCGGCCGCGAACCGCTCCTCGAGGTCGACCCCGGGCACCTGGAGCAGAAGCGCGAGGTGGCCGAAGGGCGGCCGGTAGCGAGCCGCCTCGATGGCGGGGTCGGCGTCCGGATCGACGAGGCTCATGCGGAAGATCCGCTCGGGATCCGGAGGGAGCTCTCCGCGCGTCGGTCGGCCGGCGGCGGCGTCGGCGATCCGATCGAACTCGTCGAACAGGCGGGGGATCGTGTCGCCCGACGGATCGAAGTCGATGGCGCGGTTCGGGCGGTAGCGGAGGAACAGGAAACGAAGCACCTCCGGCGGGAGGACGTCGGCCATCCGGTGTGCAGGAGCACCGAGCGCCTTGCTGGTGGCCATCTTCCGCCCGCCGATGTTCAGGAATTCGTAGGGCACGTTGATCGGCGGCTCGCGGTCGAAGACGCGCCGACTGATCGCATCGGCACGGTCCCGCGAACCACCGGCGGTCGCGAGGTCCTTGCCGCAGCCCTCGATCGTCACGCTCAGCAGCCCCCACCGCGCGGGCCACTCGACGTTCCAGACGAGCTTGGCGCGACCGCCGAACGGTGACACACGGCCGCGGTTCCCGCACCCCACCGCCCACGTCACGAGGTCTGGCCGGCACTCGTACGTCACCTCGCGCCCGTCCCACTCGCTCGCGATCGTGGTCCCGCTCCGGCCGCATCGCTCACAGATCACGTGGACCGGAAGCCAACCGGGTGGATGGCGAACGGTGCTGACCGTCGCATAGATGTCGAGGATGACTTCGGACCGGTCCAGCGCGCGTTCCACGTACGGGTCCATCGCTCCGGACTGGTACTGCTCGCTCATCCAGTACAGGCGAGGGTGGATCCCCAGGGCATCGAACGTCTCGAGGAACAGGCGCGCGAAGTGACGCGCGTAGTTCGGGTCCCGGCTACCCTCGGGAGGCGGGACGTGGAGGAGCGGCACACCCATGTATCGCTCGACGGCGTCAGGCGTCAGGAGCGCCTGGGCGTCCATCGGATCGAGGTCCTCGATGCCGTACCGCAGTTCCACGGGGACGCCCCGCTCCGCCACGGCGCGACGGATCGCGTCGTGTAGGACGACCCCCCGGAGGCTTCCGACATGGACCGTCCCCGACGGCGTCTTGGAGTCGTTGACGACCTGAGGTCCCGATGCGCCTTCGGCGACCTCGTCGGCCCAGTACATCAGGCAGCCGTCACCGCGGCCGCGCCGGCCGCAGCCATGTCAGCTGATGCCGACGATCTTGTAGGTCGACGCTCCGGCCGGGACGGAGACGACGACCTTCTCCCCCTTCTTGTGCCCGAGCAGCGCGCGGCCGACCGGCGATTCGTTCGAGATCTTGCCGTCCGTCGGCGACGCCTCGGCCGATCCGACGATCGTGTACGTCTCCCGCCCGTCCTCCGATTCGACCACGACGGTGGACCCGATCTGGACCTGCGTCGTCGAATGCTTCTCGTCGATGATGATCGCGTTCTTGATGAGGGAGCTCAGCGACTGGATGCGCCCTTCGATGAACGCCTGCTGGTTCTTGGCGTCCTCGTACTCGGCGTTCTCCGAGAGATCGCCGTGCTGTTTCGCTTCCTGGATCCGCGCCGCGACCTCGGGCCGGCGCACGTTGATCATCTCGTCGAGCTCCTGGCGGAGCTTCTCCAACCCCTCCTTCGAGAGGTAGGTCGGCTTGTTGTTCACGGTTCGGTCCTTTTATGACAAGAACCCCCGGCTCACGACACCCTCGATCGCGAACGGGAGTTCCAGGGAGCGCGGATTCTAGGCGGGGGCCAGTGGCGCGTCAAACGTGCGACCGCCGCCGGAGTGTCACCGGCCCGCGAGGGCGGCCACCGCGACGAGCACGGCGAACACGACTCGGTACCCGATGAACACGGCCGTCGTGTGGCGACGGAGGTAGCGGAGCAGCAAGCCGATCGCGAGCAGGCCCGAGACGGTGGCAGCGATCATGCCCGCGGCCAATACAGCCGGGTCGAACGGTACCGCCTCGCCGGCTGCCAGAGCGCGCAGCTTCCACAGGCCCGCGCCGGCGATGATCGGTGTTCCCATCAGGAACGCGAACCGCGCAGCGGCGGCACGCTCGAGCCCGAGGAACAACCCGGCCGCGATCGTCACCCCCGAGCGACTGATCCCCGGAAACAGCGCGAGCGCCTGGGCGATGCCGATCGCGACGGCGTCCGAGGACCGGAGCCGGTCGAGTCCTCGTTCCTGGCGCGCGAAGCGCTCGCCGAGGAAGAGCAGCACGGCACCTGCGGCGACCAGAACGGCGACCGTGACGAGGGCCTGTCGGAAGAACGTGTCGAAGAACTCCTCGAGCGCGACCCCGAGCAGCGCCGCTGGGATGACGCTCACGAGCAGCAGCCACGCGAGCCGCCGTTCAGGGTCGTCGCCGATCCGCCGGTCGCGGATCGAGGCGAGCCCGGCGACGAGGAGCCGCGTGAGATCGCGCCAGAAGTAGACGAGGAGCGCGGCCAGGGTGCCCAGATGCAGCATCACGTCGAACTCGGCGCTGTTGAGGAACGGGTCGTTCCAGCCCAACAGCCGCGGCAGGACGATGAGATGCGCCGATGACGAGATCGGCAGGAACTCGGTCAGACCCTGGACGACCCCGATGACGGCCGCCTGGACGAGCGTCTCCACGCGAGCTTGCCTCCCGCCGGGGCCCGACCCGTCGCGAAGGGCGTCAGCGGATGAACAGTGGCGCCAGGACGAGCGTGATCGTCGCGAGCAGCTTGACGAGGACGTGGAGCGACGGACCGGCGGTGTCCTTGAACGGGTCGCCGACGGTATCGCCGACGACGGCGGCCGCATGCGCGTCGGTCCGCTTGCCGATCACGTTGCCCTGCGCATCCATGAGGTTGTTCGACTCGATGTACTTCTTGGCGTTGTCCCAGGCTCCGCCGCCGTTGTTGAGCAC
This sequence comes from Chloroflexota bacterium, assembly GCA_016781485.1. Classification (GTDB taxonomy): domain Bacteria; phylum Chloroflexota; class Limnocylindria; order Limnocylindrales; family CSP1-4; genus YB3-1. The sequence goes on along the minus strand of JADDQH010000009.1, from coordinate 42,556 downwards.
GGTGGCGAGCAGCACGCCCGAGATCGTCCCGACCATCAAGAGCCCTGCGACGGCCTCGTGGCCGAGCAGCAGCCCGACCACGACCGGCGTCGCGACCGCGACCAGCCCCGGCAGCACCATCTGGCGCAGCGCGGCACGCGTCGTGATGTCGACGACCCGCGCGTAGTCGGGTCGCTGGGTGTAGTCCATGATCCCCGGCATCTCCCGGAACTGGCGACGCACCTCGACGATGATCGATTGGGCCGTCGTGCCGACGGCGCGGATGGCCAGCGAGCTGAAGAAGAACGCGAGCATCGCGCCGATCAGCGCAGCAACGAAGACGCCCACATTCGCGAGGTTGACCGCGTCGAGGAGGGCGACCCCCTCGCGGCCGTTGGCGATCTGGCGCCCGATGATCAGGTTGACCCGGTCGATGTACGCACTGAACAGAAGGAATGCGGCCAGGCTGGCGGACGCGATCGCGTAGCCCTTCGTGAGCGCCTTGGTCGTGTTCCCGACGGCGTCGAGCCGGTCCGTGATCGTCCGCGCGCCTGCCTCGGACTTGGAGAATTCGGCGATGCCGCCGGCGTTGTCGGTGATCGGCCCGAAGGTGTCCATGGCCAGGATGTAGGCGGTCGTCATGAGCATGCCCATGGTCGCGACGGCGGTCCCGAAGATCGCCCCGACGTTGTGCCCGGCCGCGTTCTGGAGCCCCGCCTGATGGCCCAGGAATGCCGAGAGCATGAGCGCGATGCCGATCGTGACGGCGGTGATGAATGTCGTCTCGAACCCGACGGCAGTGCCGGCGATGATGTTCGTGGCGGGACCCGTCTTGGATGCCTCGGCGATCTCCTTCACCGGGCGCCACGAGCCTGCCGTGTAGTACTGCGTGATGTAGACGAAGGCGACGCTCGTCGCGAGGCCGACGATCCCCGCCCCGAACATCCAGACCCACGCCGGGATGCCGTTCGCGCCCGTCGTGTCGGTCCCGGTGTTCATCATCACGGCCGTCGTGATGCCGAGCCCGACGACCGACAGGAGGGTCGTCACCCAGTAGCCGCGGTTGAGCATCCGCATCGGCTCCTCGTCCTCGCGACCGCGGATGAAGAACATCGCGACGATGGTCGCCAGGAGGCCGAAGCCGCGGACGACGAGCGGGAAGAAGATCCACGCCTCGGGGTTCGGCCAGCCGGCCGCGACCGCGATCGCGTAGACCGCGACGCCGAGGATCATCGCGCCGATGTTCTCGGCCGCTGTGGACTCGAAGAGGTCCGCGCCGCGCCCCGCGCAGTCGCCCACGTTATCGCCGACGAGGTCGGCAATGACGCCCGCGTTCCGCGGATCGTCCTCGGGGATGCCCGCCTCGACCTTGCCGACGAGATCCGAGCCGACGTCGGCCGCCTTCGTGTAGATGCCGCCGCCGAGCTGCGCGAACAGAGCGACGAACGACGCGCCGAAGCCGAAGCCGACGATGAGGAAGGGTGCCTGAGCGGGGTTCGTGAAGCCTCCGTACGCCGCGAAGATCCCCCAGACGCCGAGCAGCGAGAGCGCGACGACGAGGAAGCCCGAGACGGCACCGCCGCGCATCGCTACCTGGACCGCCTCGACGAGGCTCCGACGCGCTGCCGCGGCCGTCCGCAGGTTCGCCTTGACGCTGATGTACATACCGATGATCCCCGACGCCATCGAGGCGGCCGCGCCGACGAGGAACGCGACGCCGGTCCGGATGCCCAGGTCGATCCCGAACAGTCCCTCGACCTCCGAGACCTCGCGGGTCTCGACGAGCGTGATGATCCCCCCGATGACCACCGCGCCGACGACCGCGAGCAGGCCGATCGTCAGGTATTGGCGGCGCATGAAGGCGACGGCGCCTTCATAGATGGTGCCGGCCACGTCCTGCATCGCCGTGGTGCCCTGATCGCGGCGCAGAACGTCACGCGCGAGGTAGAGCGCGAACAGGACGGCCGCGATGCCGGCGATGGGGATGATCCATTGGATCGCGGTAGCGATCTGCACGTGAAGGAAGCCTCCTGGTCGGTGCCCACGGGAAACCTAGCGGGTGGGTGACGCGCCTGCGGTTGCGCGCGCGGCACCAGGGTCGGTCCGCGTCGCACAAGGAAAAGGCCCCGGGCACGCCGGGGCGTCAGGGTCTCAGGCGCCCCCGAGTGTAGCAAGCGGCCGCGATCGGGGTCAAACGAACGGCGCGCTCACGGCAGCCAGCGGGGCTGGGACCCCGTCGGCGACAAGCGTCGGAGACTCGCTTCACCCGCCGCCGGAGCGACCACCCAGATACCGGCAGAACGATCAGCGGCCTCGGGTCGGACACGGACGAACACGACCATGTCTCCGGACGGGGAAAGCGCCGGCTGCCGATCGAGGAGCTCATCGCCGGGCTCCAGCACGAACGGCGTCGCGTCCAGGGAAGACCTGTACTGGAGGCGGGCCGGCTCGGCGGACACCGCAGCGATGCTCCCCTCAGGACCGACCGCCGCCCAGCCTCCGAGTGACGGCCCCTCGGTGACAGAGCCGGCGAGGGGGACGACCCAGCCCGTGCTTCTCCCTGCCTCCCCGGTCGCGACGACGAGGAATCCTCCCAGCGTCGCGGACCAGGCTGGAGGGCCGATCGGGTCTCGCAGACCCGTCGGCGAGCGAGCACCGGTCGACAGGTCGAGCCGGACCAAAGCGCCGGACGCGTCCGTCAGAAGCAACGTCTGCCCGTCCCCGGAAGATGCCGCCAGTCTCGTCCAGGGATCGGCACGGATGCCACCCCCGAGCCCGCCGGCGTGGGTCGACGAGCCGAGCGCGGGCGCGCCGGTCTCGATCAGCCGGCGCCCGTCGCCGGTGGCGTCGTCCAGGGGACGCAGCCACAGCCCCTCGTCGCGTCCCGTCGCGCGGTCCCGTCGACCGACGACGACCGCCGACGCATCAGGGAGCACGAGCGGAGCGTATTCGGCCAGCGACGGCGGCGTGAGCGTCGTGACGCCCCCCGCGGGGAGGGTCAGTCGCCTGATCGTGCCCGCGGACGCGTAGAGGAGTGACCCACCGTCAGCACTCACGTCGAAGCTGGTCACCGGCGCCAGCTCGGCCGTCAGCTGCCGGGCGTTCGTACCGTCCGGATTCATCGCCCAGACGTTCTGGATCCCGCCGCGGTCCGAGAGGAACACGATCTGGTTGTGGATCGCCCCGCGTTCCCCGCCCGTCGTGAACGTCCACGTCCGATCGTCCGCGACGGCACCGCCCGACACCGTGCGGACACTTTCGCCGCTCATCTCGACCGTGTACGTCGTGTGCGCCGCCAGCGGAGCGTCGGGCGTGAAGACGAGGACCCGGCTGCGCTGCGCCTCGTCGCCCGGCACAAGACCGGGCTCGTCGGAGGGTAGCGGCACGACCTGGACACTTCCGGTAGCCGGAGGTGTCAGCCGGATCGCGGTGCGCGCGGAGGCTTGATCGAGCGGCCGGTCGAACACGACCGCGATCGGCCCGGTGAGTGGCGCTCCCGCGGACCCGTCAGCAGGCTGTAGCAGCTGCACCTGCAGGCCTGTCGCGATGGTCGTGAACGTCACGCTGGCCGGCGCCGCCAGGCTGTTGCCGTCGGTGTCGACCGCCTCGGGTCCCACCCGGACCTGGTACCTCGTGCCGGGCGAGAGCTGCTTTGTCGGGGTGAGCACGAGCGTGCTTCCGCGCCACGTGGGTACGACAGAGACGAAAGGCTCGATCCGGACGGCGTCAAGGGTGAGCTGCGTCTCCATCAGCCGGTCGAAGGTGAGGCTGATGGGGGCCTCGAGCGGGACGGCGACATCTCCCGACGCGGGCGCGCTGGCGGCGAGTGACGGGGGGCCGACGGTGGCGAACTCGTAGCTCGCGGGACCACCCTCGCTCCGGTTCCCCTGCAGGTCCGTGAACCCCTCGTCGACGAGCACCCGGAACTGCGTCGCGAGCGGCAGCTTCTGATCCGGTGTGAAGATCACGCGTCGATCGCCGTCCCACGAGAGCGTTCCGGCTACTGCCGGCTCGATACGGAACCGAGACTCCACGGTGTCGGGCTCCACGGGTTCGCTGAACTCGACGCTCAGGGTGGCGAGGGTCATCGCGAGGCGTCCGTCGTCCGTGGTGCGAGTGACGGTGATCCACTGCACCCTCGGTGGGCGCCGGTCGACGAGCGTGGCTACCGCGAGCAAGACGCCGAGGACCACGAGGGCGAAGACGATGCCGGCTCTGCGAAGTGCGTGACGGGACGCGAGGGCGGACGCGTAGCGCCGAGGGGATCGGCTGTGGATCACCCGCCTATACTCCCGTCCTTGTGAACCGCGGCTCGCTCGGCTGCCTGTTGGAGATCGCCGAAACGCTGATCCTGACGGTCGTCATCTTCTTCCTGATCCAGAACTTCGTGGCGCAGCCGTACCGGGTCGAGCAGCAGAGCATGCAGGACACGCTGGAGCCGGGCCAGTACGTCCTCGTGGACAAGCTCACGCCGCGGTTCGACTCCTACAAGCGCGGGGACATCGTCGTCTTCCAGCAACCAGACGTCGGCGAGGGAAGGACGCCGTTCATCAAGCGGGTCATCGGCGTTCCCGGCGACAGGGTCGCGATCAAGGACGGCAGGGTGTTCGTGAACGGGCAGCCGCTACGGGAGCCCTACGTGAAGGACGGTGATACGACCGACACCTCCGACCCGGAGTCGAGCTTCACCGTCTCCGACGGTTCCCTCTTCGTCCTCGGCGACCATCGGTCCAACTCCACCGACTCGCGCATGTTCGGTCCCGTCCCCGGCTCGAGCGTCATCGGCCGCGCGTGGCTCCGCTACTGGCCGCTGTCGTCGCTCGGGGTCCTCGAAACCCCGCGGTATGGCAACGTCGCATCCGGCGCATCCGGCGCTCCCGGTCCCGCCTCGCCACTTCCCTGACCGTCGCTCCCGTCCGCGTCCGATCAGTCGTCGGCTGCGAGCACCCAGTGGTCGATATCCCGGCCGTACTCGACCAGCTCGTCCGGCCGGAACCAGATCGCAAGCTCACTCTCCGCTGTCTCCGCCGCGTCGGACGCATGGACGATGTTCTGCGCCACCTCGAGCGCGAAGTCGCCGCGGATCGTCCCCGGACCGGCCTCGACCGGCCTCGTCGCGCCGTTCGTGGCGCGCGCGACCGCGATCGCGTTCGGGCCCTCGACAGCCAGCGCGACGAGCGGGCCGGAGGTGATGAACTCGACGAGGCCGGCGTAGAACGGCTTCCCGCGGTGGACCGCGTAGTGCCGCTCGGCGAGCGCGCGATCCGCGCGGAGCAGCTTGAGCCCGAGGATCTTGAGGCCACGTTCCTCGTACCGGGCGAGGATCCGGCCGACGAGCAGGCGCTGGACGCCGTCGGGCTTGATGAGGATGAGGGTTCGCTCGGTCACTATGCCTCCTCGCTCGGGTCGCTGGGGATGGCCTGGCTCAGCGCGCGCCGCGATCGGGTCAGTGCGTCATCGGCCTCGGCCGCCCGCCCGAGCGCCGTGAGCGCGTCGACGCGGACGAGCTGGATCGCCGCTGCGTCGGTACCCGCCTCTCCGACCACCGCCGAGACACGGTCAGCGAGCTCGAGGACGGCCGACGCATGGTCGCCGCCGAGCCGCAGAAGCAGGGCGAGCCGGCTCGTCGCGTGGGAGACATCTCCCCTGGCGAGCCCTTCCTCGATCGATCGGAGCTCGGCGCGGGCAAGCGCGTCGCGGGCGAGCACTTCGTCGCCCGGGGGGACCGATCCTCCCTCGCCGGCGTCGTGCACTCCGGTCTCCTCGGACGCGATCCGAGCACCGCGGACCTCGTCCTGTTGATGCCCGGTCGCGGGCCGCGACTGCTCCGGTCGCTCCTCACCCACGACATCCCTCGACCAGATCGTGCTCATCCGCTCGCCCGCGAACAGGCGCTCGAGCTCCCAGCTCCCCGCGCGGTCCGTGACCCGAACCGCCATCCGGCGGGCGTCAGTGAAGCGTCCCTCCGCGGCGAGGGCCTCGGCGGCGATGATGAACGCGAGGGGCTCGCGCCCGCCCTCGTCGATGTGGACGTTCGCCGCCTCGGCAGCACCCACCAGGTCGCCGCCGCGCCACCGGGCCTCCGCCAGGTCGGCGAGGGCCTCCAGGTCCAGCGTGCCTCCGCCCGCCATGATCTCGAGCTCCGCACGCGCCAGCGACAGGAGGCCGCAACGTAGATGCAGCCGCGCAAGACGGCCGTCCATCGAGCGCGAGGAGGGAGGCGTCCCCTCCATCTCGAAGCTCGGGGTCGCGGCACTACCAGCCTCCACTGGATCAGTGGAGCCGGTCGCGGTCGTCGACGCGTCCGCGTCGCTGGCTGGACGCACGACGGATCCGTCGGACACGGCGGCGTCCCGTCCGCTTCCGTCGACGCGATCGACGGGACCTGCTCCGGTGCCCTGGTCTTGTCGGGTCTCGACTCTCTCGCCGAGACGGTGGCTGGTGGTCATGGGAGACGCAGGAGCCGGTCGAGCGCGCGACCGCGCCGGGGCGGCGCGATGACGGCCAGGGTGAGCACGTCCTCGCGGATGAGCCGCCCGGCGAGCGACTGGATCTGCGCGGCGGTCACGGCGTCGAGCGCCGCGAGTGCGTCGTCGAGCGACAGGACGCGCTCGTGGAGGGCCTCCTGCCCGCCGATCCACGACACGAGGTGTCGGCTCTCCTCCAGCCGAAGCTCGAGGCGTCCCTTTGCATACGCCCGCGCCTTTTCCAGTTCGTCCTCGGGCACGAGCTCGTCCCGCATCCTGGCCAGCTCCGCGAGGATCGTCCGCACGGCGGGGTCGAGGTTCGCGGGGTCCACGCCGGCGTAGACCTGAAGCGAGCCGCAGTCGGCGTAATCAGTCAGGAAGGAGTGGACGTCGTAGGCGAGTGACGCCTCCTCCCGAACCTTGAGGAAAAGGCGGCTGCTCGAGCCGTCTCCGAGCACGGTGTTGAGCAGCTCCAGCGCCCAGGAGTCGGGGTGATCACGGCGCAGGGCAGGCAGACCGAGACACAGATATGCCTGTGCCGTCTGGTTGCGGACGATGCGCACCCGCTCCCCGGCGGGGAGGCGCGGCGCGGGCGAGAACCCCGGGGGCGCCCCGTTCCCACGACCGAATGCCGACCCGACGAGCTCGACGACAGACGCGTGATCGAGGTCGCCGGCGACCGCGACGACGGTGTTTGCCGGGCGATAGGTGGTGGACCAGAACTCCCTGATCGCCGCATCTGGCATCGCCTGTACGGTCCGTTCGTCCCCGGCGATCTCCCATCCGAGGGGCGAGTCGCCAAAGAAGGCCTCGTCGAACAGGTTGTAGACGTACTGCCCGGGGTCGTCGCGGTAGGAGCGGATCTCCTCCACGATGACGTCCCGCTCCCGCTTGATGTCCTCGTCGCGCAGCAGCGGGCGGATGGTGAGCTCGGAGAGGACGTGGACGGCGCGCTCGGCCTCGCGAACGGGGACGCGTGCCCAGTAGACCGTGGATTCACGGTCCGTTGCCGCGTTCGAGGTGCCACCGATCCCCTCGATCGCCTCGGAAACGGCGCGCGTCGTCGGGTACGCCTGAGTCCCCTTGAACGTCACGTGCTCCATGAAGTGCGCGACGCCCGACTGGTCACGCGTCTCGAGCCGCGAGCCGGCGAGCACGAACGCTGCGACGGCGAGCGACCGGGTGCCGGGGAGACGGGCGGAGATGACGCGCGGCCCGTCGGGCAGCACCGTCCGTTCGTACATCGCGCGAAATGCTAACCGCTCTTCCGGAGCGAGCAGGCGAGCGAGCGGGACCCGTAGTCCGGCCGAAGCGGCGCGCTACGCGCCAGGTCCCGGCGACGGCGCGACGAAGCTGGCCTGGACCCAGGGCACGGCGAAGAACAGCAGGAAGGCGATCGCGACGGCCCACATCAGCGGGTGCACCTCGCGAGCCTTGCCGGTCACGAGCTTGAGGAACGCGTACGTCACGAAGCCCGCTGCGATCCCCTCCGTGATCCGGAACGTGAGCGGCATGACGATCATCGTCGCGAGTGCAGGGAAGAGGTCATCGATGTCCGTCCAGTCGATCTCGCGCGCGATCGTGAACATGAGGTAACCCACCACGACCAGCGCGGGCGCGGTCGCCTGCGCAGGGACGACGCCGGCGATCGGCGCGATGAGGATCGCGAGCAGGAAGAGGACGCCGACGACCACGGAGGTCAGCCCGGTGCGCCCGCCTTCGGAGACGCCCGCCGCCGACTCGATGTACGTCGTATTCGAACTCGTTCCGAAGGCGCCGCCGACGACGGCGCCGAGCGAGTCCACGAGAAGCACGCGGTCGACTCCCGGAAGACGGCCGTGCTCGTCGACGAACCCCGCCTGCTCCCCCACGCCGATCACGGTCCCCATCGTGTCGAAGAAGTCCGACATCATGAGCGTGAAGACCGCGATCGCGACGATCAGGAAGCCTAGATCCGGGTCCGTCCAGACGCTGACGAGTTGACCGAGCGGCGCCAGGATGGTCTGGAAGTTGGCCGCGCTGAAGTCGAAGAAGTACTGGGTGGGGAGGACCGCCGTGTTCGCCGCGAACCCGGATCGCTCCGGCCCCACGAGGGTGTTCAGGACGATCGCCACGAGCGTGGTGACGATGATCGTGATCAGGAGCGCTCCGCGGACCCGCCGCGCAACCAACGCGAGGGCGATCGCGAGACCGATGACGAACGTCACCGCCGCCGGGGTCAGGATCCCGCCGGGGACGACCGGTGGGATCGGCGTCGGCGCCGGGTTCTTGGCCACGAACCCGCCGTTGACGAGACCGATGAACAGGATGAAGAGGCCGATCCCGACCGCGATCGCCCGCTTGAGCGTCAGGGGGATCGCCTCCATGATCACCCGCCGCAACCCCGTGAGGACGAGGATCGTGATGAGGATCCCCTCCCACACGATCACGGCCATCGCCTGCTGCCACGCGAATCCCCGCCCGAGGATCAGCTCGAAGGCGACGACAGCGTTGATGCCAAGGCCGGCCGCAAGCGCGAACGGGTAGTTCGTGGCGAGGCCCATGGCGAGCGTGAGGATCCCGGCGGCGAGCGCGGTCGCGACCGCGACCGGGATGAATGGCGGCCCGAGCAGGGTCCCGTCCGGCCCTTGCACCGCGAGGATCGCCGGGTTCACGAAGATGATGTAGGCCATGACCATGAAGGTGGTCAGCCCCGCCCTCAGCTCTGTCCCGAACGTCGTTCCGCGCTCATCGAATCTGAAGAACCGAGCGATGGCACCTCCGGCCGCGCCGCCCCCACTTCCCGCTCCGACCGCCGGTCGTCCCGCCGTCATCCTTTGCGCCTCCTCGCTGCTGGCTCGGACCCGTTCACTCGACGCGACCTGATCCCTTCTCCGGCCCGATCGACTCGTCGTCCGGGTCGAACGCGGTCAGCTCCATCTGGACGTATTCCGCGGCCGGGAGCGCGAGTGGCTGCTGGACGGGCTGGTCGTGATCCTCGCGCTCAGCGACCGGCGCGTACTCGACGACGACCCGCTCATCGCCCTGGACGAGCGTGTAGACGAGGAGCTGGTCCGGCCGCGTCTCGAACTCCAGGTGCTCGAACGAGTCGACGTTGAGGCAGATCGATAAAGGGGTGAAGAACGTGGAGACGCTGGGGCGTCCCATGACGATCCGTTCGACCCACCCGGTGCCCCGCGAGACGGCGGCTCCGCCTCTGATGTAGCGGTAGCTCACCGTCTGCTTGAGGAGCGGCCGTACGAGGTTGAACATGTCGACAGGGTTCGAGACGAGGCCGCTGTTGACGAAGAACTTGGCGGGCGGCTCGATCGACACGCGCTGCTCCTCGGCCGGGGGCCGTGCGGTCTGGGGGACGGGCGAAATCGTAGCGCAGGGCCGCGGCGCGGAGGAGATCCACTTGCACCTGATCGCGCCGCGTCAGCCCTCTCCCGGCCGCGGTCGCGCGCGTCCCCACGCGTATCATCCGGCCCATGCTGCTCGTCGCCGATGTCGGCAACACCGACGTCAAGCTTGCCCTTGCCGACGGGGTCGAGATCGTGGCAGGAAGCCGTTTCCGGACGGGGCACCGCCCCGACGTGCGCGCACTCGCGGACGCCGTCGACGGACTCCTCGGCGCTGCCCACTCCTCGCGGCCGATCGACGCGGTCGCGCTCGCGAGCGTCGTGCCCGGGTGGGCTGAAGTCTTCGCCTCGCTCGCCCGGGACCGCGCTCTGCCGCTCCTCGTCGCAGACGCTGACACCGTCGGCATCAAGGTCGCCACCGATGCTCAGCGGGAGACCGGGGCGGATCGACTCCTGAACGCGTTCGCAGCCGCCCGGCTCCACGGCGTACCCGCAGTCGTCGTCGACCTCGGCACGGCGACGACGTTCGACGTGGTCGACGGCAGCGGCGCATACGTCGGGGGGGCGATCGCGCCCGGGTTCCGACTCGGCCTCGAAGCGCTCGCCGAACGCACGGCGCTGTTGCCGCTCGTCGAGCCCGAGACGCCGACGCGGGCGATCGCGCGGAACACCGTCGACGCGATCACGAGCGGAACCGTCCTTGGCTACGTCGGGCTGGTAGAGGGACTGCTGGGACGCATCCGGGCCGAGCTGCGCGAGGACGGGGAACCGTCGCCTGTCGTCGTCCTCACCGGCGGCGTTGCCACCTCCGCCTGGACGAGGCTCATCGAGGGCGTGGACGTGATCGACCCAGACCTGACGCTGAAGGGTCTCGCCGCCGCACACGCGGAACGCGCGTCGGGTGTGCCCGGGTGACGTCACCGGACCGATCAGCCGCGGGCACCGAACGCGCAGAGCGACCGGCGGAGCTTCGGTTCGAGGGTCGTCTCATCGTCCTCGCCGTCACCGGCTCGATCGCAGCGTACAAAGCTGTCGAGCTGGCGCGCGCGCTGACGCTTTCGGGAGCCGACGTCCAGGTGCTGATGACACACACCGCGACGAGCTTCGTCGGTCCGCTCACCTTCGAGACACTCACCCGACGGCGCGTGATGCGCGACCCGCTCGAGCTTCTCCCCGACAGCCGCATCGGTCACATCGTCGCCGCGGACACCGCGGACGCGATCCTGGTCGCGCCCGCGACCGCTCGCTGGCTTGCGGCGATGGCCCACGGCCTTGCCGACGACGTCATCACGGCGACCTGCCTCGCGTCCGCCGCACCCGTCGTCGTGGCGCCCGCCATGGACGGGGAGATGCACGCCCACCCCGCGACGGTCGCGAACCTCGCGGCGCTCCGGGCGTTCGGCTACACGATCGTCGGTCCCGACACGGGCGCACTCGCCTCGGGGGCGACCGGGGAGGGTCGCCTCGCCGAGCCGTCACGCATCCTCGGCGCGCTCGCCGGCGCTCTCGCAGACCGACCCGTTCGCGTTCCCGGGGCATCGGCACGACCGCCGCTGGACCCCACCATCCGGCCCACCGATCTCGCCGGGTACCGCGTCCTCGTGACGGCCGGGGGGACGGCGGAGCCCATCGACGCGGTCCGATTCATCGGCAACCGCTCGACGGGGAAGATGGGGGTGGCGGTGGCCGAGGCCGCCATTGCGCGCGGCGCGGAGGTGACCCTCGTGGCCGGGATGACGTCGGTGCCGCTCCCACAGGGCGTGACGCTCGTCCGCGCCGAGACCGCCGACCGGATGCGCGCGGCAGTCCTCCAGGCCCTGCCCGCGGCAGACGTGCTCGTCATGGCGGCAGCGGTCGCAGACTTCCGACCGGCCGAGATCCACGACCGCAAGCTGGCGCGAGACGGTGGACTCACGCTAGAGCTCGAGCCGACGCCAGACATCCTCGCCGACGCGGCTCGAGCCGTGCGGCGTCGGTGGCAGCAGGGGACAGCCGATGACGCCGCAGATCCAGCGTCGAACGGCGAACCCGTACGGGTTCGAGACGCGGGCGCGGCGCCGCCACCGGTGCTCGTGGGATTCGCGGCGGAGACCGGCTCGCTGCAGCGGGCCGGGGACAAGCTCGCCCGGAAGGGGGTCGATCTACTGGTGGCGAACGACGTGAGCGAGCCGGGTTCCGGTTTCGGGACCGAGACGAACCGCGTCACCGTCCTGGCTCCCGAGGCAGCTCCTGAACCGTGGCCTCTCCTTCCCAAACATGAGGTCGCTCACCGACTGCTCGATCGCGTCGGCGCGCTCCTCGCACAGAGATCGGCTCGATGGGTCACGGGAGAGAGTCGTGGCGAGGGCGTAGATTCACGTCCTCTCGGGCCAGCCGAAGCCGACGGGAACTTCCGAGCGTTCGTGGGCACCGAGTCGCGGACGGAGAGACGACGATGAGCGCCGGCACGACGGATCGCCGCCTGACGATCACGGACATCGCGAGGATGCACGCCGAGGGGCAGCGGATCGCGATGCTGACCGCCTACGACCACCCGACCGCTCGGATCCTCGACGAGGCAGGGATCGTGATGATCCTCGTCGGGGACTCCGTGGGAGAGGTGATCCTCGGGTACGAGTCCACCGTCCGCGTGTCGATGGCCGAGATGCTCCATCACACGAAAGCGGTCGTGCGCGGGACGCGGCGCGCCCTCGTCGTCGCCGACATGCCCTTCCTGTCCTACGCGACCCAGGAGGAAGCGGTGGTCAACGCCGGGCTGTTCCTGCGCGAGGGCGGCGCCCAGGCGGTCAAGGTCGAAGGGGGGACGCGCACGGCGCGGACCATCGAGACGCTCGTGCGGAGCGGTGTGCCGGTGATGGGCCATATCGGTTGGACTCCCCAGGCCAAGTACACGATGGGGGGACAGGCGCGGGTGCAGGGGAAGACCCGCGACCAGGCGCGCCAGCTACTCGCCGACGCGCTTGCCGTTCAGGAGGCCGGCGCCTTTTCGATCGTGCTCGAGCTCGTGCCCGAACAGCTCGCTGCGGCCATCACGGAGCGACTCCGGATCCCGACGATCGGCATCGGTGCGGGCAGCGGCTGCAGTGGACAAGTCCAGGTGCTCACCGATCTGCTGGGCTGGAGTGATTGGTCTCCCCGACACGCCCGGCGGTACGCGGAGCTGGCGTCGGTCATCGGCACGGCCGTGCGGGAGTACGAGTCGGACGTCGAAGCGGGGACGTTCCCGGGGCCCGAAGAGACGCGGCGGATGGACGACGACGTACTGGCCGACGTGCTCGGCGTGGGGGTGCTCGACCAACCCTCCTCGGCGCAGGCGGCGGAGGGTGTCGCGCGGCCCCGGGCCGTCCCGCTCGACCGCGACCTCTGACGTCGACGCTCGGTCGCCGGTCGTTGGAGGTCGTCCGGGACCGAAGCGCGCTCCGGATCGCGCGCGCGGACCTTCCCGGGCCGGTCGGCTTCGTGCCCACACTCGGAGCGATCCACGCCGGGCACGAGAGCCTCCTCCGTCGCGCGCGGGACGAGAACGCATCCGTCGTCGCCAGCCTGTTCGTCAACCCGCTCCAGTTCCGCCCGGGCGAGGACTTCGAGCGCTACCCCCGAGACGAGCCCGGCGACCTCGAGCGCTTCGCCGCCGCCGGCGCGGACGTCGTCTTCGCGCCCGACGTGTCCGCGGTGTATCCGTCCGGCTTCACGACCTCGGTCGACGTCGGGCCGCTCGGCGCGGTGCTCGAAGGGTCGGTCCGCCCAGGGCACTTCCGCGGTGTCGCAACGGTCGTCACGATCCTGTTCGGCCTCGTACGACCTGACCGCGCGTACTTCGGCCAGAAGGACGGGCAACAGGCGATCATCGTCGAGCGGCTGGTCCGTGACCTCGCGCTCTTCGTGGAGGTCGTCGTCTGCCCCACTGTCCGCGAACCCGACGGTCTCGCGCTCTCATCGCGGAACGTCCATCTCACGCCCGAGGAACGTCGGGCCGCGCCGGTCCTCGTCCGTGCGCTGTCCCGTGTCGACGAGGCCTACCGATCCGGCGAGCGGGACGCTGAACGGCTGCGGCAGCTGATCCGCGAGGAGATAGCGTCCGAGCCGCTGGCGAGCCTCGAGTACGCGAGCGTGGCCGACCGGGAGACGCTGCAGGAGCTGCAGGTGGTGGATCGGGGCGCGCTCGTCAGCCTCGCCGTCCGCTTCCCGTCCACCCGCCTCATCGACTGTCTACCGCTCGCCTGAGCGGTGCCGCGAGCCCCTTCGGCTCGCGGATCGGATCAGGAGCGCTCGCGCGTGGCTGTCCTGCGCTCGATCAGCGCGACGGCGTCCTTGAGCCGGTTGAGCGTGTCCGGCTCGATCGTGTCCGACTCCGAGTGCGGCCCGAGCCGGTCGAGGATGTCCACGATGAGCCCGTAGAAGACCTGCGCGTCGGCCACGAAGAACTGGGGCTCGTTGTTGTAGCGGACGAGGGTGAGCCGTCCCTGGAGCACTCGGCGGTCGTCCACGTGAGCGACCTGCGTCGCGAAGTTGTGGCCCTGGATCCCGTCGGGGTTGTTGAGGAAGTTGAGCGCGTTGTCGATGGCCAGCCCGAACCGCGCGCGCCAGGAGACGAGCCGCTCGTGCACCTCGGAGGGGATCCGGACCTCGGCGACCTCTCCGAACACCTCGGGCGCCACCGTCAACAGCCCCACCAATGTCGTGCCGGCCCGCGCGCCGAGCATCACCTGGAGCGAGCGCTCGAGGGTGAACACCTCGGAGTCGAACCGCGGGCTGGTGATCACATCCGTGAGCAGGTCCTCGACGCTGTCGAGGATGCCGGGCTCGGCGACGGCGTTCGCGAGCTGGAGGATCTCCTCCTTGAACAGGAATTTCTCTTCGTGGTCCAGCATGCCCCGCGATGGTAGCAAGGCATCGCGCAGGTGGCGACTAACCGCCGTGGCACCGCCTCGCGGCTTCGAGTGACCCGACGTCAGCGAGATCGCAGATCAGACTCCCCACTCGAGCCGACGGTGATCGCGGCGTCCAGGATGGGGTACGCGAGGAGGAGCAGCACGAGCGCGGGGAGCATCCACCGCGAGGGAAGCCTGGTACCACAGTGCGTCAGACGCAGCCGCGACTCCTCGCGGCGAAGATCAGGGACAACAGCAGGAGCAGGACGACCGGAGCCGCGACGAGCGCACGAAGGCCGACCTACTGCCTCGCCGTCACCCTCATGGAAGGGACCTACGGGTAGAGGCCGCGGAGCGCAGTCGCTGACGCGACGCGATCGACGGCGAGCAGGTACGCAGCGGTCCGCATGTTGACGTCCTCCTTCGCAGCCATCGCCACCGTCTCGTCGAAGGCGCGGACCATGATCTCGTGGAGCTTCGCGTTGACGATCTCCTCGCTCCAGTGGTCGCGGTTGAGGTCCTGGACCCATTCGAAGTAACTGACGGTCACGCCACCCGCGTTGCACAGGACGTCCGGGATCAGGAAGATCCCACGGCTGTGAAGGAGCTCGTCGGCGTCCGGGGTGGTCGGACCGTTCGCAGCCTCCGCGACGACCCTCGCCTTGATCCTGTCCGCGTTCGCGGTGGTGATCTGGTTCTCCAGTGCGGCGGGGATGAGCACGTCGCACTCGAGCTCGAGGAGCTGCGCGTTCGAGATCGCCGTCGCGCCCGGGAAGCCCCTGACGGTTCCGTGCTCGGCCTTCCACTTGAGCACCCGGTCGATGTCCAGGCCCTCCGGCGCGAAGATGCCGCCGACCGAGTCCGAGACGCCGACGACGCGAGCGCCCTCCCTGGCGATCAGGCTGGCCGCGATCGATCCCGCGTTTCCGAACCCCTGGATGACCACGCGGCTGGACCGCAGATCCAACCCCAGGTGGCGGGCGGCCTCCGCCACGCAGTAGACGGTCCCTCTCGCCGTCGCCTCGTTGCGTCCCTCGGAGCCGCCCAGGCCGACCGGCTTGCCCGTCACGACGCCCGGGACGGTGTACCCCTGGTGCATCGAGAACGTATCCATCATCCAGGCCATGACCTGGGCGTTGGTGTTGACGTCCGGAGCGGGGATATCCCGCTCGGGCCCGATCAAGACCTCGATCTCGGTCGCGAAACGCCGCGTCAACCCCTCGAGCTCACGACGGCTGAGCTTCTTGGGGTCGACGACGACGCCCCCTTTGCCTCCTCCGAACGGGATCCCGACGACGGCGCATTTCCAGGTCATCCACATCGCGAGCGCCTTGACATCGTCGAGGGTCACGTCCTGGTGGTAGCGGATGCCGCCCTTCGCCGGTCCTCGGCCGACGTTGTGTTGGACGCGGTACCCGGTGAATACCTGGACGCTTCCGTCGTCCATCTTCACCGGGAAGTGGACGGTCAGCTCGCGGCGTGGCTCGCGCAGCACCCGGCGCAGTCCGGGGTCGAGGTTGAGTCGGTCGGCAGCGAGGTCGAACTGCCGTTGGGCAACGGTCCACGGATTGATCGAGGCGGCGACCTGCTCCGTAGTCATCCGAAGCGTTCCTCCGAAGGGCGAGCGCCGGGCCCGGGATCAGGGGGGCGGGCAGGCTCGCGCGGGGTCGAAGCGGCGCGTAGTTTACACCCGGGCCCGTCGTGAAGGACGGCACCATCGGGAGTGGTGCAGGTTGGGCCGTCCGCTGTCAGCCGGGTCGCTCCTGTCGATACAGCACGACCGCACCGTAGGCGCCCGGTCCGACGTGCGGGCCGACCGTGGGGCCGATCGGCTGGATCGTGACCGACTCCGCGCCGACGCCCGATCGTGCACGCAGCTGCTCCGCGAAGGTCTCGATCTCGGTCACCATCGCGTGAAGCACGGCGATCCGCTCGATGGGACGAGCCGTCAGCAGCTCGACGAGCCGCTCGCGCGCCTTGGAGCGCGTCCGGACGCGGTCCGCCTGCTCCACTACGCCGTCGGTGAGCGTGATGATCGGCTTGACCGAGAGCATCGTCCCCAGAGCGGCACGCGCCGCGCTGATCCGGCCGCCGCGCCTCAGGTACTCGAGGGTCTCCAGGACGACGTACAGCTTGACGTCCTTCTTGCGTGCCTCGAGCGCGGCCGAGACCTCCGATCCGTGCGCGCCGGCCGCCGCCATCTCGGCGCCCATCTCGGCGAGGATCCCCTCTGCCATGCTTGCCTGCTCGCTGTCGACGAGGTGGATGTCGCGACCGCGAAGGGCGTCGGCGGCGATCCGAGCGCTCGCCAGCGTCGCGGACAGCTTGCCGCCGACGGTCACGCACACGATCGACTCCGTGCCCTGCGAGAACAACCGCTCGAATGTCGCCTGAAAGATGCCAGGGCTCGCCGCGGCGGTCGTGGGGAACGGAGCGTCCGGTGCGGTCAGCTTCGCCCAGAACTCCTCGGTCGTGATATCCACGCCGGTCTGGTACTCGATCTCGCCGAAGCGGACGAGGAGCGGCACGACCGTCACGCCGAGGCTGGCCGCGCGCTCGGCCGGCAGATCGGAGGCGGAGTCCGTGACGACGGCGACTCGCGTCACGCTCCGATCAGCTCCCCCTCCGCTCCTCTCGCCCGCGGCCGGGGAACGGCCGCGGGATCCGGAAGCGCCGGGTTAGGGCCGAGTCCCCCGACCGACGAGGCGGTGTCCGCGATCCGTGCACGGAAGCGGTCGACGAGGTACGTCGGGACGCGCAGCAACCGTCCCTCCTCGTCCTCTCGCAGGTCCCACAGGCCCATGTGGACCAGGTAGGTCGCGAGCTTGTTCCTTCCCTTCCGGTAGTCCCAGCCGACCAGGCTGAACAGCGGCCACCACGTGTATCCGATCACGGGTCGCCCCTCGCCGCGGAGACGCCGCACGACCTCCAGCGACGCATCCATCCATCGCTCACGCCGCCACGTCGGCCCGCGTGTGCTCGTCTCGCTGATCATCACCGGCTTCCCGTAGTGCTCGTGATACGCGCGGACCACCCCCTCGAGCTCGGCCGGCCCCCCGTAGTAGCGCCTCCGTCCCGGGACGCCCTCTCGCCGCAGCAACTCATAGGCGCTGATGCCGGGATAGAAGTTGATTCCGGTGATCTCGAAGTCCTCGGGGTGATCCTCGAGCCGATCGAGCGTCTGCTCCGAGGCACCGTTCTCGAGCAGCCAGCCGCGCAGCGGATGCGATCGGTCGACGCGCCCCAGGAGGAGATCGCCGGGAAGGAATTGTCGACGGCGAGTGAACCGGAGGAAGTCCTCGAGTGAGGGGTCCTCCGTCGAGTACATCGCCGTCGCCTCCACGTGGACGATCGTGGCATCGGGTTGGAGGTCACGGATCGCCGCCACTGTCAATGACATCCCGTGCGCGATCGGCACGAGGACCCGGACATAGCCACGCCACCCGCTGAGATAGGGAGGCCACTGGGCCGTATAGCCACAGAAGCGAGTGTTGACCAGCGGCTCGTTGAGCGGCGTGTAGTAGTGGGTCAGGCCGCGATAGCGCTCGACGAAGGCCGCGGCGTAATCCGCCACGCGCCGGGGATAGTCCGGGTTGATGAACTCGCGGTCGAGCCACAGCGGACATCCGTAATGGACAAGGTCGACGATCGGCTCCATCCGGAGGTCGCGGACCATGTACTCGAGCACCGGATCGGTCCACGACCAATCGAAGCGGTCGGGCTCTGGGTTGACCCTGTACCAGGGGATGCCGTATCGGATATGACGGAGCCCGAGAGACGCCGCCAACGCGAGGTCCTCGCGCCAGAACCGGTAGTGCTGGGTCAGCTCGTACTCGTCGAGCATCCGTCCCGTCCGGCTCGCGAGTTGCGGGATGAACGTGTCCTCGATCCCTACCGCCCAGACGAACTCGTCCCCCGACAGGATCGCGGATCGCCGTCGCGGTGCCGTCATTCCCACTTCGCGCACCGACGGGTCTCGCTATCCACGATCGCTCGGACGTCGGACGCGGTCTCGCTACACCCTCTCGAACGCCATCGCGACAGAGCCGCCGCCTCCCAGGCACAGCGTCGCGAGGCCGTAGCGGCCTTCGCGCCGATGCAGCTCGTGGAGAAGGGTGGCCACGATCCGCGCACCACTCGCTCCGATGGGATGACCGAGCGCGATTGCGCCGCCGTTGACGTTGACCCTCGTCCAGTCGACGCCGAGCTCCCGGCCGTCCGCCAGCACCTGGGCGGCGAACGCCTCGTTGATCTCGATCAGATCGAACGCCTCGATCGGCATCTCGATCCGCGCCAGGAGCTTCCGGACGCCCTGGATCGGCGCGAGGAACAACCACCGTGGCTCCATCTCCGCCTGGCTGTACCCGATGATCCGCGCGAGCGGCGTCAACCCATATCGCTCGACCGCCCGCTCACTTGCGACGACCGTCGCCGCGGCTCCGTCCGTGATGCCCGGCGCATTGCCGGCTGTCACGGACGCGGTGAACGGAAGGTTCTCCTCGTCCGCCTCCGGCAGGTCGAAGGCGGGCTTGAGGCGGCCGAGCGCGTCGAGTGTCGTGTCCCGGCGCGGCGTTTCGTCCGCCCCGAACAGCGTCTCTTGCTTGCCCTTCTTGACGGACACCGGCACGATCTCGGCATCGAAGCGGCCCGCATCGATCGCTGCGACCGCCTTCTGGTGGCTCTCGAACGCATAGCGGTCCTGGTCCTCGCGGCTGACTCC
This sequence comes from Chloroflexota bacterium, assembly GCA_016781485.1. Classification (GTDB taxonomy): domain Bacteria; phylum Chloroflexota; class Limnocylindria; order Limnocylindrales; family CSP1-4; genus YB3-1. The sequence goes on along the minus strand of JADDQH010000009.1, from coordinate 23,178 downwards.
GCTCGTCCCGGCCACCCTCTCCGCGTGCGTGCCCATGTGGACCCCTTCGGTGGCGCACCACAGGCCGTCCACCACGGTCGCGTCGAGGATCTCGCCGTTGCCGAGTCTCATCCCGAACCGCGCCTTCGGCAGCAGGTACGGCCCCAGATCCATGTTCTCCATGCCGCCCGCCACGACGAGTTCCCCATCTCCCGCGCGGATCCCCGCTGCCGCCAGCATGATCGACTTCAGGCCCGACCCGCAGACGCGGTTCACGGTGGTCGCGCTCGTCCTCGCATCGAGCCCGGCCTTGAGCGCCGCGATCCGCGCGGGCGCCTGGCCCGACCCCGCCTGGATCACCTGGCCCATGTAGACCTCATCGACCGCGTCGTTCGGGATCCCCGCTCGGTCGACCGCGGCGCGGATCGCGATCCCACCCAGCGTGGTCGCCGGCGTCTCCGCCAGCGTCCCGCCGAACTTGCCGATCGGCGTCCGTGCTGCCGAGACCAGGAAGACCTCGCCGTTCGGTCCGCTGAGATGATCCCCGTTGCCTCGCTCGTTCATGAGCCGATGCTACACCTGCCGGTCAGAACGACGGCTAGCATTCGCCGGAGTGATGGGATCGACGACACGGCGCGCGATCGTCACCGGCATCAGCTCGGGGATCGGACGAGAGGTCGGACGCCACCTCCTGCGCGACGGCTGGTCGGTGATCGGGATCGCGCGGCGAAGAGAGGGCCCGGAGGGCGCGCAACTCGTGGAAGGGGACGCCGCCGACGCCGAGGTGCTGACGCGGGCACTGGCGCTGACGGGGGGACGCCTGGACGGACTCGTGTGTGCCGCGGGACTGCCGCCCGAGGGACCATGGGATGACCGCGAACGGTGGGACGAAATCCTGCGCGTCGACCTGAGCGGCCCGTACGAGGCGCTCCGTCTCGCGATGCACGCCCTCGCCGCGGCGCGCGGATCGGCCGTCCTCGTCGGCAGTATCGTCGGCAGCCACGAGGGGTCGCCGCGATCGCCGGCGTACGCGGCCGCCAAGGCCGGACTGGAAGGGCTCACGCGCTCGGTCGCGCTGATCGGGGCGCCTCACGGCGTCCGGGTGAACCTCGTCGCGCCGGGTGCGATCGACACCCCGTTCGATGAGCCTCTCCTACCGCCGGACGCCCGCCTGGACGTGCCTCTCCGGCGGATGGGGACGGCGCGGGAGGTCGCCGAAGTGACCACCTTCCTGCTCTCGGATGCAGCCAGCTACGTGACGGGCGCCGTATGGACCGTCGACGGGGGGCGCTCGGTCCTTCCGACCGCCGCCGCCCTGCGGTCCTCGAACGAACGTGCTGTTGACGACGACTCGCCGCTCCGGTAGTCTCCCGCCACTCATGAAGTCCTTCTTCTGGTACTACACCTAGCGGGTACGAGGCAGGCGAGCAAGGCTCGCCGGCAGAGGCACTCGTGCCCGCGGAACGCAGAGGTCGCAAGACCCCTGCGTTTTTTGTTTCCCGCGGCACTCCGCGGGCGAGATGGCGGGCAGGGTCCCTGAGAAGCGGTGAAAGGGACGGACATGATCGTGGTCATGAAGACGGGCGCCGCACGCGAGGAGATCGACGAGGTCACGCGCACGATCGAATCGCACGACCTCCACGCCTTCCTCAGCGCGGGCGAGGAGCGGACGGTCATCGGCGTCGTCGGGAGCGACGTGGAGCGGGTGGCCCACGTGGCGTCGATGCCCGGCGTCGAGCAGGTCATCCGCGTCACGAAGCCGTACAAGCTCGCGAGCCGTGAGCACCACCCCGACCGGACGCGTGTCCGCGTGGGGAACGTGGAGATCGGCTCGGGGCGTGAGCTCGTGGTCATGGCGGGTCCCTGCTCCGTCGAGTCGAGGGAGCAGCTCCAGAGGACCGCGCACTGGGTCAAGCGGGAGGGAGCGACCGTGGTGCGTGGCGGCGCCTACAAGCCGCGCACCTCGCCCTACTCGTTCCAGGGCCTCGGACTCCCCGCACTCGAGATGCTCGCCGAGCAGCGCGAACAGACGGGCCTCCCGGTCGTGAGCGAGGTCACGGACCCCGGTCAGGTCGAGTTGTTCGAGCGGTACGTCGACATCCTCCAGGTCGGCGCGAGGAACATGCACAACTTCGTGCTGCTGCGCGCCGTCGGCCAGAGCCGCAAGCCGGTCCTCCTCAAGCGCGGCCTGAGCGCGACCATCGAGGAGTGGCTGATGGCCGCGGAGTACGTCCTATCGAGTGGCAACAGCAACGTGATCCTGTGTGAGCGAGGGATCCGCACGTTCGAACCCCTGACGAGGAACACGCTCGACATCAGTGCGGTCCCCCTGCTGCGCGAGCTCACACACCTGCCCATCGTCATCGACCCCTCGCACGGGACGGGCCAGCGGTCGCTCGTGCGGCCGATGGCACTCGCCGCTGCTGCTGCGGGCGCAGACGGACTGATCATCGAGGTCCATCCCGACCCGCCGCGCGCACGCTCCGACCCCGACCAGTCGCTGTCGTTCGAGGAGTTCGGCGATCTGATGGACGACCTGCGCCGACTCGAGTTCCTGCGGGTGCCCGGGGCCGCCGCCGAGCCCGCGACCGCCGACGGCGCCGGGAGCGTCGAGGAGCTCCGGACGCGGATCGACGAGGTCGACTCCGAGATCGCCGCGCTCCTGAAGGAGCGGACCCGACTGGCGCTCGACGTCGCTCGGGCACGCGGCACCGACGTCCACGGGCACGACGTCGCGCGCGAGCGGGAGCTGGTGGACCGGGCGACGCGCGGCGACACCGGCGCGATGACGACCGAGGAGCTGGGCATCGTGTTCTCGGCGATCCTGCGTGCGTCGCGTTCGGCCCAGCGGCGGCAGGCGGCGGCCGGTCTCGTCCCGTCTTCCGGCCCGCGGCCGGTCGGCACGGATCCCGCTGCACCAGCCCCCGCGGTAGCAGAGCCGCAGCGGTGAGGGTCCCGTGGCGGACCAGACCGCCGAGCGCGGGTGGACCGATCCGAGCGCCGGCGACGCTTCGCGGCGTCATCCGGGTGCCCTCGGACAAGTCGATCTCCCACCGCGCGCTCATCGCGAACGCGCTCGCTGAAGGCGAGTCGACGGTTTCCGTCCGCGCTCCCGGGGGCGACGTGCTCACGACCGTGGGTGCGCTCGTCCGGTTCGGCGTCCCGATCGACGCCCACGGGATGGTCGACAACGAGATCCACTTCCCCGTCTCGGGAGGCGGTACGGGCGACGCCATCGCGACCTTCCGCCGACGTGAGGTCGAGCTCAGCTGCCGCAACTCAGGGACGACGATGCGGCTATTCACCGGCGTCTCCGCGACGCAGCCGGCTCGCGTGACGCTTCGCGGCGATCCGTCGCTCGAGCTGCGGCCGATGGAGAGGGTGGCTTCGCCGCTGCGGCGGATGGGCGCGGCCGTCACGACCGAGAACGGCCTTCCACCGCTCGTCGTCGAGGGGCGACGGCCGCTCAGGGCGCTCCACCACGACCTTCCCGTGGCGAGCGCGCAGGTCCTGGGCGCGATCTGCTTCGCCGCGCTGGCCGCCGACGGCGAGACGACGGTGACGACCCCGGGTCCGACGCGCGACCACACGGAACGGCTGCTCGGATGGATGGGCGCGGAGATCGCGCGTGACGGGCGAGTGACGACGATCCGCGGCCCCTCCGGACTCCGCGCGCGGTCCCTCGTCGTGCCAGGCGATCCCTCCTCGGCCGCGGCCTGGCTCGTCGCGGCCGCCCTCCACCCCGACGCGGACGTGCGCGTGCTCGGCGTCTCGCTCAACCCGACCCGCCTCGCGCTCGTCGACGTCTTGCGCGAGATGGGCGCGACGATCGAGATCGAACCCCGGGACGGAGGCGGACCTGAGCCGGTCGGCGACCTACGCGTCCGGACGGCGGGGCAGCTGCAGGCGATCGAGTTGCGTGGCGGGCGTGTCGCGGCACTCATCGACGAGCTGCCGCTCGTGGCGATCGCCATGGCCGGCGCGGACGGTGTCAGCGAGCTTCGCGATGCCGCTGAGCTCCGCGTCAAGGAGTCCGACCGCATCGCGTCGGTCGTCTGCAACCTCTCCGCGGTGGGGGCGGAGGTCCACGAACTGCCGGACGGCTGGCGTGTCCGGCGGGGGCGGCCACGGGACGCGAACGTAACGACCGATGGCGACCACAGGATCGCGATGGCGTTCGCCATCGCGGCGCTGGCGGGCGTGGCGACGAGCGTGGTCATCGACGATCCCGGCTGCGTCGAGATCTCCTACCGGACGTTCTGGCGGGACCTGGAGACGCTCTCGGGGCGGGAACACCCGTCGCTCCCCGGCGGTCTCGGCTCGTGAGACGCCTCAGGTTGCTGACCGCGGGCGAGTCGCACGGCCCGGCCGTGAGCGGGATCCTCGAGGGGCTTCCGGCGGGCCTGCGGGTCTCGACTGCGGAGGTCGACCGGGACCTCATCCGGCGCCAACACGGCTACGGCAGCGGTCGCCGGATGCAGATCGAGCGCGACCGCGTGACCTGGACGGCGGGGATCCGGTACGGGAGGACCCTCGGTTCTCCTCTCGCCTTTACGATCGCGAACCGCGACTTCGAGAACTGGGCCGAGAAGATGGCGGTCGAAGAGGTCCGGGGCGAGCGACGCCCGAAGAAGATCACGCTCGCTCGCCCAGGTCACGCGGACCTCGCCGGCGCCATCAAGTACGACACAGACGACATCCGCAACGTCCTCGAACGGGCATCCGCGCGGTCGACGGCACCGCGAGTGCTCGCCGGCGCGGTCGCGCGACAGTTGCTCGCCGCAGCCGGCGTCACGATCTGGTCCTTCGTCGACCAGGTCGGGCCTGTGCGCGCCTTTCCGGACGTCGAGGACCCGCTGACGTGCATCCCGGAGGGATGGTGGAAGCGCGACCGGGTCGAGCCGACGCCCCTCCGCTCGCCGGACGGAGACGCCGAGGTGCGGATGCGCGCCGAGATCGACGCGGTCGCGGAAGCCGGGGACTCGATCGGAGGGAGTTTCGTCGTCGTGGCCGAGGGAGTCCCTGTCGGGCTCGGGTCGACGGCGGAGTGGGACACGCGGGTCGACGGTGCGGTCGCGGCGGCGACCATGGCCATCCCCGCCGTAAAGGGGGTCGAGATCGGGCTGGGCTTCGGGGTCGTCGGGCGACGCGGCTCCGAGGTCCACGACCAGGTCGACCCCGACGCGGCCGGCTGGAGGCGGCGGACGAACCGGGCGGGCGGCATCGAGGGCGGTATGACGAACGGCGCGCCCGTCGTCGTGCGAGCGGCCGTCAAACCGGTTGCGACCCTGCGGAAACCGCTCCAGGCGGTCGACCTCGCGACCGGCGAACCCGGCCGGGCCCACATCGAGCGGAGTGACATCACGATCCTGCCCCGTGCGGCTGTCGTAGGCGAGGCGATGGTGGCGCTCGTGCTCGCGGACGCGCTGCTCTACAGCTTCGGCGGCGACACGATGGGCGACCTGGTCGCGGCGGTCAGGCGCAGACGCCGTCGCTCCACAGGAGCGAGCGGCCAGGCGCCGGACGGTCCCGTCGAGGCCGGGGAGCCGCGATGAGGGTCGAGACCCGGGGTCCGCGTGAGGACGAGACGCGCGATCGCGCCGCGATGGGCGAGGGCGCCGTCGCGCGACTGATCGGGCATCACATCGCGTATTCGGCGTCGCCCGTGATGCACCGTGCCGCCTTCGCCGCCCTCGGGCTGCCGCATCGGTACGAGCTCGACGACGTCGCAGCCGAGGAGCTGCCGGATGCCATCGACCGGCTCCGAGGAGCCGGCTCCCTCGGCGCGAACGTGACGACGCCGCACAAGGTCGCCGCAGCGGCGCTCGTCGATGCGCTCGCCCCGGAGGCGGAACGGCTGGGCGCGGTGAACACGATCGTCGCTCGCGACGGGCAGCTGACGGGTCACAACACGGATCTGCCGGCGCTCATAGAGGAGCTACGCGAGCTGTCGGCCACCTCGCCACGCCACGCGGTCGTCCTGGGCAGCGGTGGCGCGGCGCGTGCCGTGCTGGCCGCGCTGCAAGAGCTCGCCGCCGCCCGCGTCTCGGTCGTGTCACGCGCCGGCGACCAGACCTGGACGGATCTCCCCCGGCTCCTCTCCACCGCCGACCTCGTCATCAATGCCACGCCGATCGGGACCTCCAGGGACGAATCGCCGGTCCCGTCATCGCTGCTCCGGCCCGGCCTCGCCGTGCTCGACCTCGTCTACCGCCCCAGCCCGACCCGCTTTGCGGGTGAGGCGAGAGCCGCGGGCGCGAGGGCGAGGGCAGGCGGAGGCGTGCTGCTGCGGCAGGGCGCGAAGAGCTTCGAGCTATGGCTCGGACATCCGGCGCCGTTCCACGCCATGCGTGCTGCGCTCGTCCGCGAGTTGGGGCCCGATGCCGTCGACTGACCCCTTTTCGCGCGACCCCGGCGTCGTCCTCGTCGGCCTCCCCGGCAGCGGCAAGACGGTCGTCGGCGCGTGCCTTGCCGCGCGGCTCGGTCGTGCGTTCGTGGACCTCGACGACCTCGTCGAGCGCCGGACCGGCCTCCGCCCGGCGGAGCACATCGAACGGCACGGCGAGGCCGGCTTCCGCGAGGCGGAGTCCGAGGCGGTCCGCGAGGCCGTGGCGCGACAAGGGTCGGTGATCTCGACGGGCGGAGGGACCGTGCTCGACCCGCTCAACCGGTCGCGGCTCTGGCGGCACGGCGTCCCCGTCTGGCTCGACGCCCCGGATCCCGTGCTCCTCGACCGACTGCACGCGGACCTCGCGACGCGGCCGCTCCTGGCGTCGGACCCATCGGCCAGACTGGCGGCGTTGCGGGCTGCCCGCGAAGCGTTCTACCGCGCGGCGGACGTGCGGGTCGACGCGTCCGGTCCCGTCAACGCCGTGACGGACCGCGTCCTCGAGCGCCTCGAGGAGGATCTCGGCGGTCAGGAGACCGAGCGCGCGCACGGACGCCGGCTGTTCGACGCCGAAGTGCCACGCCACCATCCCGTCGGCCCCGAGCGGGCCCGGGTGGTGTTCGGCCGGGAGCTGGATCGAGAGACCATCGGATCGATCCTGGAGGCGTTCGCCGGGTCCATGCCCTCGGTCATCGCGGACCGGCGAGCGGCCGCTGCTCTGCCCGGCCTCCTGGCCGCGTTCCCTGCGGCTCGCAGCCTCACCATCGAGGGAGGCGAGCGGTCGAAGCGACTCGCACCGCTCGCGCGGATCCTCGGATGGCTCGCGGCGCGCGGTGCCGAGCGGGGGGACCCTGTCATCGCGTTCGGGGGCGGCACGACGGGCGACCTCGTGGGGTTCGCGGCTGCGCTCTATGTGCGGGGCGTCCCGCTCGTACAGGTGCCGACGACCTGGCTCGCCCAGGCGGACTCCGCGCTCGGCGGGAAGGTCGGGATCGACCTGCCGACGGCGAAGAACGCCGTCGGATCCATCTGGCCCGCCTCGGCGGTCGTCTCGGACGTAGCGGCGCTGCGCACACTCGCGCCCGATCGCCTCCGGGACGGTCTCGCCGAGTCGCTGAAGGCGGGGCTGATCGGCGATCCGGGTCTGTGGCGACTCGTCGAGGACCGGGGAGCCGCGGCGCTCGAAGGAGACGAGGAGGCGCGCTACGCCATCACGGAGCGTGCTGCACGCGTGAAGCTCGCGATCGTGGATCGCGACCCGTACGAGTCGGGCGAGCGACGGACCCTCAACCTGGGTCACACGCTCGGCCACGCGCTCGAGGTCGAGAGCAGATTCCGGCTGCCACACGGCCAGGCGGTCGCGCTCGGTCTCCGCGCGGTCGCGCACGTCGCGCTCGCCCGAGGCGCTGACGCTGATCTTCCCGATCGCATCGACGCGCTGCTCGCGCGTCTCGGCTTCACCCTCCGCCGGAGCTTCGACCCGAACGGCGTCCGTCGCGCGCTCGAGGGCGACAAGAAGCGGCGGCAGGGGCGGCAGCGCTGGATCCTCCCGATGGCGGTCGGCCGCGTGGTCGAGGTCGACGATGTCACCGAGACGGAGCTGGACGGCGCGCTGAGCGTGATCGTCGAGAACAGCGCGCCATGAGGATCCTGCTGCTGAACGGCCCGAATCTCGGCACGCTGGGACGTCGCCAGCCTGAGATCTACGGGACCACGACCCTTGCCGACATCGTCTCGGCTGCCAGGCAGCACGCCGAGCGGGCCGGCGCGACGCTCCTCGACCTCCAGTCGAACCACGAAGGTGCCCTCATCGACCGCCTCGAGCAGCCTGACTACGACGCGGTGGTCATCAACCCGGGAGCGCTCGCGCACACGAGCTACGCGCTCCACGACGCGCTCGTCGGCTGCGAACGGCCCGTCGTCGAGGTCCACATCAGCGACATCTATGCCCGCGAAGCGTGGCGACGGATCTCGGTCATCGCGCCGGCCGCGCGACGGCAGGTCGTGGGGAAGGGCTGGCGCGGCTACCTGGAGGCACTCGACATGCTGCTGACAGAGGTGAGGGCACCGTGACCGCGGTTCATGCGCCAGCCGCGGGCAGCACGGCGGGCACGGCCACGATCGAGCTGAGGGCGGACACGCTGACGCCGGTCGCCGCAGCGCTGCGGCTCCGGGACCGGCTCGCGTTCCTGCTCGAGAGCGTCGAAGGCGGAGCGCGGTACGGGCGGTATTCGATCCTCGGGGTGCGGGGTCGGACGCTGACGTACGACGATGGCGAAGCGCTCGTGCGCGAGACCGACGAGTCGGAGTCCCTCCGGTTCGAGGCGCCGGATCCCCTCGAGGCCGTCCGAGCGGTGTTGCCGGCGGTGTCGGAGACGCAGCATCGGGGCGATCTCCCTCCGGAGACGGCTTTCCCTTTCTCGCTGTCCGCGGGTGTGGGCTACCTCGGTTACGAGGTAGCGGCACGCTGGGAGCGACTACCGGTACCCGACCCCGACCCGGTCGGGCTGCCCGAGGCGTTCTTCCACCTGCCCGACGTCGTCATCGTGTTCGACCATCTCGCCCAGGTCGCGCGCATGGCGACGGTGGGCGGCGCGGACGCATCGGCCCGACTGGCCGCCGTCCAGGCACTCCTCTGTCAGCCGAGCGAGGGCGAGCTGCCACTACCGGTCGGAGCGCACCACCCCCCCTACCTCCAGGACGAGGAGGGAGCCCGCCGCTATCAGGAGCGCGTCGCGCGGCTGGTCGACGATATCCATGCCGGCGAGATGCTCCAGGCCGTGCTCGCCCGGCGGTTCACGCTCCACACGAGCCGGCACCCCTTCGACGTCTACCGATCGCTGCGCCGCATCAACCCCTCCCCTCACCTCTACTACCTCGACCTGGGCGATGGTGACGCCCTCCTGGGCGCTTCGCCGGAGCTGCTGGTCCGAGCCCGCGCGGGGACCATCGTCACGAGGCCGATCGCGGGGACAAGGCCACGCTCTGCCGATCCCGTCCTCGATGCCGCACTCGAGGACGAGCTGCGCCGGGACGACAAGGAGCTGGCCGAGCACGCGATGCTCGTCGACCTCGCGCGCAATGACGTCGGACGGGTCGCCGAGCCCGGGAGCGTGGAGGTCCCGGTGATGCTGTCGGTCGAGCGGTACTCGCACGTGATGCATCTCGTGAGCGAGGTCCGTGGCCGGCTGCGCGAGGGCTACGACGCGTTCGATGCCGTCCGCTCCACCTTCCCCGCAGGGACGCTCACCGGCGCTCCGAAGGTCCGGGCGATGCAGGGCGTCGCCGAGCTCGAGGGAGAGCGGCGGGGCCCGTACGGCGGGGTCGTCGGCGTCTTCGCGCCCGATGACGTAGAAGCCGCGATCACCATCCGGAGCGTCGTGGTCAGAGGCGGATCCGCGTACGTCCACGCAGGCGCGGGGATCGTCGCAGACTCGGACCCGGAGAGGGAGGCAGCGGAGGTGGCCGCAAAGGCGGGAGCCGTCCTCGCGGCGCTGGCGGAAGAGGGAGGAGCATGAAGCCGACCGTCCTGCTCATCGACAACTACGACTCGTTCACCTACAACCTCTATCAGCTGCTCGCCTGCCTCGACACGGACGTCATCGTCCGCCGGAACGATGAGGTGACCGTCGACGAGGCGCTGGCGATCGCTGCCGACGCCATCGTCATCTCACCTGGGCCCTCGCGGCCGGAGAACGCTGGCATCAGCGTCGATCTCATCCGGGCCGCCGGTCGGACGACTCCCGTCCTGGGCGTCTGCCTCGGCCACCAGGCGATCGGCGCCGCGTACGGCGGACGGGTCGTCCGGGTCAAGCCGGTGCACGGCAAGCGTTCCGAGGTCGAGCACGAGGGCCGTGGCAGCTTTGCGGGGCTCCCCTCACCGTTCTTCGCCGCCCGCTACCACTCGCTCGCCATCGAGCGCGCGTCGATCCCCGACGAGCTCGAGGTCACCGCATGGTCACCCGACGGCCTCGTGATGGGCGTCCGCCACCGCGATCTCCCGGTCGAGGGTATCCAGTTCCACCCCGAGTCGATCCTCACGGATCACGGCGAAGCCCTCGTCGGTACGTTCCTCCGCGGAGCGACCGGACCGCCAGCGGGAACGTCAAGCGGGGAGCCGGTTCAGACCGCTAGTGCTGACTCTCGCCGGTGACCCGCTTCAGCACCTGGTCGGCGACGATGAGGCGATGGATCTGGTTCGTGCCCTCGTAGATCTGCGCCCCCTTTGCGTCTCGCATCATCCGCTCCACCGGGAACTCGCGCGAGTACCCGTAGCCCCCGAACAGCTGGACCGCGTCCGTGGTGACCGCCATCGCGGCATCCGACGCCGTCCACTTCGCGAGTGACGAGGCCTCGCCGATCGACTCGCCGCGGTCCTTCGCCTCGGCCGCCGCCCGCGTCATCGCGCGCGCGATCGCCACCTTCTGGGCCATCTCGGCCAGCATGAACCGCAGCCCCTGTTGCTCGGCAAGCGGCCGGCCGAACGCGGTTCGTTCTGTCAGATACCGCGCCGCGGCGTCGAGGGCGGCCTGCGCAAGCCCGGTGCACGCCGCGGCGATCGAGATGCGGCCCTCCGCCAGCGCCGACAGAGCGATCCGGTAGCCCTGCCCCTCCTCGCCGAGGCGGTTCGCGGCGGGCACCTCCGCTCCTTCGAACAGCAGCTCACAGGCCGAAGACGAACGGATGCCGAGCTTGCGCTCCTTCCTGCCGAACCGAAATCCCGGCGTTCCTCGCTCGACGAGGAAGGCGGTGATCCCGCGCGGTCCCGCCGCGGGATCGACCGTCGCGAACACCAGGTAGCGATCCGCGTCCGGCGCGTTCGTGATCCAGACCTTCGACCCCTGGAGGTGGTACGTGGGGGCTACGGGCGAGCCGGCCGGCGTCGCGCGCAGGCGCAGCGCCGCCGCATCCGATCCCGCATGGGGCTCGGTCAGCGCGAAGGCACCCAGGCACGTCCCCGTGAGCATCTCCGGCAGCCAGCGCTCCTTCTGCTCCTGGGTACCCCAGCGGATGACGGGAGACTGTGACAGCACGTGGACGCTCAGAGCGACCGCCATCGCCATGTCGGCGTAGCCCATCTCCTCCATCACGAGCGTCCAGGCTCGGTAGCCGAAGCCCGCGCCGCCGACCTCCTCCGAAAAGGGGACGGCCGTGAGTCCGAGCTCCCCCATCTTCGTGAACAGCACTCGATCGAACTGCTCGGTCTCGTCCCGTTCGCCGACACCAGGAGCTACTTCACGGCGCGCGAAGTCGCGCACGGTCTCCTGGAGTAGCCGCTCCTCGTCAGCCAGCCCGCCGGCGACCGGCGAAACGATGGTCACGGGACAGCCGGCTGAACGGGAGGTGTCGGGGGCGTCGGCATCGCGCGTAGGATAGCCACGTGGGAGAGTCGTCACCGTTCGCCCGTCCGTTCCACGCGTCACCCGTGCCCCTCGTCGTCGTGGATCGCGAGTGGCGGATCCAGGCGATGAATCCTGCCGCCGAGCGCTTCTACCAGCTCGGCGAGTCGGAGGCGCTCGCACGGTCGACACGGGACGTTTGGGTCACGGACTTCGGCGACGACGAGAGTGACGGCGACGTGGTCCAAGCGGTGAACGAGCGCGGGTCCTGGAACGGGAGGACGGTCCAGGCGCACTGGAACGGGAGGTCGCACCGCGTCGACGCGCAGTTCGTCGGCGTGCGCGACGAGACCGGTCGGCACGAAGCCACCTTCTGCTTCTTCACTCCCGTGCGGCCGGAGGAGGAACGGCGACGCGCGCCGGGCATCGCGCCCGAGGCACGCTTCGTCCAGCTCTTCGAGCATCTCCCCGAGGCACTCATCCTCCAGGATGCGGACGGCGTCGTCCTGGACGCGAACCCTGCAGCAGGAAGGCTGTACGGGTACGACCGGTGGGACCTGGTCGGCAGGCGTGTGGAGGAGATCGTGGGAGGTCTCGACGCGGAGACGAGCGCCAGGCACTCCACGCTGTTGGAGGAGCACGGCTTCTTCGTCGCTCGGTCACTCGGTGTCCGGTCGGACGGTGGGACCTTCCCGCAGGAGATCACCGTCACCCGGCTGATGCTCGCGGGTCGACCTGTCGCCGCGGTCCTCGCGCGCGACCTCGCTGAACGGCAACACCTGGAGGCGCAGCTCGCGGGCCTCACCGACCTTGCTCGGCTCCACGAGTCCGGACAGACCCTCGAGCAGGTCGCCCGTGCCGCGCTTCATCTCGCCGGCCGCACGGTGTCGACGGACCGCGCCGCCCTCGCCACCTTCCAGCCGGACGGGCGCGTGGAATGGCTCGCCAGCGAGGGGATGGACGAGTTCATCGAGGCGACGCGAGGCACGCGACCGGACGAAGTCCCCTGGCTCGCTCGCGCGGTGAGGACCGGTCAGCCCTCGTTCAGCGACCGCCGCGCGCCGGGGCACGAGCACTCTCCGGTGAGTCCGGTCGCCGACCGACTCGGGATCCGCGCGTTCGCGATCGTCCCCCTGAAGTCCGGCGATGAGCTGACGGGTGCGCTGGGGCTCGTATGGTCCGCGGAGCCGCCGGCGCTTGCGCACGACCGCGACCTGCTGACCACGATCGGACGCCTGACGGCGACAGCGCTGGGGAACGTGCGCTTGCGCGACTCGCTCATGGCCGGACAACGCGCCCTCGACGAATCCGAGGCGCGCTATCGGGTGCTGTTCGAGGAAGCGCCACAGGCGGTGATCGTCGAGTCGCTCGACGGCGAGATCCTGGACGCGAATCCGGCAGCGGCGAGGCTGTATCGGCGCGATCGATCGGAGCTGGTGGGACGGCGCGTCCAGGATCTCGCGCTGCTCGACGACCAGGCCTGGCGCGAGCAGATGGATGTCCTCCGGCGCAACGGGCGAGGTGTGTTCCGCTTCGAACGGCTGCGCGGGGACGGGAGCACCTTCCCATCGGAGGCGAACATCGTCGTGGGGCGGATCGACGGCCACGAGCGGCTGCTGGTCCAGATCCGTGACCTGACGGACGAGGAACGACTCCAGCAGGAGCTGCTCCAGGCGCAGAAGATGGAAGCGCTGGGACAGCTCGTCGCAGGCGTCGCCCACGAACTCAACAACCCGCTCGCCGCGATCGTCGCGTTCAGTCAGCTGATGCGCGGCGACGAGCGCCTCCCGCCCGATCTCCATCGCGACGCCGGCCTCCTCGTGCAGGAGGCCGACCGGACCCGGCGCATCGTGCAGAACCTGCTCGAGTTCGCCCGGCAGCGACGGCCCGAGCGGCGGCCGACGAGCCTACGGGAGCTCGTCCAGCGCACGCTCGAGCTGCAGTCCTACAGCCTCGGAGCCGGCGCGATCTCGGTCAAGCTCGAGCTGCCCGAGGATCTTCCACCGGTGGACGTCGACCGGATACAGATCCAGCAGGTGCTCTTGAACCTGACGCTGAACGCGATCCAGTCGATCCGTGGGTCGAAGGCATCCGGCGAGATCGCGATCACTGCGAGCCACGAGCGACGAGGTGATGCCGGTGACGCGGGAGGCGTCCGTGTCTCGGTCAGCGACGACGGACCCGGGGTCCCGGAGAGCGCTCGGGATCATCTGTTCGAACCCTTCTTCACGACGAAACCGGTCGGTGAGGGGACCGGCCTCGGGCTCTCGGTGAGTTACGGGATCGTCACGTCGCACGGCGGGAGGTTGTGGCACGAGCCACGACCGGGGGGCGGCGCGACGTTCGTGGTCGAGCTGCCCGCGGCACCGGACGTCGTGATGTCTCCGGTGCCAGCACTCCCACGGTCCGGGACGCTGTCGCCGAGACCCGTCACGGCATCGGTCGCGCCCACGCAAGCGCACGCCGACGGCGCCCTCCGGCCCCCGGAGGTCGAGCACGCCCGGGGTCGAGAAGGCGCGACGACGCGAGCCGCAGGCGCGACGCCGGCAAGCGAGGTCACCGAGCGACGGACGTCAGGAAGCGCGACGAACGGCGCCGACGCTGCCACGAGCGGGGGTTCGCTCGGCGCCGTCGTCCTCGCCGTGGACGACGAGCCGTCGATCCGAGCGTTCGTCAAGAAGGCGCTCGGTCGCGCGGGACACGAGGTGATGGTCGCCGGCGACGGTGAGGAGGCGCTGTCGATCCTCGAGCGGTTGACGTTCGACGTCCTGCTCCTCGACCACAGGATGAGCGGGATGGACGGCATCGAGCTGTACCGCCGGGCCGTCCAGCTTCGGCCTGAGCTCCGCAACCGCGCGATCCTCATGAGTGGCGACGTCGTCAACCCCGCGCTCCGGACGTTCGGGGATGCCGAGGGGCTCCGCCTGCTTGCAAAGCCCTTCGACATCGAGTCTTTGACGTCCGCGCTCGCCGAGGTGGTCGCCAAAGGCTGAGGGGCCGGCAAGCTGTTACGAGCGGGGGTAGGTGTAGAACCCCTTTCCCGTCTTCTGCCCCAGGTGGCCCGCGTCCACTAGCTGTCGAAGGATCGGCGGGGGCGCCATGTGCGGCTGGCCGAAGCCCCCGTGCAGGACCTCCATCACGTGGAGGCAGACGTCGAGGCCGATGAAGTCCGCCAGCTCGAGCGGCCCCATGGGATGGTTCAGTCCCACCTTCGCACCCGCGTCGATGTCCCCGGCGGTACCGAGCCCCTCCTGGTAGGCACGCATCGACTCGGCGAGGTACGGCATGAGGATCCGGTTGACGATGAACCCCGGCCGGTCGAGACTGACGATGACCTGCTTGCCGAGCTCGCCCGCCAGTTCCCGGACCGCGGACTCCGTCGCGTCGTCCGTCTCCGCGCCGCGGACCAGCTCCACGAGCGGCATGACCGGGACGGGGCTGAAGAAATGCATCCCGACGAAGCGCTTTCGCCGCTCCGGTTTCGTGGCCGTGGCCAGACGCGTGATGCTGATCGAGCTCGTGTTCGAGGCGAACACGGTCGACTCCGACGCGGCCGTGTCGAGCGCTGCGAACAGTGACCGCTTCACCGCCTCGTCCTCGAACACCGCCTCGACCACCAACCCCGCTTCTGACGCCGCCGACGCGAGGTCATCGGTGATCGCGACCCGCTCGAGCTGAGCCCGCCGATCCTCGTCGCTCAGCCGGCCCTTGGCGACCGCGCGCTCTAGGTTCCCTGCGATCCGCTCCCGCCCCGCCTCCGCCCGTGCCCGCTCCGGCTCGTAGAGCAGCACCCGGTGCCCCGCCGCCGCCATCACCTGCGCGATCCCGTGCCCCATCAGCCCCGCTCCGCAGACGAGGATGCTCCGCTCCCTCGGGCCGGCCGAGTCGGCGGTCGGCGTGGACGTCACAGTGATGCGAGGAGTCGGTCGGCGGCCGAATAGGGGTCGAGCTCGTGGGCCGCGATCGCGCGGAGCGTGGCTCGTGTCGTCTCGACGCGCTCCCCATCGCGCAGCAGATCGCGGAGCCGCTCCGAGAGGATCCCGGCGAGTTGTGCTTCGGCCCGTGCGAGCCGAGACCGCTCCGCCGCCTCCCCCGCTCCTCCCTCGGGAGACGCCCGGAGCCGCGCCAGGTGCCGTCGGTCAAGCGCCGCGAGCAGCTCCGGGACACCCTTGCCGGTCACCGCCGACGCGAGCAGGACCTCGGGGCGCTTCGGACGCGGTCGATCGCCGAACGCCCGGTCATGCTGTGCTCCCACGCTCAGCATCCCCCGCAGTTGCGACGCCGCTCGGTCCGCGCCCGGTCGGTCGCCCTTGTTCACCACCACGAGGTCGGCGACCTCCAGCAACCCCGCCTTGATCGCCTGCACCTCGTCGCCCATCTCGGGCGCCTGGACCACGACGGTGGTGTCCGCGATCGCCGCGACCTCGACCTCGCTCTGCCCCGTGCCGACGGTCTCGACGAAGATGAGCGGGAATCCCGCGGCGTCGAGTACGGCGGCGGCAGCCGCGGTCGAGGTGGCGAGGCCGCCGAGATGTCCGCGTGTCGCCATAGACCTGATGAACACGTCGCGATCGCCGGCGTACGACTGCATCCGGACCCTGTCACCCAGGATCGCGCCACCCGTGATCGGGCTGGACGGATCGATCGCGAGCACGGCGACCGGGCGCCCGGCCTTGCGGGCCTCCCCCACGAGCGCGGAGACGAGGGTGCTCTTCCCGGAACCGGGTGCGCCGGTCACGCCAACGAGATGAGCGGCGCCGGCACGCGGATAGAGCAGCCGGAGGGCCGACTCGCCCGCCCTGGTCCTGTTCTCGACCTCCGTGAGCAACCGCGAGAGCGAGCGGCGATCCCCCGCCGCCGCCTTCTCGGCCAGCTCCCGGCCGCGGTCCTGGGTCCGGCCCCCCTCGCCCGCTTCGGGTCCTTGGTCGAGGTGCTCCTTCCCGTCCGGTCCGTCGTGCCCTCGACCAGCTCTCTCGGCCGACACGTTCAGCCGCCGTCGTCGCGTCGGACGTTCGCGCGGATGTAGTCCGCGACCTCGCCGATCGTCGTCCCCGGCCCGAAGACGCGACTGATCCCGGCGTCCATCAGCGCCGGGATGTCGTCGTCCGGGATGATCCCCCCGGCCGTCACGAGCACGTCGTCCAACCCCGCCTCACGGAGGCCGTGCGTCACCTTGGGCAGGAGCGTCATATGCGCGCCGGACAGGATGGATAGCCCGACGACGTCGACGTCTTCCTGAAGCGCCGCCGTGACGATCATCTCCGGGGTCTGACGGAGGCCGGTGTACACGACCTCGAACCCCTCGTCCCGGAGGCCGCGCGCGAGCACCTTCGCCCCGCGGTCGTGACCATCCAAGCCGGGCTTCGCGATGAGGACCTTCACGGGGCGCTCGGGCATGACCGGATGATAGTCGCCGCTCGAGCGCTCCCCGTCACTCGAAGACGATCGCCACCTTGCCCGACTGGCCTTCGTCGGCGACCCGGTAGGCGTCCGCTGCCTGATCGAGCGCGAACCGGTCCGTGACGACGTCGTGCGGGTGGATCCGCCAGCGGACGAGGCGGTCGAGCAGCTCCTCCATGTGCGCGAGCGAAGTGACCCACGATCCGTAGAGCGTCAGCTGCTTGTGGATGAGGACGGGCGACGGCTCGAACGAGACCGTCCCGCCTTCCCCGACGAACGCACAGCGCCCCCAGTCGCGCGTCCCCTGGAGCGCAAGCAGCCGGGCCGGGGCCGCGCCGGAGCAGTCGATCGACGCCTCGCATCCCTTGCCGCCGGTGAGGTCAAGGACCGCACCGAGCGTCGACTCGTCAGCCGGAACGACGTGGTCCACGAGCCGCGACTCCTCCGCGAGCCGAAGCCGCGCGGGCGAGGCGTCAGTCCCGATGATCGTCGTGGCGCCCATCGCGCGGCCCAGCATCGCCGCGGCGAGCCCGACCGGGCCGAGTCCCGTCACGAGCAGCCGATCACGCCCGCTGACGTCGAGCCGCAGCAGGGCCTCGTACGCGGTGCCGAAGCTGCACGCGCTCGACGCCCCGTCGACGTAGGAGAGCTCGTCCGGCAGCGGCAGGCACGTGACCTCGTCGGCGAGCAGGTACTGTGCGTGCCCGCCATCGCGCTGCCAGCCATACGCCGCACGGTGCTCGTTGTGGCAGCCGATCATGTACCCCGCCCTGCATTCGTCGCACACGCCGCAGCCCGCGATGTGATAGATCGCGACGCGGTCGCCGGGCTGCAGGCGCTTCACTCCGGGACCGACCTCGACGACGTGGCCCGACGGCTCGTGACCTGCGATCACCCCTCGGTACCGTTCCGGGCCGACCCCCAGGTGCTCGCGATAGATCGCCCGGATGTCGCTGCCGCAGATCGTCGACGCCTGCATCTGCACCACGACCTGCCCGTGTCCCGGGACCGGCTCCGGAAAGTCCCGGATCTCGACCCGCCGGTCGCCGGGCAGGAGGACGCCCTGCATCACGGGGCCAGGGGCGCGCGCCGCGCGAGGTGGGCGAGGAACTCGGCACGGGTCCGGTCGCGGGAGCGGAACAGTCCGAGGACGGCCGATGTCGTCATCATCGTCCCGGGCTTCTGGACGCCGCGCATGGCGGTGCACAGGTGGGTGGCCTCGAGCACGACCCCCACGCCCTGCGGCTGCAGCCGCTCATCGAGGAACTCGGCGATCTGCTGGGTCATCCGTTCCTGCACCTGGAGGCGTCGCGCGTACATCTCGACGATGCGCGGGATCTTGGACAGCCCGACGACACGCGCCTGCGGCAGGTACGCGACTGCTGCCGTGCCGAAGAATGGCAGCAGGTGGTGCTCGCACAGGCTGTGGAACGTGATGTCCTTGACCACCACCATCTCGCTGTAGTCGACCTCGAAGATGGCGCCGTTCAGCAGCCGCTCGGGATCGACGTGGTACCCCGCGGTCAGGTCCGTGTACATCCGATGGACGCGCTCCGGGGTGCGGGCGAGCCCATCGCGGTCGGGGTCCTCGCCGATCTCGACGAGGATCCGGCGGACGGCCGACGCGACCGACCCCGCGAGCACGTCCGCTTCGGAAACCTTCTCGACCGCCGCACCTCGGCCATCTCCCTCGAAGCTGCTGGCAGCCACGTCGCTCACGTCCGATGGCACCCCTTCCCCGGCGGCGGGCTCGGTCTCGATCTCGGCAACGAGTCGCCGGGCGTGGTCCGGGAGCTCGGTCATCGGCGGCTCCCGCTCCTCTCGTCGGGCACCGTGCTCTCCGCATCCCGTCGCTCGAGGCTCTCGCGCGCCGTCCGGCGCATACCGCGGACCGCGGACCCCAGTGCCTCTCCGAGCCTGGGCAGCATGGTGGGGCCACGCCACAACAGGACGGCGATCAGCACGACGACGAGGAGGATGGTGAGGTCGTTCACGGGGGCGAATGGTAAGCCCGGCGGACGCAGCGAGCGATAGACTCGCGAGCGTGACCGAGAGCGTGCGCGCGAACCCCAGCCGTTCCAGCCTCCAGGAGCGGTACGCGCCGGCCAGCATCTGCTTCGGCTGCGGTCCCGCGAACGAGCGCGGGCTGGGGATCGGAAGCTTCCCGAACGGCGACGAAGTGGTCGCCGAGTGGCAGGCGGAGCCATACCACGAGGCGTTCCCGGGGACGCTGAACGGCGGGATCATCGGGACTCTTCTCGACTGTCACAGCAACTGGACGGCGGCATACCACCTGATGCTCGCGGCGGGTGCCGAGACACCGCCCACGACGGTGACGTCGGACTACGCGGTCCGGCTCCGGCGGCCGACTCCCTCCGGGAGACCGGTCCGGCTGCGAGCGCGCGTCGTGGAATCTGGCGCGGAGAGCGCGACGGTCGAGGCGACGCTCGAGTCCGAGGGGACCATCACCGCGACGTGTCGAGGGACGTTCGTCGCCGTCAAGCCGGGCCACCCCGCGTACCACCGCTGGTAGCGGCCGCCCGGAGGAGGGCAAGGAGTTCCTGGGAAAGCTCGTCCGCGCGGTACCGCATCACGTTGTGGCCGATGCCACCGTATCTGACGACGCGGTCATCCCGTGCGCCAACCGCTCTTCGCGCGCGCAGGACGTCCTCGAGCGCGAGCCGGCGTTCGCGCGCGACCTCATCGTCGGCCGACCCGGACTCCGCCACCACGAAGACCAGCGGGGCGGAGATCGGGGCGAGCGCCTCCAATGGCCGGTACCCGAACATCGCCTCGACCGCGCCCTGCACCACGTACTGGCGCGTCACCAGCCCCACGTGGCCCGCGTACTTCTCGTCGACTGCCGCCCTCGCCGCGCGCTCCTGGTCGGGATCCCAGGAGCCCGGGTCGTAGTCGCGTCGATCGGCGAGGTACGCGCTCAGCGTCCTCATCACCTCCGGTGGCTCCGCCAACCCCCGCGCGAACTCGGACGGAGCCTGACCCGTCGCCTCCTCCAGATCCTCCCAGCCGCCATCCACCAGCGCGAGCCCGGCGACCGACGCCGGCTGCAGCCCCGCCATCGTCACCGCGACGATCGCGCCGAGACCATGCCCCGCGATGACCACGGGTGGCCCGCCCGCATCGACGCTCCAGCCGTTGGCGACGAGGACGGTCAGCAGGTCGTAGGCGAGCGACTCCAGCTCGTAGCCGCGTGGCGGCGAGTCCGATAGTCCGTGACCGCGCAGATCGGCGGCGATGACACGCGTCTCCGCTCGGAGACGACGCGCGACGGGCGCCCAGATCCACGCGGTCTGCGAGAGTCCGTGTACCAGGAGGAGTGGCGGGAGTGGCGCATCGTCCTGTTCCGAGGGCCCACCCCAGTCGAGGTAGTGGATACGGTCGCCGGTGTCGAGCTTGACCACCAGCGACTCCGGCTCGGCCTCGCGATCGACTCGGAGACGTGGATGGGCAGGGTCGTGCGGCGGCACGCGCCTAGCATAGGGGCGCTCGAGTCCGCGCTGTTCGCGCTCGACCGAGGGTCACGTGACTGGAGATGCGATGCCGCTGCGTAGGAGGGGCGCCCAGGCGCGACGTCACCCCGAGCGACGAGCACCGGTCGGACAGGGAAGTCGGCTCGGGCTCGAGCGGACCGGTGCAGCAGCCCGCCAAAGCGGCCGCCACGTCGCCTTCGAGCAGCTCGTCGCCGGCGCGCTCGACGAGCTGCCGCCTCCGATCCGGCGCCTGCTCGAGGACGTCGCGATCGTCATCGAGGACGAGCCGTCACGTGAGCAGCTCCGCGCGCAGCGGCTGGGGCCCGACGACACGCTCTACGGACTGTACGAGGGAACGCCGGCGACGCTCTATGGCGCCGACTGGGTACAGCTCCCCAACAAGATCACGCTCTTCCGGCTTCCGCTCGAGGAGGATTTCCCCGACCCGCACGAGCTCGCGGAGGAGGTCCGCCAGACCGTGAAGCACGAGCTCGCGCACCACGCCGGCATCGACGACGAACGCCTCGAGGCGCTCGGCCTCTGACCCTGGTCAGCGAGGGGGTGGGACGACAGGTCCCTCATCGGCGAGCGCGAGGAGCGCGGGCAGTCGCGCGAGGTCGACGTTCCCCCCGGACGCGACGACGCACACCCGCTGGCCCGAGTCCAGGGGAACGGTCCCCCCGAGGACGGCGCCGAGTGCGGCGGCGCCTGCCGGCTCCAGTAACTGCTTCATCCGCTCCAGCGCGAACCGCATCCCACGCGCGATGGTGGCGTCGTCGACGAGCAGGATCGCGTCGACGTACCGTCGGGCGAGGTCGAGGGTCCAGACGCCTGCGAACGGTGCCGCAAGACCGTCTGCGATCGAGACCGGCTGCAGGTCCACGACCTCGCCGGCGGCAAGCGCGAGCGACAGGGCGTTGCTGCGCTCCGGCTCCACGCCGTAGACACGGATCTCGGGTCGAGTCTGCTTCATCGCCGCCGCGATCCCACAGATCAGCCCTCCGCCACCCACGCCGACGACGACCACGTCGACATTCGGAAGGTCGGCGAGGATCTCCAGACCTACGGTCCCGTGGCCCGCGATGATGTCCGGGTCGTCGAACGGATGGACGAACAGGAGCCCCCGTTCGTCGCGCAGCTCCTGCATCCGCGTGAACGTGTCACCCACGTGCTCGCCGTACAGGATCACTTCTGCGCCGTACTGCGCAGCGGCCTCCGCTTTGGCGACTGACGCGGCCGCGGGCATCACGACCGTCACCGGGACGCCGAGGGTCGAGCCGGCGTAGGCCACCGCCTGAGCGGCATTCCCGGCCGAGAGCGTGATCAGCCCACGACCGCGCTCATCGGGCGCGAGGTTCGAGAGGCGGTTCGTCATCCCGCGTGGCTTGAACGACCCCGTCACCTGGAGGTGCTCGGCCTTGACGAACAGGCGCGGCTCGTTGCCCCATCGCGCATCACCGCCCAGCCGTACGCCGTGGCGTGCCTCGAGCTCCCGCGCAGCAGTCCGTGAGGCGAGCAGTGGGGTCCGGGTGACCCGCCCCGCGATCCGCTCGCGCGCAGTGCTGATCGTGCCCGGCGATAGGTCGCGCAGGGACGCGCGAGCCACAGGCGTCCCCGTGCCTTCGGGGCCCGCGCTGCTCAACAGCGCCGAGAAAGGGGGCTGCCGCAGGCGGTCAGAACGCGTCTGTGCGGGCGCGGCATGGGGCGATGGTAGTCGAGCGCCCGTTCTTTCTCCGGTCGACCTCGGTGCTTGCGTACTTGCGCAACTGATGAGAGAATACCCCCGTGACGGCGGGAATGGCTCTCTCCACTGAGAACGAACGGCAGCGCTTCGCTGCGATCGGGCGCGCCCTGGGTGACCCCAAACGCCTGTGCGTGCTCGAGACGCTCGCGAGGGGCGAACGGTCCGTAAGCGAGCTCTCGCGGGAGGTAGGCTGCCAGGTCCCGAACATGAGCCAGCATCTCGCGGTGTTGAGGAGCGCGGGGCTGGTGGACGCTCGCCGGGATCGCAGCACCGTCTACTACCGTCTCGCGGACCCGCGCGTCCTTGACGCGTACAGGCTCATCCAGACGATCGCCGGCTCAGACCGGGAAAGGACATCAGGTACATGACGCACCCCAACATCAAGGAAGGCACCGACGCGAACTTCGAGGAGCTCGTGCTCCACAGCGACAAGCCGGTCGTCGTCGACTTCTGGGCCGCGTGGTGCGGCCCGTGCAAACTCGTCGCGCCGGAGATCGACAAGCTTGCCGAGAAGTACGCCGGTGCCGTCGAAGTGGTGAAGGTCGACGTCGACGCGAACCCGCAGATCTCGCAGGCTTTCAACATCATGAGCATCCCGACCATCGCGTTCTTCAAGCCGGGCGACCAGCCCAAGGGCGTGATCGGGTTCCGGCCGCTCGAGCAGCTCGAGCAGCAGTTCGGTCTGACGGAGCTCGCGCCGAACCCGACCGCGTAGCCCTTCCCTGCCACACCCTTACGCCCCGACCCCGCCAGGTCGGGGCGTTTCCTTTTCGTCCGTCGCCCGCGCCCCGACCGCCGAGCCGGCATCCATCTCCCGCTGCGCCGACGACCCGTGGT
>JADDQH010000008.1 GCA_016781485.1 Chloroflexota bacterium | reverse complement strand
TAGCTCCTGGGCCGCCTCGAGGCGGGCGTTACCCTCGAGCTGCGCCTCGTTCGCGGGGCCGAGGAGCGCGTGGTGACCGTCTCGCTCGGCACCCGGAGCGAAGCGCAGTCGGGCGATCGGAACGGGGGCCAGGGCGAGGGAGGCTGACCCCGAGGATGGGACCATCGGGGGGATGGGCACGAGCGTGCGCGCGGGCTAGGCTTGCCCCGTGCCCTTCCCCTCGTCGCATCCCTCCAGACGCACGCCCACGTTCCGACGGCCGCAGTCCTTCATGCCGCTCATCACCGCCGCGCTCGTCGTCACGGTCACTTTCCCGTCGGTCGTGCTCGCGGGCGCCGGTCCCGTCGATCGCGTCGATCCGCTCGCTTCGTTCGAGGTGCACGGGACGACCCCGCAGTGTCTCCGCCTCATCGAAGGTGTCTTCGACCCCCGGGGGGATGAGCGGTACATGCCGTACCTGAACGAGGAGCGGGTGCTCCTACGGAACGAGTGCGGGACGCCCCGCGGACTCGACGGCTGGATCATCCACGACTACGCGCGGACCGCGACCTACCGGTTTCCCTACCGCTCCTCGATCGCCGCCGGCGCGATGCTCCGTCTTCGGACGGGCGCGGGCGTGGATACCTCGACCGACCGCTATTGGGGCCGGGGCGCCCCTGTCTGGGACAACGCGACGTGGGAGCGGGCCTACCTGCGCGATCCCGCCGGTGCGCTCTCCTCCACGTGGACGAGGGCCGATCGCAGGCTCGTCGGTGCGGGCGACATCGCCTCCTGCACGTCCGGCGGTGACGAGGCGACGGCGAAGCTCCTGGACGCGAACTCGGGAACGGTCTTTACGACCGGAGACAACGCCTACCGGAACGGCACCGCCGACGAGTTCTCGGCGTGCTACGTCCCGAGCTGGGGCCGTCACAAGTGGCGGACGCGGCCCGCGCCCGGGAACCACGACTACTACACATCCGGCGCCGCCGGGTATTACGGCTACTTCGGCTGGCGTGCGGGCTCGCCGTCGCGCGGCTACTACAGCTACGAGCGCGGCGCCTGGCACGTCGTCGTGCTCAACAGCAACTGCTCGGCGGTGGGTGGTTGCGGGAAGGGATCACCGCAGGAGCAGTGGCTCCGTGCCGATCTCCTCGCCCACCCAGCCCGCTGCACGCTCGCGTACTGGCACGCGCCGCGGTTCAGCTCAGGCCCTCACGGCAGCGACTCGCTCTACCAGGCATTGTGGCAGGCGCTCTACGACCACCGCGCCGAGCTCGTGCTGAACGGCCACGACCACGCCTACGAGCGGTTCGCACCGCAGACGGCTTCCGGGTCGCTCGACCGTACCCGAGGCATCCGCGAGATCGTCGTCGGGACGGGTGGTGCAAGCTCGTACGCATTCGAGTCGGTGGAGAGGAACAGCGAGGTCCGAGGGAGCTCGACGTTCGGCGTCCTGCGCCTGACCCTCCGCCCCCAAGGCTATGACTGGAAGTTCCTCCCGGTCGCCGGCAAGACCTTCACCGATTCCGGCTCGACGTCCTGCCACTGACTGCTGCCGCGCCGGTGCGGACCTCGAGATGAAGGAAGGCCTCCCTGAAGGGAGGCCTTCTGTCGTGTGCCAAAGGTCGCGTGAGCCGGTGAGGCCGCGCGGACTCGATCACGAGGCCGTGCTGACCGTGCTCCCCGCCTTGAGCTGCGCGAGCCGAGCTTCGACCTCGAGCTCGTCCTCGCCGGTGTCCAGCGCCGCGAACTGATCCTCGAGCGAGGATGCGGCGACTTCTTCCATGCCCCGCGCCTGTGCCTCCTCGCGCCGGATCCGCTCCTCGAAGCGATTGAGCTCGCTCGACGGGTCCATGACCGAGACGTCCCTGACAGCCTGCTGGACCTGGATCTGCGCCTGCGCCATCTTCGCGCGGCTGACGAGCTCGTCGCGCTTCTGGACCAGATCCTCGCGCTTGTGGCGGAGCTTGTTCAGGCCGTCCTTGAGCTTGTCGGTCAGCTGGCTCTGCTGCGCGACCTGGCTCTCGAACGTCCGGATCTGGTCCTCGAAGCTGAGCTGACGCCGCAGGGCGATCTTGGCCAGGTCGTCGAACCGCCCGGCCTCGGTCGTGGTGCCCTGCGCGCGGACCTCCTCGGCCTTGCGTGCGGCAGCGGCAGCCTTGTTGCCCCACTCCGACGCGGCATCGCGAGCCTCGCGGAGGTCGTCCTCCAGGAGCCGCAGGTTGCCCACGGTCTGGGCGACCGCCTGCTCCGCCTCCGCGATGTTGTCGGTGAAGTCCCGGATGAGCTGGTCCAGCATCTTCTCGGGATCCTCGGCCTGGTCGATCATCGCGTTCACGTTCGCCCTGACGAGCTGGCCGATCCGTCCGAGGATCGAGGATTGAGCCACGGTCTGCCTCCTTGCCTGTCCTTGTTCCCTGTCGCAACGCGGCGAAGCCGTGGGACCGCCGGGGGGGGGCGCGCTACGGGCTCCGCGACTC
This sequence comes from Chloroflexota bacterium, assembly GCA_016781485.1. Lineage (GTDB taxonomy): Bacteria > Chloroflexota > Limnocylindria > Limnocylindrales > CSP1-4 > YB3-1. Next base: position 52,250 of record JADDQH010000008.1, on the reverse strand, counting down.
ACCCCAGTCTGGCGGTCCCTCGCGTTGCCGCGACTACGACCTCTTTGCCCGGCGTTTCACCCGTCTCGCACCCGCTGCCGATCACCAGCTTCCGCCGCCCGACCGACCACCTCCGCCGAAGCTTCCGCCGCCCGAACGGCCGCCGAACCCGCCCCCGCCGCCGAAGATGCCGCCGCCCGAGCGACCCGGCGATCCCCAGCGCGTGCCGCCCCAGCCGCCGCCTCCTCCGTTGAGGACGCTGCCGATGATGATCCCGCCGAGCATGCCGCCCATCCCGCTGCCGCCGTAGCTTCGCCGACGGTGGTAGCCCCCTCCACCGCCGAAGATCCCGCCGCCGCCGAACATCCCGCCCGCGTCGTAGGCGTCGAATTCGCTCTGTGCGATCGCGTACGCCTCGTCGGCGTATCGCTGCGCCTCGCGCGCCTGACGCAGGGCCGTCTCGATGTCGTCGGTCCCGATCGCGTGCGCCTGGTCGAGCCGGCGTTCCGCTTCTACCAGGCGGGTCCGCGGCTCCCGTCCGAGGTAATCACGACGCGCCTGGATGTAGTCCGCGGCTCGTGACAGACTCGCCTCCGCGCTGCGGAACGCGGCTTGGAGTGCGGCCTCCTGTCGCGCCAGCTGTTCGTGAGTCGCACGGACCCCCGCCAGCACCTCGTCCGCGATCGCGTTCGCCTCCGTCGCGGAGCGATACGCCGCCAGGACGTCCGGCGTCGGTGAGGACGCCTCTCGCTGAGCCGCTTCGAGCGCGGATTCCGCCTGCGCGAGTCGGGGCTCGAGTCCCCGGACGCGGCCCTCGCCGATCGCGGTCCGTGCGGCGTTCACGTCCGTCGCGGCCGCCCTCAGCTCCTGCTGGAGGTTCGCCTGCGCCTCGTCCAGCGACTTCGCGGCGTGGTCGATGGCGTCGAGGAGGAGTCGGGCCTGCGCGATCGCGTCCTGCGCAGCTCGCGCGCTCCGCGCGGCCGCCTGTCGGTCGTTCCCCGCCAGCGCCTTCTGGCCGGCCTCTGCCTGCTGCCGGGCGAACCCGAGTCGCTTCTGGCTCTCCACGATGTTGCCCCGGACCGAACCCCAGCTGGACTCGGCGAACCCCTGGAGTCGAGCGAGCGTGGCTTCGGCCTCCGGCAGCCTCGTTTCGATGCTCTGGATCCACTCCGGCATCTTCGCCAGCGCGTCCGGCGCCGTCCGCTCCAGCTCCCGGAGTCCATCGATCCGCTTCCGCTGCTCCTCCAGCAGGGAGTTCGCGGCCCGTGCCCGCTGCACGATCTCCTGGAGCATCCGCTGCCGGGTCTCGGGATCCTCCGGGCGATCGTCGTCGAGCTGCTGGCGCACGCTGAATGCGGCACGCAGCTCTGCGCGCCCGCGTTGCAGCGCCTGCCGGAAGGGCTCGACATCGGCGGGCGTGAACTCGGCCTCGGCGAACGCGAGCTCCTGTTCGGCGTCACGCAGGGAATCATCGGCGGCGACGAGCAGGGAATTCGCCTCCTTGGCGAGTTGTCCGGTCCGGCGATCGCGTTCTTCCGCCGCCTGGCGCCGCATCCGTCCCTCTCGCACCTTTCCGTAGATCATCACCCCGCCGATCACGATGGCGATCAGCGCGAGGATCACGAGGAAGCCGTAGCCGCCACCCCCGTCGGTCCGAGGGACCGGCACGGGCGCCGGGCCTCGGCCGGGGACCGTGCCTGCCGCCGCGGTCTCTCGGATCGCGCCGATACCACTCACGACGCCACCGGTGTAGTCGCCGTCCGCGAGTCGGGGTCCGACCTCCCGGTTGAACACGGACTCCATCTCCGCGGGCTCGAGGGGGACGTTGTCACCGAGCCAGTAGCCGAACCGGCGGTCGCCGAGCGCGACGAGCAGGACCGCCTCGCTGGCGCCCAGGTCGTTCTCCTGCGCCGCATCGTTCGCCAGCTCGCTGGCATCGTTGCCGTCGGTGGACTGGACGAAGACGACGAACAGGCGGATCCCCGTCGAGGTCTGTAGGTCTGTGAGTGCCCGCTGGATCTGCGTCCGGCCGCTCTCGAGGACACGTCGGGACGTGAGGTCGGTGACCTGGCCCTGGAGACGGGGCGCGTGGCTCGCCGCGACGACGGACGACATGCCGAACACGACGAGGATGGCGAGAGTTAGACGAAGGGCGTGCTTCATCGGGTGGTGCATCGGCTCACTACGAGGTGCGCATGAACGGCGGCTGCCGCAGCACAAGCATCCGACAGCGGACCGGAACGGACGATATCAGAGCTTCGAGCGCGCCTTGCAGGACCGCGAAACCGGGCTCGGGCATACGAGCACGCGGTCGAACGCACCGCGCTCATCTAAGCTCGTCCCGTGGGACCGGACGTCGTCGTCGTGGGGTCGGTGAACGAGGATCTGGTGACGTTCGTCGAGCGTCTCCCGAACCCCGGCGAGACCGTGCTGGGAGGGTCGTTCCAGCGAGGACTGGGCGGTAAGGGGGCGAACCAGGCGCTGGCCGCGGCGCGCCTGGGCGCTCGGGTCGCATTCGTCGGTCTCGTCGGCGACGACGATGCGGGCCGCCGCGCCCGCGCCGAACTTGCGGCAGGAGGCGTGGACGCCGAGTGGCTCGCGACCGGGACATCGCCCACCGGCACGGCGCAGATCCTGGTCGATGCGTCCGGGGAGAACCTGATCGCGGTCGCGTCCGGCGCGAACGCCGAACTCGACGCCGAGGCCGTGGACGGTGCCCTGCAGAAGCTCCTTTCGTCGGTCAGGCCCATCGTCCTCGCCAACCTCGAGGTCCCCGACGACGCGGTGCTCGCGGCCGCCCGCGCGGCCGTCGCCGGCGGATGCCCGTTCATCCTGAACCCCGCCCCGGCGCGCCAGCTCCCTGAGCAGCTGCTCCAGCTGTGCACGATCCTCACCCCGAACGAGCACGAGCTCACGCTGCTCGCGGCACGTGCTTCATCGGCTCCCGAGCTGCTCGCGCTCGGCGTCCGCTCGGTCGTCGTGACCCGGGGTCCGCAGGGGGCCGACGTCTACCTTCCTGGACGACCACCGCACCATCAGCCCGCGTTCCCCGTGGCGGCGGTCGACTCGACCGGCGCGGGTGACGCGTTCAGTGGCGCTCTCGCCTCGGCGTTGACCCCGAGGATCGCCGGCCAAAAGGGCCGCATCGTTGGCCTGGAGGAGGCCGTGCGCTGGGCGGCGGCGGCCGGCGCCTTCGCGACACAGGCGGCAGGAGCTCAAGGGAGCCTCCCCGATCGGCCATCGCTCGAGGCGTTCATCGCCGCAGCGGATGGCGGGGGCGGGCGGTGAAAGAGTCCGAGGTGGGCACGGGGACGCGCGGAGCACCGAACGTGAGCCAGGACGGGCGGAGCCCGGGTGGGTGTGCGAGCACGGCCGGACCGCGCCGGAGCCGTTGAGCGAGCACGGCCCGACCGAGCCCGAGTCGTTGACCGAGCGAGGAAGTGCGGAGCCCGAGTCGTTGAGCGACCACGGACGCATCGAGCCGGAGCCGGCCGGTCAGTCGGGATGGGGGAAGCCGTCGCCGGCCGAGGTCGCCGGGCTCCACGAGCACGACCTCGATCCGGACCCGTTCCGGCAGTTCGCGGCGTGGCTGGACGCGGCGGTGGAAGCCGGACAACTCGAGCCGTTCGCGATGGCGGTCGCGACCGCGACGCGCGGGGGACTGCCGTCGGCCCGGATGGTGCTGTTGCGCGGCTTCGACGAGCGGGGATTCACGTTCTACACGAACTACCGGAGCCGGAAGGGGAGGGAGATCGCCGAGAACCCATTCGCCGCGCTCCTGTTCCACTGGGACAGCCTCGGGCGTCAGGTGCGGATCGAGGGGCCGGTCGAGCCTGTGTCGCGGGCCGAATCAGAAGCGTACTTCGCGACCCGTCCCGTCGGCAGCCGTCTGGCGGCGTGGGCTTCTGAGCAGAGTGAGGTCGTGAACGGCAGGGAGGTGCTGGACGCGGCATACCGAGAGGTGTCATCGCGGTTCGCGGACGAGGACGTTCCCCTGCCGCCCTTCTGGGGCGGCTATCGGGTGCTGCCCGAGTCCATCGAGTTCTGGCAGAGCCGCCCGAATCGCTTCCACGACCGCCTCCGCTACCGCCGCCTCCCCGACGGCGGCTGGGTCATCGAGCGTCTGGCGCCCTGAGCGTCGTCGTCTTCACGCGCCGGCGGTAGCCCTCGTCGTGCGGGACGACCCGAGCGACGGGGCAGGGTCGTCGAGCGGGTGGGTGAGGTCGGATGCCGGCGGGACGACCGATGCTGGCGGCAGCTCGTGGCGTATCGCCTGGAGGGCGTGCGCGGCCGCTCGCCGGCGAGGTTCGACGACCGTGTTCGAGGACCGGCGGGACGACGCCGCGCGCGTCAGGCCGCGGGCGCGAACGCGATCTTCGCGAGGTACTCAGGGAGCTGGTCCGCGGGGAGGGGCGGGCTCAGGAAATATCCCTGTGCCACGTCGCAGCCGAGCGCCGCGAGTCGATCCCACGTTTCACGGGTCTCTACGCCTTCGGCTACGACCGTCATCCCGAGATTGCGGCCCAGCTCGACGGTCGACCGCACGATCACGGCGTCGTTCTCGTTCGCGGCCATCCCGATCACGAACGAGCGGTCGATCTTGATCTCCCGGACGGGCAGCCGCCTGAGGTACGAGAGGGACGAGTAGCCGGTGCCGAAGTCGTCGACCGAAAGGCCGATGCCCATCCGATGGAGGGTGGAGAGGGCGGCCTCCGTCCGGGTCGCGTCGGTCATGATCGTCGTCTCGGTGATCTCGAGCTGCAGCGCGGCCCGGGGAAGCTCCCACCGCTCGAGCATCCGCCCGATGTCCTCGCACAGCTCGAGGTCGAGCAGGTTGCGTGCCGAGAGGTTGACGGAGACCGCGAGCTCCAGTCCCGACCGCCACCAGTCGCTGCACTGCCGGACCGCTTCCTCCAGGACCGAGAGAGTGAGCGGTCTGAGCAGCCCGTTGCGCTCGGCGACGGGCAGGAACGACTCGGGCAGCATCTCCCCGTGCTTCGGGTGGTCCCACCGGACCAGCGCTTCCACACCGACGATGGCGCCGGTTCGTAGGTCCGCCTTGGGCTGGTACGCGACCTTCAGCTGCTGTGCCGCGATCCCCTCGCGAAGCTCGCTCGCCAGTGCGAGGCGCGCGGGGCTGTACTCGTCACGGTCCGGCTCGTAGACCTGTAGGCCGCTCTGGGCTTCCTTTGCCATGTACATCGCGACGTCGGCGCGCTGGAGGAGGCCGTCCGTGTCCTGGCCATGCTCGGGGGCGAGGGCGATCCCGATGCTGCCGCCGAGTTGGAGCGTCATCTCCTCGAGGAAGAACGGCGCGCGGAGGGCGTCCAGGATGCACTCGCCGACCTTCTCGGCCGCCTCCCGATCGCCGCCCGGCACCAGGATCGCGAACTCGTCACCACTCAGTCGCGCGATCGTGATCCCCGCGTCCAGTCGGTCGCGCACACGCTGCGCCAGCTCACGGAGCAGCTGATCGCCTCGGTGGTGCCCGAGCGTGTCATTCACCTCCTTGAAGCGATCGAGGTCCATGATCATGACCGCCGCCTTGACGGCACCCTCTTCGCCAAGGAGTGCGCCCGCGAGACGCCGGTGGAAGAGCGATCGGTTCGGAAGCCCCGTCAGCGGATCATGAAGAGCGTGGTACTCGTTCTCCTTCGCCTGCCTTCGAAGCCGGTCGACGAGGCGCCCGTTCTCGACCGAGACGCTCGCATGGTTGGCGAGAGTCTCGAAGAGCGTGAAGTCCTCGGGCAGGAACGAGCTGACGTCCGAGAGCCTGTTGGCGACCAGCATCGTCCCGATGACGAGGTCGCCGGTCTGCAGCGGCGCGACGAGCCCATCCTTGATCCGCGGCGGATCGACGAAGCTGTGCAGCGTCTCGTCGTCGACTGCGGCGAGCAACGGGATCGCGCGACGCGCGGCCGCGACCCGCGCCCAGACCCCGGTCGTCGTGTCGAGCGCGACCCTCCGGAACGTCTCGCGGTTCTCGCCCGGGCCGACCGTCGTCACCGTCGCGTGGGCTCCGTCGGTCGCGTAGAGCACGATCTGCGCGATGTCGGTCCTGAACATCTCGCGCGCCTGATCGAGGAGCATGAGGGTGACGGTCTCGACCGTCAGTGACTGCTGGACGGCCTTGGACGACTCGTACAGCGCAGCGAGGCTCGAGTGCTTCTGGCGCATGGAGCCGTATGTCTTGTAGGCCACGAACAGCATCGCGCCGAGCACCACCAGGAGCCAAGCCGCTTCGGGGCGCACCCACAGGACCGTGGCACCGAGAAGCGCGAGGCATGTGTTGGCGAAACTCGCGAGCGTGTCGACACCGAACAGCTGACGGAGCGGCGGGGTCGCGCCCGACAGCTTGATCGCGAGGACGACCATCGCGACACCGGTCAGCTCGGCAGCGAAGACACCGGCGAAGGTCGCGATCCAGCCGAGCGGTCCGAGCGGGTCGGCGGCGCCGAGCAGGCCGCGGAACACGAGGACCGCGAGGGCCGTCCCGAGTGCGAAGTTCGCGAGGTTGAACGCGAGCTTGACGGGCCGCAGGCGGCGATAGAGCAGAAGGCACGCGCCGGCGCCCAGGAGTCGGGCGAGCACGAGCTCGGTGGGCGACAGGAAGTGCAGGCCGAGGACGAGAGGGACCTCGCTCAGCGAGAACGAGAACGTGTTGGCGTCACGGCGCGTCTGGACATGGACGACGAACAACTCTGCGCACGCGAACCCGAGCGCGAACACCCACCAGGGCAGAGCGATCGGCACGGGGAGCGGACGGAGCGGATGAAGGGATAGCGCGTAGGCGGCCACGGTGACGCTGGCGATCGCGGCCGTGAGCGCCCATGTGCTCTTCGCGCGGCCGACGCGAGACCAGGGGAGCCACCGCAACAGCGCTGAGGCGGACCGCATCGGCGATCGAGCGGCGGACGCCGGCCGCGAGAGGATCTCGGCTCGACCCCTCATCCCGAAGCTACCTGCGTCCCCACGTGACGCCGGACCAGACGTCCCGGCTCCGGGTCGCCCCCGACCAGGTCAATCCGCTCGATGTGAGACCCGACCAGCTCACCCCGTCCCACTTCATCCCGTACCAGGTCAGCCCACTCCAGGAGTACTTGCTCCAACGGGTCCCTGACCATTTCGCCGTCGACCAGCCCGGGCCGCTCCAGGACGTTCTGCACCAGCAGCTCCCGCTCCAGCCACGGCCGTTCCACGCGCCCGCGGACCAGCTTTCGCCCCTCCAGCTCGCGCCAGGCCAAGCCACCGGATCCCAGACCTGACCGAAGATGTTCTGCTCGCCGAGGAGAGGCGTGATGCCGTCGGTGACTCGCGCCGATCCGCGGGCGAGGTCAAGGGAGCCTTTCCCCGTCGACTTCGACCACGTCTGCTGGTACGCCGGGGTGGTCGTCCGGAGCGCCCTCTCGATGTTCACCCGGCCTGCCCCCTGCCCAGCGGCATCGGCGAGAGGAAGGCGTGACGCGGACGACATGAGCAGCTTCTTGACCTGGTCCGGCGTCACGTGGGGACGCTGCTGGAGGAGCAGCGCGACCGCCCCTGCCACCACGGCGGTGGACTGCGAGGTGCCGCTACCGCGAAAGAACCGCGTCCCCACCCTGCCTCCGGGGTATGCGGCATCGAGGTGAGAACCAGGGCTGCGCAGGCTCACGACAGACGTGCCGGGGGCGACGAGATCAGGGCGGCGGGTGGGAGTGCCGCGGGCCGAGAACGAGGGTACGACGTCGTCGTGGGGCGACAACGTGCCCGCCATGTCCGACGCACCCACGGCGATGACGTACGGGTCGTTGGCCGGGTCGTTGAGCTGCTGATCGCCGAAGCTCGCGTTGCCTGCCGATGCGACGACGACCAGACCCTTGCGCCAGGCGACCTCCGCGGCGTACGCGAGCGGGTCCAGGAGGTAGCTCTGCAGGCTGTCCGTCCCGAACGACATGCTGATGAGCCTGATGTTCTTGCCGCTGTCTCGCCGATGCTCGACGATCCAGTCGATGGCGGCGATCACCTGGGAGACGTCGGCCGCCCCGGACGCGCTCGCCACCTTGACGTTGACGATCCTCGCGCCGGGCGCGATGCCGACGAACCTGTGGTGGTTCAGGAAGCTCGAGATCGTGTCCCCCGCGGAATCGCGTCCGGCGATGATCCCGGCCATGTGCGTCCCGTGGCCGTAGGAATCGAGGTAGGTGAGCTGCGAGGCCTGCGACTCGAAGGACAGGTCAGCTCCGTTCACGACCTTTCCTGAGGCCTTCAGCCCATCAACAGGCACGACGCCCGAGTCGATCAGGGCGACGTCGACGCCCCGGCCCGTGATCCCGAGCCGCCACGCGTCATCGGCACCGATCGCACGCGCGACGTTGTAGGTCGAGCCGAGGTCCGTCGAGGCGTCGAAGCCCAGCGTCGAGCTGTGGTGGAGAGTGACCTGGCCGTCGCGGGTCACGGAGTGGACGCCGCGCGCCGCCGCGAGCTCCGAGAGCCTTGCTGCGGGGACGGTGGCGGCGAAGCCATCGATCAGCTTGATCCGGCGTCCGACCGTGCCGCCGAGCCGACGCACGGCTGACTCGACTGCAGCGCCGGCCCCTCCGACGCTGCGGACGATCACGGAGACCGGGTGGCCAGCGGCTGAGGAGACCGCGGAGGTCGTCGCGGGAAGCAATGGCAGGCCGAGCAGCACCGCCGCCAGCATGACGACGACGCGCGACCGACGCTCCTGGGGGTGCCTGACGGCGTGCGCGGGGCTCAACTTCTCTTTCTCGGTCCACGACTTGCCTGGGGTGCAAGCCGGAGGAGTAATGGTGACGGCCCGCGGCGGAGGAGGAATAGTACTTGCGGCGGGGTGGGCTAGTACTTTCGTCCCCCCGCACCCCCCGCTTCCTCGCGCCGGCGCCACCCCGCCCGGTGAGCGCATTCGCGTTCTGCCGCGCCTGCCCCCGTAGCCCGCTAGCATCTGGACGTCATGAGACAGCACGCCGCCCGGATCCGGCTCCTCCTCGTGCTCGCCGTCGGCGTGCTCGCGTTCCTGGTCGGGACGCTCGCGGGATGGAGTGAGACACTCCAGGCCGTCCTGCTGGGCCCCGTGCTGCCGGTCCGGCTACTGCTCGGCTCCGCCGCCCTCCTCCTCGGCATCGTGCTCGTCGGGCGGAGTGCGGAGCGTCTCGGGGCCTCGCGTGAGGCGCCGGATCTCGTTCGAAGCGTCCGGATCGTCTTCCTTGCGGTCGCCGCGCTCGCTGCCGCTGCGGGATGGTTCGTGGGATCGCCCCTGCCGATCATCGCGGCACTGGTCATCGCCGGGATCGATGTCATCGAGACCTCGATCCTGCTCCTCGTGACCGCCGTCCGGCCGAACGCCCGCTAGCCGCCGCGACGGGCCACCGCTCGCCGATCGGGCGAGCGGGCCGTCCTCGGGCTGGTCGGCCTCGCCTTCAACTCACGCGGTCGCGGTTCTCCTTGGATCCGGGCGCGTCCCCGGTGATGCCCTCGAGCCCCCTGCGAGCGTCGAGGACGCCGCGCACCTTCCGCACCAGCGCCTCGGGGCGATAGGGCTTCTGGATGAATTCCGCTGCCCCGTCGAGGACGCCGTGGTTCACGATCGCATCTGCCGTGTAGCCGGACATGAACAGGACCTTCATCTCCGGTCGCTGTGACCCGAGTCGCTCCGCCAGCTGCGGACCGGTCAGTTCCGGCATGACCACGTCGGTCAGCATGAGGTGGATGGGACCGGCGTGGCGCTCCGCGATGAGCAGCGCCTGCGAGGGCGCGGCGGCGTCAAGGACGTTGTATCCGTGCCGCCTGAGCACCGTGTGAGATAGCGCGCGGACGGCCGGGTCGTCCTCGACAAGCAGGATCGTCTCGGTCCCACCCACCGGCACCCTCGGCTCCTCGGGCGGGGCGACGAGATCGCCGGGCGCGGCAACGGCGGGTAGATAGGCCCGGATGGTGGTGCCCTTCGTCAACTCGCTGTAGACCCAGACGTTGCCCCCCGACTGCGTCACGATCCCGTACACCGTCGCGAGGCCGAGACCGGTCCCCTTGCCCGGGTCCTTCGTGGTGAAGAACGGCTCGAAGAGGTGCTCTTGGGTCTCTGCGTCCATGCCGATGCCGTTGTCGCTGACTGCGAGCATCACGTACTGCCCCGGCTCGACCCCGACGTGCTCACGCGCGTACGGACCGTCGAGGTAGACGTTCGCGGTCTCGATCGTCAGGAGCCCTCCGTCGGGCATCGCGTCTCGGGAGTTCACGGCGAGGTTCATGATCACCTGCTCCAGCTGCCCTCGATCCGCGCGGACGCCAGAGAGACCCGGCTCGAGGAGCGTCAGCAGGTGGATGTCTTCGCCGATGAGCCGACGCAGCATGGGCTCGATCTCGGCGACGACTCGGTTCAGGTCGAGCACCTTCGGCTCCATCGCCTGGCGCCGGCTGAAGGCCAGCAACTGCGCCGTCAGCGCGGTGGCGCGGTCGGCGGTGCGCTTGATCTCCTCGAGATCGCCCCGCATCGGGTGCGCCCTGCCGATATCGTCGAGGAGAAGCTCGGTGTAGCCGCTGATCGCCGTCAGAAGGTTGTTGAAGTCGTGAGCGACGCCACCCGCTAACCGCCCGACGGCCTCGAGCCGTTGTGCGTGCTGCAGTTGCTCCCTGCTGTGCCGCAGCGCGTCCTCGGCGTGCTTGCGCTCGGTGATGTCGCGCACGTAGCCCGTGAAGATCCGATCACCACCGATGACGGCCTCCCCGAACGAGACCTCGAGCGGGATCGTGCGGCCATCCTTGTGCAGCCCTGGCAGCTCGATGCCCTGCCAGGAGATGTTCCGCCTTCCGGTCTTCAGGTAGCGCTCGAAGCCGGCTTCGTGCGGCGCGCGCTGATCCTCGGGCATCAGCATCGTCAGCTCCTGGCCGAGCAGCTCGTCGCGCGTGTAGCCGAACGTCTTCTCCGCGCCCGCGTTGACGAAGACGATCCGGGACGTCTCGTCGATCGAGATGATCGCGTCAGAGGCGGCGTCGGTGACCGCCCGGTAGCGTTCCTCGCTGTCCCGGAGCGCCGCCTCGGCGCGCTTGCGCTCGGTGACGTCCTTCACGGTGCTGACCGACCCGGTGACGGCGCCCTTCTGGTCGCGCAGCGGGGCGCGGCTCACGATCACGGGAAAGGTAGAGCCGTCCTTGCGTCGGTACACAGCGTCGTACTCGCCTGGTTCGCCCGCCAGCGCCCGCGCCAGTGAGCCCTCGAGGAGGTCGTGATCGCTCTCCGGCCAGAACGGGAACGGCGGCAGCTGCCCCACCAGCTCCTCGCCGGAAAAGCCCGTCATCTCCAGGAGGCGCGGGTTCACTTCCACGATCCGCCGGTCGTCGGCAGCCGACACCAGCAGCCCGTCCTGCATCGCCGCGATGAGGCCCCGCGAGAACGCCTGCTCCCGGCCGACCTCACCCCGCTTCGCCCCGTCGAGCCGCCGCTTCACGAGCGCTCCGAACAGCACGGCGAGCGGTGCCGCGATGCCCAAGACGAGGAGCCGCAGCGGCTCGTCCCCAGTGAAGGCGAAGGGGCGGCCGGCAGCGGAATCGGAAAAGAAGAGCGCGGCATAGAGGATCGTGATGGCGGCACTCACCATCCCGGGCACGAAGCCACCCGCGATCGCCGCGTATACGACGACGAGCAGCAGCGGCACGCCGGGGTTGGGCACCGTCACGCCCAGCCGCGAGGCGGCGATGAGCACGAGGACTGCTGCGATCGTGGCGGCGGGCCCGCGAACGGCGGGCGGCACGCGGAACCGGCCGCCGCCGGTCAGGGCAGCGTTCGCCTGCATCCCGTCCTCACCGCAGGCGCCCTCCCGTCCTCAGCATCTCTGGGGGAGTGCCAGATGGGCGGCACGTCGAGCTGTCTCGAGTCCTTCGTCGTCAACGGCAGAAGCGCTCTCGTTGCTGGGGCTCGACCATAGCGCCTCGTCGACCACGCCCGCCGCAACTGCCGGCCCGGTCCCGTTGCACTTTCACAGCACTTTTCCTGGGTTCAGGATCCCTGCCGGGTCGAGTGCCTGCTTGATCGCTCGCATCACCGCGACGGCGTCCGCGCCGCGCTGGAGCTCGAGGTACCCCTTCTTGGCGGTCCCCGTCCCGTGCTCGCCCGTGATGGTGCCCCCGAGCGCGACCGCGCTCGCGTAGATGGCGGCGCGCGCCGCGTTGATCCTGCGTTCAGCGGTCGGGTCGCCACGGTCGACGACGAACGTGGGGTGGAGGTTGCCGTCGCCGGCATGTCCGAAGACGCCGACGGGCAGCCCGTGCTCCGCCGAGATCCGCTCGATCTCGGAGAGCATCTGTGGCACGCACGCGCGCGGGACCCCGATGTCGTCCATCCGCGCCACGCCCGCGCGCTCCAACGCCCCGGGCGCCGCCCGACGCGCCTGGCGCAGCCAGTCCGCCTCGACCGCGTCTGCGGCGCGCAGGACCGACGTCGCGCCGGCGATCAGGCACGCGTCGGCCGCCCCGCTCAGCTCCTCGTCTGCCCTCGCCCCGCCTGCGTCCGACTCGATCATCAGCATCGCGGCCGCGTCCCGGTCGAGGCCGAGGTGATGCCATTCGTCGACGGCTCGGACCGTGAAGGCGTCCATCAGCTCGAGTGTCACGGGCACGATCCCGGCTTCGGTGATGGCGGCTACGGCGGCGCCTGCGGCGACGACCGACGGGAAGAATGCGAGCAGGGTCAACTTCGGCGCGGGCGCCGGCACGAGTCGGAGCGTGGCTTCGGTGACGATCCCGAGCGTCCCCTCGGAGCCGACGAAGATCGCGGTCAGGTCGTACCCCGCGACGTCCTTCGCGTTCTTGCCACCGGTCCTGATCACGGACCCGTCTGCAAGGACCACCTGGAGCCCGAGCACGAAGTCGCGCGTCACGCCGTACTTGACGCAGCGCAGACCGCCCGAGTTCTCGGCGATGTTGCCGCCGATCGTGCACCACTCGAAGCTGGCGGGGTCGGGCGGGTAGAAGAGACCGGCTTCGGCGGCAGCGCGCCCGAGGTCGGCATTGATGACGCCGGGCTGGACGACGGCGGCCATGTTGGCGCGGTCGATCTCGAGGATCCGGTCCATCCTGGTCAGGACGACCGTGAGGGCACCGTCGACCGCCGTCGCACCCCCCGACAGGCCGCTCCCGGCCCCCCTCGGGACGAGCGGCACGGCGTGCTCGGCAGCGAGGCGGACGATCTCGCTGACGTCCGCCGTAGAGGTCGGGAAGGCCACGCCGAGCGGCTGCCCGGGTCGGGTGTACTCCGTCTCGTCGAATCGATACCGCTCCGTCTCCGCTGCGTCCGTGAGCAGCTGAAGGCCGGGAAGCGTCGCCCGTAGCGCCTCCAGGAACGCACTTCTGGCGTCAGCGCTCACGGCCGACCGGAACGACGTCATGGCGCCGTCCGCTCGTACGCGCGCCCGACGATGACCACCGCCGGAACGCGCTCGAGCAGTTCTCTCACCGCCGTCGCGTCCAGCTGCCCGTCCCGCCGAGCGACGATCAGCCGACCGTCCACCTGGAGCGGGTTCTGGGGTCGTCCGTCCTTGAGCGCGAGGTCGAACCGGAAGCGTCCGTCGTCCGCACGCTCGGTCAGATCCGCCCGGAGCTCTTCCTCGAGCGCGGTCCGCGACGCCGGCGAGAGGCGGTCGTCGGCGGTGAGACTTCGGCGCACCTCGCGGACGGCGCGCCAGCTCGGCCGCCGGAGCAGGATCCCCTGCCACAGCTCTCCGACGCGTGCCGGGACTCGTCCGGACCCCGGCGCGGGACGCTCGTCGAGCATCTCACCGCGCGCCCACCTGGCGGCCTCATGCAGCAGGCCGTACTCGTCCAGGGTCGCGTACGAGTCCAGCGCCTCCAGCGGGTCGCCGTCGCCGAACAGGGCAAGGATCGACGGCTCGAAGACCTCCGCGAGGTCCAGGTCGATCGCGCGCACGGTGCGGTGGAAGTAGACCGTGCTGTACATGAACAGTCGGGCTGTCAGGAACATCTCGAGCGCGCCCAGGCCGGGTTCGTACAGGGCGAGCCCGCGCTCGGACATGAAGCAGTAGCGCCGCAGCCTGTCCGCGTCCACAGGGCCCGAGGCGACCCCGGTGAGGTAGGCGTCCCGTCGGACGTAGTCCAGATTGTCGACCGTGAAGACTCCCGAGAAGAGCGGCTGGAGGCGGCGCACCCATAGCGGCATCAGGGGGTCTGCGATCGGCGGCTTCGAGATCAGGAAGCTGATCCACGCGGGATCGATCCGCTCGCCGGGCGCGAACGCCACGCGCTCCGGCTCGACACCGGGCGCACGGCGGAGACCCGCGATCACGGGTGCCAGCTCCCGCTCGATGATCGCCTGCCCGAGGTCCTCGTGCGTCAGCCGTTTCGCGGGATCCCGACTGGGGTGGGCGGGAGCCGCCCAGCGATACAGGAAGTGATCGTCGAAGAAATGCGCGAACGGGCCGTGCCCAACGTCGTGGAGGAGTCCGGCCACGCGCAGCGTCTCGACGACGAGCGCCTCGGACGGGATCGCGTGCTCGGACGCCGGGCCCTCGTCGAGCGTGTCCGCGAGGAGCGTCTCGCGCAGGGTGGGGTAGAGCGCGTGTCCCCACAGACCCGCTTCGTGCATCACCCCCAGGCCGTGGGTGAAGCGGCTGTGCTCGGCGGTCGGGAACACCCAGCGAGCACTCTGCAGCTGGCTGATCCGTCGGAGTCGCTGCAGCCATTGCGTGTCGAGGAGGTCCTCCTCCGCGACCTCCTCGCCCGGGAGGCCCGCGCGCTCGCTCTGCTGCGGAGTGAGGCGCTTGGTCAGCTCGATATAGCGATGGATCGGATCGCTGATGAGGTTGACGGCCTCGAACTGCGGGTGCGCCATGCCGCGAGTCTAGTCCCGCCCAGGATCGAGTCTCGCCGAGCCGCGCCTGGATGAGTCAAGACGACGCGTGGTCCGCATCCTGCCGTCGCGTGATGGGAGCGCAGGGAAGACGAGGGTCCCTCGATGACCTTCGAATGGGAATGCGGTGACCCTCAGTCCGCTCCCGTTCACCGACGCGTTCGTTCGCTCCCCGTTATCCTTCAGCCGTCCCCCAGATCCCGTCACAGCGTTCCAGTAGGGGTTGCCCATGAAGGTCGGCGTCGCCAGAGAGACCGCGCCCGGAGAGCGCCGCGTGGCGCTCGTGCCCGAGACGCTGGGGCGGCTCCGCGGCGCCGGCATCGACGTCCTCGTCGAGCGCGGCGCGGGCGACGGGGCCGCGTTCCCTGACCGCCTGTACGAGGATGCGGGGGCGCAGGTCATCTCGACGGACGAGCTGTACGCTCGCGCCGACCTGGTCGCGCGGGTGCAGAAGCCGACGGCGGAGGAAACGGGGCGGCTGCGGCAGGGGCAGGCCGTGGTCGGGTTCCTGCAACCGCTCATCGACCCGCAGGGTGCGCAGCGACTCGCCGACCGGGGCGTGACCGCGATCAGCCTCGACACGCTGCCCCGGACGCTCAGCCGCGCCCAGACGATGGATGCGCTCTCGTCGCAGGCGAACGTCGGAGGCTACAAAGCCGTCCTCATCGCGGCCAACGCGTTCGGGCGCTACTTCCCGCTCCTCACGACCGCCGCGGGCACCGCCAAGCCGGCGAACGTGCTCGTGCTGGGCATCGGTGTCGCCGGACTCCAGGCGATCGCGACCGCGCGCCGGCTGGGGGCCGTCGTCCGCGCGTACGACGTCCGGCCCGAGACGAAAGAGCAGGCGGAGTCACTCGGGGCTCAATTCCTGGTGCTGAAGTCGGTCGCCGATGCCACCGGGACCGGCGGGTACGCCCGCGAGCTGACGGCCGAGGAGCGCGAGGCGCAGCAGCGCGAACTCAACGACCACATCGCCGGGATGGACGTCGTCATCACGACCGCCCAGGTCCCGGGCCGCCGTCCTCCGCTCCTCGTGACAGCGGGGGCGGTCCGTGCGATGAAGCCGGGCTCGGTGATCGTCGACATGGCGGCGAGCGCGCTCGGCGGCAACGTCGAGCTCTCGAGGCCCGACGAGATCGTGGTCACGGACAACGGCGTATCGATCCACGCGCCGACGAACCTCCCCGCGACGATGCCGGCAGGGGCCAGCACGTTCTACGCCCGAAACGTCGCCGCGCTCCTGCTCCATTTCATCAGAGACGGCGCCCTGAACGTCGATCCCAGTGACGAGATCACGGCCGGCACCGTCATCACCCACGGGGGGCAGGTCGTCCACGAGGCGACGAGGAAGCTGCTGCAGCCGGCCGCGGGCGCGACACCCGCTGCACCCGCCACGTCGGCGGCACCGGGCGCACCGACGTCCGCTGCGCCGAACCCGAGCGCAGGCGCCCCCACTCCTGCATCTCGAGGTGTTTCCTGATGGACGAGACGCTGCTCAGCGCCCTCACGGTCTTCGTCCTCGCGATCCTCGTCGGGTTCGAGGTCATCAGCAAGGTTCCGGCGACCCTGCATACCCCGCTGATGTCGGGTGCGAACTCGATCCACGGGATCGTGCTCGTCGGAGCCATGTTCATCGCGGCCGTCGCCGATGACCCGCTGAGCCAGGTGCTGTCCTTCGTCGCTGTCGTGTTCGCGGCGATGAACGTCGTCGGCGGGTACGTCGTCACCGACAGGATGCTCCAGATGTTCCGGCGGCGCGACACCGCACGCCCGGCGACGGCGACCGAACGGGGCACCGCGGCGACGGCGGCGGGCACGACAGCGGGGAGCACGCGAGCCTGAGTCCGAGCCACTCCGAGACGGACCTGAGAGCGAACGACTGATGGACACGCCTGTTCTCGTAACCCTTATCCGACTCGCCTACATCGTTGCCGCCGTCCTGTTCGTCGTCGGCCTTCACCGGATGAACTCCCCGGCGACGGCGCGGAACGGCAACGTCATCTCGGCCGTCGGGATGGCGATCGCGGTGGCGGCAGCAGGGGTGGACATCGCGACGCGACCCGGCGGCCCCGAGAACCGGCTCGCGTGGCCGATCATCGGCCTCGGCGTCGTGATCGGCGGCGGGCTCGGGCTGTACACGGCGCGCGTCGTGAAGATGACCGCGATGCCGCAGCTGGTGAGCCTGTTCAACGCCGTGGGCGGCGGCGCGGCGGCGCTCGTCGCAGTGGACGAGTACATCAACCTCACGCAGCACGGCGACGCGATCCCGCTCCAGGCGTCCGTCGCGACCGTCCTGGGCGTCGTCATCGGATGCGTGACGTTCAGTGGGTCGCTCGTCGCCTCTGGGAAGCTCCAGGGCCTGGTGCCCGGCCGCCCGATCACGTTCGCCGGGTCTCAGCTCGTCACGGCCGGGCTCGCGTTCGCCGCGCTCGCGTTCACCGCGCTGATCATCCTCGCGGACGCCGGCGTGATCGGCCTTCCCGGAGCCCTCACGCTGCTGTTCCTCGCACTCATCGTCGTGGCTGCCCTGACCTTCGGCGTGACGATGGTGCTGCCGATCGGCGGTGCCGACATGCCCGTCGTCATCTCCCTGCTCAACTCGTTCACGGGGACGGCGGCGGCCATGGCGGGGTTCGTGATCAACAACCCCGTGCTCATCATCGCGGGAGCTCTGGTCGGAGCCGCCGGCGCCATCCTCACCAAGCTGATGGCCGACGCGATGAACCGCTCGATCCTGAGCATCCTCGTCGGCGGCTTCGGGACGGGCGACGCGACGGCGGGCGCCGCGGGTGCGGGTGCGACAGGGTCGGTCCGCGAGGTGACCGCCGACGACGTCGCCATCCAGCTGGCCTACGCCCAGAGCGTCATCATCGTGCCGGGGTACGGCCTCGCCGTCGCGCAGGCACAGCACAACGTTCGCGAGCTCGCCGAGCTCCTCGAAGAGCGCGGCGTCGACGTGAAGTACGCGATCCATCCGGTGGCAGGGCGGATGCCGGGGCACATGAACGTCCTCCTGGCCGAGGCGAACGTGCCCTACCCGCAGCTGAAGGAGATGGAGGAGGTCAACCCGGAGTTCCCTCGCGCCGACGTCGCACTCGTCGTCGGTGCGAACGACGTGACCAACCCGGCCGCGCGCACGAACCCGAGCTCGCCCATCTACGGCATGCCGATCCTGAACGTCGACGAAGCCAAGAACGTGGTCGTGATCAAGCGGTCGATGCGCCCCGGCTACGCGGGCATCGACAACGAGCTGTACCTGGATCCGAAGACCGGGATGCTGTTCGGCGATGCCAAGGACGCGCTCGCGGGCCTGATCAACGCCGTCAAAGCCGTCTGACACGGCTGCCCGCTGCCCGCCGGCGCGGCTCCCGACCGACCGTCCGACGCCATCCGAACCCCTCGCGCCCGTCGGCCTGAACTCCTCCCGCCGCCCGTTCCCCCATCCCCGCCCGTGTCGTGCCGCTATCGTGTGAGAGATGGGCGGAGGTGATGACCGGGTCGAGCTGCAGGCGGAGGTGGACGCACCGCGATCGAGGGTCTACGAGTTGTTCGCCACTCCGGATGGGCTGAGGCGCTGGCTCGACGAAGCCGAGATGCAGCCCGTCGTCGGTCGCCCCGTCCGTTTCCGGCTCCATGACGCGGTCGCGGTCGGCAAAGTGCTGTCGGTCCAGCCTCCCCAGCACATCAGCTTCAGCTGGGACTGGGAGGGCGAGCCGATCGGGGTGCCGAGCGTCGTTGCTCTGGACGCCATCGACCATGGCGCGCGGACCCACGTCACGCTCCGGCAGGTCGGGTTCCGCGACACACACCAGATCGAGCTGCACCACGCGCTGTGGGCGTACTGGTTCGACCGGTTCCGCAAAGCGGCGCCGGCTGGCCCGTACCCGTAGCTCGAACGGGACGGTCGCGCGGCCGCAGAGGGGTCGCCGGTCCCCCGCCCGGCTCGCGCCGACCTGCTATCCGGTGACCGGATGCTGCAGCCGACGAGCGTCCGGGAAGCCGATCGTGAAACGACGTAGCGGCGGAACGCGAACCCCTACCGACCCTCGTAGCGCGCGGCCGCGCGCCGCAGCTCTTCCGCGACCTGCGACCGCAATCCCTCGGGCTCGAGCACCTCGGCCTCCGCTCCCCAGCCCAGGATCCAGATCCGGATCTCGTGGAACCCGGCCACTCGCCCATGCCAGACCACGGACCCGTCCGACTGCTCCTCCAGCTGCTGCGTCGGGTGCCACCGGGTCTCCGCGACGCGTCGCGCGACCGCTGGCGAGAAGCGGAGCACGACCGTCTCGAGCGGCTGGTCGACGATCACGTCCCAGGCCCGCTTGAGTTCCGTCGCAGGCGCCGCGCCGGGCTCCGGCTCGAACGTCGCCGGCGTCTGTGATGCGCCCAGGATCCGCTCCACCTTGAACGTCCTGCGCGCCTTCCGCTCTTCGTCGTAGCCGATCAGGTAGAGCGCATGCGTGAGCGCCGAGGGCTCGATGAGATACGGCCGGACCCGCGTACGGCGCATCTCCCGCGACGAGTCATACACGCCGGCGTCGTACTCGATCGCCACGACGCGCCGGTTCGCCCACGCCTCGGTGAGCACCCGGAACACCCGCGTGAACCGTTCGTTCCGGGGCGTGTCCGCGACGGCGTCGACGGTCGCGCGGATGTGCTCCGCGAGCACGGGCGGCAGGATCTGTGCGAGCTTCACGAAGGCTCCGATGAGCTCCGTGTCGTGCTCATCGCTCGTCTTGGCGAGGACGCGCGCGGCGAGGAACAGGGTCATCGCCTCGTGGAGTGTCAGCGCAAGGGGCGGCAGGAATGCGCCCGCCTCCAGGCCCCAGCGACCCTTGTCCTGCCAGACCGGCAGGTCGGCGTCCTGCTCCATCGCGACCAGGTCCCGGTAGACGGTACGCTTCGACACCCCGATCTGGTCCGCGATCGCCTGCGCGCTGATCCCGTCGGGGTGTGCGTGCAGGATCGTCGCCACCTTCAGGTAGCGGGCCGCGCGGTCCCACTTCGCGCTCAGCCGCTCCTTCGTCGCGCTGAAGTCGTCCATCGCCCTCAAGGTGCGCCGATCCTCTCGGGCGTCGCCGCATCAGCCGCTACCAGTCGTGCATCGAGTCTTCCCTTGATGCCGCGCTGCGGCCATTCGCGACCCGGCAGGCCGTGGAGCGACACCGATGCCACCCCGAGCTCTCCATCCGAGAACACCCACCACTCGAGCTCGCCCTGCCACTGTGAGAGCAGTGGAGTCTCGTCGAACAGCTCGCCGCCGATGAGCGGTCGGAGTGCGGGGAACGCGCGGAGCGCGCCAGGACCGCGGACAGCGGCACGGCACCGCCGTGCCGGCACTCCCCCCAGAAGCTCCTCACCGACGTCCTCCACTGCCAGCTGCCGATCCTCCGCTTCGATGTTCGCGACCACCGCGGCGTCAAGCGCTCCCGCTCCAGTCACCGCCGGCATCGGCTCCCATTCGCCGGAGTCCACCGCACGCCACGCGCGCCCCGCCGAACGGATGTGGTCGACCGACACCCGGCGCCACAGTGTCCGTGACTCGGAGTGCCAGCGCTCGTCGGCGTCCCGCCGCGCGCCCGCGATCGTCACCTCTCCCTGTTCGACGCCGTCGATCGTCAACGTCGCGGTGACCTCGACACGCGCGGCGGGCATCAGTCGAACCGCGCCCTGGCACGGCGGCAGCGGAGAAGCTGCGTCGCGCGGCCGCCACGGCGAAGCGGCCGCGGGGACGGGTCGGAGGGGTGCGCTGACGAGAGCTGCCGCGAGCGCCGCCGTTCCCGCGACGGTCAAGGCGATGACGAACACGACGCCCGCGAGCGCGGTGGCGGCACGAACGGGCGGCAACAGCCCGGCGAGTCCGAGTCCGGCGAACGCGGTCGTGAGAAGCAGCACGAGCGCCACGGCGTACCAGGTCTCGGCAGACGGAGCCAGCGGTTGGCGGAGCGGATCCGCGCGCAGGGGGAGCACGGCGACCACCGCCGACACGAGGAGCACCACGGCTGCGACCGCGAGCGCTGCACCGGTCACGCCCGATCGACCCGCCCTTGGCGGCCAGCGGATCGCGACCGCTGCCACGAGCGCGGGCACGAACGCGAGCACGAACCGGGGGTCGGCGACTCCCGGGCGGTATGTGACCAGCAGCATCGCCGCGAAGACGATCCAGAGCACGGCGAGCAACGTGGCGAGGGATCGCAGGTGTGAACGAGTGACGGCCATCGGCGGGGCAGGATAGCCCGTGTCCCCTACCATCCGCGCCATGGCCCGTGTCTACCACCGGCGCATCACCACCCCGGCCGCTGCGCGCGCCGTCCGCGAGTACCCGCGGCCGTTCGTCAGCCTCCTCTCGGACTTCGGGCTCCGCGATCCCTCCGCGGCGATCTGCAAGGGCGTCGTGCTCGGGATCGCCCCGGAAGCGCTCGTCGTCGACGTGAGCCACGAGGTGGACAAGTACCAGGTCCGGGACGGCGCGCTGCTGCTCTGGTGCGCGCTGCCGTATCTCCCGGTCGGCGCTCACGTTGCCGTGGTGGATCCCGGCGTCGGGACCGGCCGTCGTCCGATCGCCATCGAGGTCTCCCGTGGTGACCTTCTCGTCGGTCCCGACAATGGCCTCCTGCTCCCGGGAGCCGAGCGCCTGGGCGGGGTGGTTCGAGTCCACCTGCTCGAGAACCCGCAGTACCGGCTGCCGGTCGTCAGCTCGTCGTTCCACGGCCGCGACCTGTTCTCTCCCGCTGCTGCCCATCTGGCGCTCGGGGTGCCGCTCGAAGCATTCGGTCGCCCGGTCGACCCCGAGACGCTCGTCCGATCCGACTGGCCCGAGGTCGAGGCCGATGAGGATCAGCTGCGGACCGTGGCGATCTACATCGACACGTTCGGGAACATCAAGCTCGCCGGCCATCCGCCGGACCTGATCGGCGCGTTCGACGGGCTCGCGTACGGCGAGCGCCTGACGCTCGAGCTCGGCAGCGGTTGGGCGGCACGGCACGCCGTGGTGACGTGGTCGGACACGTTCGCGCGAGTGCCGGCGGGGGAGCTGCTGCTGTACGAGGACTCCTACGGGCGACTGTGCATCGCGGAGAACCAGGGCTCGGCGGCGGCACGCCTCGGCCTGGAGCTCGACAGCGCGGTGACCATCCGGAGGGCGCCAGCCTACGAGTATGAGTTCGAGTACGCCGGTGCCACCCAGTCCAGGGACGTCGAGCGCCAGGAGTCGGCGGACGCGTTCGCGGAGCGCGAACGCGGGAGGTCGCCGACGGAAGATCGCGCGGGGCTGCCGGGCGCGTTCCGTCCTGTCGGCCCAGGGCGGTACGAGACGGCTTCCGGCGTCGATACTCCCGCTGGCGTGCCGGAGGATGACCGGCCCGAGCCGGATCTGACGGGCGGGGTCGAGCGCGAGACGGAGCCGCTCGACGTAACGGATCCGGAGCGGCCGACCGAGCCGTTCGAACCGGTGGCCGTGGACCACGGGGGTGAGCCCGAGCCCGCGGAGCAACCGATCTTGCACGCCCTGGACGTCCGAAGCTCTGAGCCCGCGGACGTGGAGTCACTCGAACGAGCGCGGGGGGAGTCGGAGGCGGCCGAGTCGGACGAGACGGGGGATCGCGAACCGCTCCGACCCGCGGTCGACACGCGGCCCGGAGAGACGACCGAGTGGGTGATCCGGGTTCGCCCCGTCAGCGCTCTTCCTCCCGTCCTCAGGCCACCGTCGGGCGACGCGGGACTGCCCGAACGGACCGAGCCGGACGGGCGGGAGTCCGCGGAGGCGGCCCCGAGCGACGTGCAGGAGGACGCCATCGAGCGGGAACGTGACGTCGACGAGCGATCGACGGCGGAAGCAGTCGAGGCAACGGCGGCTGCCGACCCGCCCGAGGACGATGCCGACGCCCCGCTCGGCGAGCAGATGCCCCTCGGTCCCGCCGCGGCGCTCGATCCGGCCCAGGAGGACGCCGGCCGAGAGGAGAGGGTGGAGAGAGAGGATCGGCCGCGGGTTGCAGTCGAGCATGGGCGGCCTGAAGCCGGTGACGGCGCCGCTTCGGAGGAGGGGCCCGAGCGCGATGTCACGCCCGACGACGGGCTGCGGATCCGAACGGCGGAAGAGTGGGCTGACCTCGCCGCGGCGTTCGGCTTCAAGCGGCCGGCTGGACCCCATCCGGCCGAGCCGCCCGGCGAGTCGACCAGCGACGCCGACGGTTCGGAGACGTCAGGCCGTCCTCGGTCTCCCGGCACCGCGTAGGGCGCGAGGCAGCCGGAACGGCTGCGGGATCAGGAGCGACCGGTCAGGACCATTCGCCGTAGCGCGTGGTCCCTGAGCGCCATGGCGCCGTCGTTCCTGACGCCGCTAGTCTTGCCAGCCGTCTACCGCCGCTTATCGGGGTCTGCATGAGCAGGACGCGAACCGCCCTCGTCACTGTCGCTGCTCTCGCGATGGCGCTTTCCGCGCTCTTGGCGGGACCGGGCTCGGCCGCTGCAGCCGGGCCTCTCCCCGCCTGCCGGTATGACGACGTAGTCACGAAGTACCGCCTCTACACCGACTGGCGGCGCACCCTCCTCGACACCATCTACAAGGTCCCGCGCTCGTACGCCCCGGTCGACCGGGCCGACACCTCGTACGCGGGGCTCAACGGGGGCTATACCGTCCGGAAGCACGTCATCTACGACCTGAAGCGCATGGCCGCGGCCGCCCGCGCCGCCGGCGCGCGGTTCTCCGTCCAATCCGCGTATCGCAGTTACGACCGACAGGCCGCGATCTTCAAGGCGGAGGTCGAGGAGTACGGCTACAAGACCGCGCTGACGCAGAGCGCTCGACCCGGCCACTCCGAACACCAGCTGGGGACGACGCTCGACTTCCGAAGCTACGGGAACTACACGCCGCCGTGGGACTACGCGGATTGGGGGACGACGAAGGCGGGCGCGTGGCTCAAAGCGAACGCCTGGAAGTACGGCTTCCTGATGAGCTATCCGAAGGGGAAGTCGACGCTGACGTGCTACACCTACGAGCCCTGGCACTACCGGTATGTCGGTCCGTGGACGGCGAAGGCGGTGCGTGACAGCGGACTGACGCTGCGTGAGTGGCTCTGGCGATACCGCCACTGATCCGCCGCCCCCCGCCGGCACCGTCCGGCCGCCGGCTCCCATCGCGCGCGCTAGCTCGACCCCGTCGTTTCGTCTCGCAGCGGTCCGTACCGCGCCGCGTCCACGAACACCGTCCACACTCGCGCGAACTCGGGTGGCGTGGACTCCGTCCGCTCGGGGTGGCACTGGATGCCGAGGATGAGTCGGTCTGCGGTCGACTCGAACGCCTCGACGAGCTCGCCGCGGGCGTGCCGGCTCGTCCCGGCGACAGCGAGCCCGGGAGCCAGGTCCTCGCGCCGTACGGCCTGGTGGTGGTAGCTGTTCACCTGCAGAACGCCTGCCGATCCCGTCGGGCGCAGGATCCGCGCGAAACGGGACCCTGGCTGCAAGCGGAGTGAATGGAGCACCGGCGGCCCGTCGCGTCCCGCCGGTCGGTGGCCCTCCACGTGCTGCACGAGCCTTCCCCCGCTGAACACGTTGATCGCCTGGAAGCCGCGGCAGATCCCGAGGACGGGGACCCTCCTCGCGCGGGCAGCCTCCCAGGCCAGGAGCTCCAGGCGGTCCCGCCCCGGCTCGACGTTCTCCGTCCCGTCCCGCGGGGCGCCGTAGAGAGCCGGGTCCAGGTCGGCGCCCCCTGTGAGGAGCAGGCCGTCCATCTCGGCGAACACCCGTGTCCGGGCTTCCTGACTACTCGACTCGTCGATCGGCATCGGCTCCCCGCCCGCGCGACGCACGGCGTCGAGGTAGCGCTCGTTGCGCACGCTTGCCGCGCCGGCGTCGACCGCTCCCGGCGGATGTTGAAGCGTCACGACGATCCGCGGGCGCCGGCGTCCGGGCTGACGGTTCGTGGTCACGACGCCATGGTAGGGCGCGGCGCGGTCGCGGCGGGGTGGTCGCCAAAGAGAAGCCGCCCGAGCGGTCACCGGGCGGCTTCCGTTGCTGCGGAGTCGCGGCGGGGGTCAGGTCACTCGCGGTAGTACGGAGTACTAGTGCTACGTTCGCCGCCGGAGCGAACAGGCGGATGGACGCTGCTCTCGGGCACCTGTTGCTTCTCGTCGAGCGGCACGATGAGTGGCCGGAGCGTCAGTCGTGTCTCGGGTCGGCTCGGTAGAGGCTGGGGTAGGGGTTGACGGCGTCCAGCCACCGTACGGTGCCCGCCTCCCTGACCCGAAAGACGAACGGCGCCCGGAGCTCGAAGTGCAGGTGCGTGACGGTGTCCTTTGCGTTCCCGGTGTTGCCCGCCCGCCCGAGGACATCGCCGCGTCTCACCCGTTGCCCGATCCGAACGTCGACTCGGGACAGGTGCGCGTGGAGAGCCGCGTACCCGCGGCTCCGCGGCTCGTCGCTGACGACGATGACGGTCCGGCCGTACCGCTCCGGCACCCACGGCGCCCACAGCCTGGCGGGGTCCACGACGATCCCGCGGAAGGGCGAGCGCACCTTCGTCCCCATCGCCACGTAGATGTCCGTCCCGTCGTGCGCGCGCTGGAACGTGCCGTCCGCGCGGCGCGCGAGGACGTGGTTGTACCGGTAGGACTTGCCGGCCCGGCGGTCAAGGAAGTTGTCGCGGTACCGGTAATCGACATCGGCCGCGAATGGGAACCCCATGGGCACGACGATCCGTTCGGGGTCGAACCCCTCCGACGAGCCCGGTCGGAGGGTCGGTAGCGGATGGGGGCGAAGCGGCGGCGTAGGGGTCGCGGTCGGAGACGGTCGACTCGTCGTGGTCGCACCCTGCGACGCCGTCGCTGTGACTGCTGGAGTCGCCGCCGGAGTCGGCGTGACGCGGGCGACAGCACCCGCGCCGCCGCTTGGTCCCGTCGTCGCATCCGCTGTCGGCGTGGCCGCGGCACCCACGGACGCGACCGTACCTCCACGGGTGCCCCCGGCACCTCCCGGGCCACTCATGGCGAGCACGAGGACGGCTGCGAGGAGCACCACGAGGGATCCGAAGGAGAGCGCCGGGAGGGAGACCGCGATCCCCGACCTCCGGCGCCTGCGCGCCATCTGAGGGTGCGGGACAGGTGCGCCGAGGGGGGTGGCGGGGCGCATCCTCATTCCTCCTGTCGAAGTCGGACCAGCAAGATGGTGACGCCCGAGACGGCCGCGCCGAGCGCGATCACGCCGAGCGCGACGAGGAACGGTGCACCGACCAGCCCGGCACCCTCCCCCTCGCTCCTGGGGTCGCCCGAGCCGACGATCGTGGGTGAGGGCGACTCGGCCCGTACTGGGGTCAGGCCGACCAGCGAGGAGGCGACGAGGACGAACGGAAGGAGGAGACGAAGACCCCTCCTCACCCCCCGTCCACGCCCCGGTTTCAGGGAGATGGACTGCACGGGCGACGCCCAGCCTAGCACGGGCCGCAGCGCCAACGGGTCACGAGAGGACGTCCATGACCGACACCGCGAGACCGGCGGCGAGGACGACCAGGCCGAGGACCAGTGATATCGCCGCCATCCGCACGCGTCCCTGCTTCCCGCCCGCGAGGATTCGCATCGCGGCAGGGAGGTCGAGCGGCGTCAGGATGAGCGGCCGCCCGCGGCCCGCGGTGATGGTCGGCCGCCCGTCCGCGTCGAGCGTCGCGAGCCCGGCGACGAAGGCATGCTCCACGGCCGACAGCTGCTCGAGACGGAGTCGGACGACGGCACCGCCGGGGACCCCCTCGGGCAGGCCTTCGCGCACCTCGCGAGCGGCGCCGATCGCCTCCTTCGGGATCACCACGAGGCCGTCGCCGAGTGCTTCGACATCGACAGCGATCGACGCGGTGCGCTCTTCGACGGCGAAGGGCACCGCGAGTCGCGTCTCGTCGAGAGTCCGCCAGCCACGACCCTCGGAAACGTCGACCCGGCGACGGCGGAACACCAGCGGGCGATCGTTCTCGTCTGGGAATTCCTCGTCGCTCTCGATGCGCCCGCGAACCCGCAGATAGCGCGGGTCCGATCGTGCGAACTCGACTGCCTCTCCCACGGTGACGTGAGGTGCGGCGCCCAGGATGCGCGCGATGCGGTAGCCCGGTCCGGTGCTCCGGAGGGTGAGCGCGCCGAGAAGCAACGCCAGCAGTCCCACGGCGACCAGCAGCAGCCCGATCACGGCGCCGCCTCCGACAGGGCGGCTGGCAGCGCACGCCCGCACAGGGCGGCCACGGACAGGGCAGCGCCGGACGGGGCACCGGCGGATAAAAGGAAAGACCCGAAGGAACCCTTACGACACGTGGGCGTTGAGGTCATCGCCGCCGTTAGTGTCGCTCGTGGCCCCTCCGGGCTGGAACGGACGATAGGGCCGGGCCAACGACGCGTCAATGCGACTTGTCCACGAACTTCCGCGTCCGATGCCCTCCTCTCCACGCCTCCTCCACGACGCGTTCCACAGCGGCCATCACGGCACTGAGGTGCCGACCCCGCGGATGATCAGTCGAGCGAGCGCCCCGTCGAAGGGTCGAGGGAAAGCAGCTGTCCGCCGTAGCTCGTCAGGACGAGGCGCCCTCCGACGAGTTCCGCTTCCGCCACGACATCGGAATGGGCGGCCCGCCACGCGATCTCGCCGTCCGGACGCAGCGCCGTCGTCTCGACCTCGCCCTGCGCCAGCACATGCTCGAGTCGCGAGGATCCGAGGACGGACACGAGCGGAGTCCGGCTCGCAAACGTCCAGCGGAGCTCACCCGTCCGACCGACGAACGCATACAGGACGAACCCGTACTTGACGAGCAGCAGCCCCGGCGTGTCCCAGAGCAGGCCCTGAGGCTCGTCGAAGATCGGTGATGCGAGTCGCACGGTCCACGACGCGACGGGGCCCTCCACGCGCAGCTCGGCGCGACACAGTCGGTCCGGCTGCGCGGACACGAGCGGGCCGTGATCCGTCAGCGTCCCGCCGGCCTCACTCTGCGCAAAGATGTCTGCCGCTCCTGCCGTTCCCGTCCACCGGTACCGCGCGGCGAGGCCACCGGGGTACTGGACGGTGGAGCGACGGACCTGGTCGACGGGGCGAGTGACGGGCTCCGTCACGCGCCCGTGGCCGCGCTTACCTCTGCCGGCCCGCCTGATGCCGAAACACCGCGCTCCACGCCCTGATCCTCTCCGAGCGCGATGGGAGCAACGGTGGCGTTGGCGAGGATCCGGAGCGTCGCCGGCGGCACCGCGAACACGGCGTTCTGCGTCCCCGCCGCGGCCCAGACGAGCGGGAACCGGCCAAGATCGGGATCCATCACGACCCTCATCGTTCGTGCGTGTCCCATGGGCGGGATCCCTCCGATGACGAAACCCGTCAGCTCTCCAGCCTCGCGCGCGTTCGCTCTCCGAACGTCCGGCTCTCCGAGCACGGCGGCGAGCCGCGCGACGTCGACGCGGTTCGCGCCACTGACGAGGACCAGGAACGGCTCCAGACGCCCATCGCGCTCCGCGACGAAGACGAGGCTCTTCACGATCTGGCCGACGGCGGCACCGACCGCGGACGCGGCGTCCTCCGCGGTGTGCGTCGTCTCCGGGAACGTCCGGATGTCGAGCTCTATCCCCTTCCTGGCGGCAGCATCGAGCACGCGCTGATGCGCAGCGTGGACCTGCTGGTCGGGCACGGGCGCGAGTCTAGCACGGGCTCGAGCGCGTTCCGGGGGCACGACGGCGGGTGTCGGGGCGACCGTGGTGGTCGGTCGGGGGTGTTCGGAGTAGTATTGCGGGCAATCGAAGAACGGGACAGGGGAGCGCCGATGGGGCGCTGAGAGTGCGGGAACCGCCGCAGACCCTCGGAACCTGATCTGGTTCGTACCAGCGAAGGGAGTCCAAGAGCCGCCTCCGTCCCCGCCACACACGGAGGCCGGCCACAGTTGATCGAACCGACACGACATGACCACACCGCGATCGTCGTCGCGAACGGCGATCCGCCGTGGCCCTCGGTCCTCGATCGCCTGCTCCCCGGCGAGGCACCGAGACTCGTCGTCGCCGCGGACGGCGGCGCGCTGCGCGCGCAGCAGCTCGGCCTCGTACCCGACCTGGTCGTCGGCGACGGCGACTCGCTGACACCCGCCTCCGTCGCGGCCTTGCGGGAGCGGGGGATCGAGGTCCGAATGCTCCCCGCGGAGAAGGACGAGAGCGATTCGGAGCTCGCGCTCCGCGAGGCGATTGCGCGCGGTGCGAAGGGGTTGATCCTTCTGTGCGCCCTCGGTGGGGCCCGCGTCGAGCATGTCTTCGCGAACGCCGCGCTGCTGACGCTGCCGGAGCTCGACGGGTGCCGGCTCATCCTCGCCGGGGGTCCCTCGACCGTCAGACTCGTGGGCCGGGTGGACGGCCCCGACGAGGTGGAGCTCGCCGGCCTGCCCGGCGAGTTCGTCTCCCTGATCCCTCTCGACCCGCGTGTGGACGGCGTACGCACCGACGGGCTCCGCTACGTCCTGCGGGACGAGCCCCTGGTCCAGGGTCCTGCGCGTGGGCTCTCCAACGAGCTCCTGACGACGCGCGCCCGGATCGCGACTCGCCGGGGTCGACTGCTCCTCGTCCACACAGTCCGGCTCCAGTCCACGGAAGGAGGGACCGATGCCTCGTGACCGCTCCTCGCTGCTCCTCGCGGCGCTGCTCCTGTTCGGCGCCTGCGGAGGTGATACGGGCGGGTCACCGCCGACCGCGACGCCCGCGGCGCCCGGGGGTTCGCCGGCCGCTTCGCCGGTCGTTTCGCCCGCCGCTTCACCGACCGGAAGCGCGACGGGTTCGCCCGACGCGAGCCGATCACCGGGCGGGACGGGCTCCGAGGGCGGCGGTGCGACGGGGGACGCGACACCGACCGTCGACCCGCCGGCGGGCGGATCGGGCGAGCTCGTCGTGATGACCCACGACTCGTTCGCCCTTCCCGACGAACTGCTGGCACGCTTCGAGGCAGATGCCGGTGTGCGGCTCCGGATCCTCAAGGGCGGCGACGCGGGCGCGATGTTGAACCAGGCCATCCTGACCCGCGAGCGCCCGCTGGCCGATGTCCTCTACGGCGTGGACAACACCTTCCTCTCGCGGGCGCTCGACGCCGAGCTGTTCGTTCCGTACGCGTCGCCGCTCCTCGAGCGCGTCCCCGAGGACCTCGTTCTCGACGCCGAACATCGCGTCACGCCGGTCGACTATGGCGACGTATGCATCAACTACGACCGCGAGGCGTTCGGCGAGGGACGGCTGCCGCTGCCGAGCCGGCTCGAGGACCTGACCCGCCCCGAGTACCGAGGGAAGCTCGTCGTCGAGAACCCGGCGACATCCTCGCCCGGTCTGGCGTTCCTGCTCGCGACGGTCGCCCGGTTCGGAGAGAACGGGGAGTACACGTGGCGCGACTACTGGAGCGACCTGCGCGCCAACGACGTCCTGGTGACGTCGGGCTGGGAGGAGGCGTACTACTCCGCCTTCTCCGGAGGATCGGGAGAGGGTGACCGCCCGCTCGTCGTGTCCTATGCGACGAGCCCGCCCGCCGAGGTCTACTTCGCCGACCCGCAGCCGGACGAGGCGCCGACCGGGACGCTCCTCGACGGCTGCTATCGCCAGGTCGAGTTCGCCGGCATCCTTCGGGGGACGGGGGCCGAGGACAAGGCGCGTCGGTTCATCGACTTCCTCCTGTCGGCCCCGGTCCAGGAGGCGATCCCGCTCCAGATGTTCGTGTTCCCGGCGAACCGTGATGCGCAGCTTCCGGACGTGTTCGTGCGTCATGCCGCGCGCGTGAAGGAGCCGCTGACGATCGGCCAGGAGAGGATCGCCGCGAACCGGGAGCGCTGGATCCAGGAGTGGACGAGCACCGTCGTTCGGTGACCGAAGGCACGCCCGCCGTCCCGTCGCCATCCGCACCCGCGCCGACCCGAGCCCGTCGCCCCCGCCCGCTTAGACCCATTCGGGCCACACCCTCTCTCGCGCTCCTTCTCCCGCCCGTGGCGTTCCTTGCGCTCTTCTTCGTCTACCCGGTCGCGACGATCGTCGCGACCGGGCTGGTGCCCGAGGGTCGAGTCGAGCTCGACGCGCTCGCCAGCGTCCTCACGGACCCGGGGCTTGCCGGCGTCGCGTGGTTCACGTTGTGGCAGGCGACCCTCTCGACGATCCTCACCGTGTTCGTCGCGCTTCCCGGTGCCTACGTCTTCGCCCGCTACGACTTCCCTGGCAAGAGGCTCCTTCGGGCCGCCGCGGTCGTCCCGTTCGTCCTGCCCACCGTCGTCGTCGGTGCTGCCTTCCTGGCGCTACTCGGTCCGAGGAGCCCCGTCAACGAGCTGCTGATGGCTCTCCTGGGCCTCGACGAGCCGCCACTCCAGCTCCACCAAACCGTCTGGGCGATCCTCGTCGCGCACGTCTTCTACAACTACGCCGTCGTGCTCCGGATCGTCGGCGGGTCGTGGTCGCATCTCCCTCCACGCCTCGAGGAGGCCGCGCTCGCGCTCGGCGCGAGCCGGCTGCGTGCGTTCCGCGAGGTGACCCTGCCGCTCCTCAAGCCGGCGATCGCCGCGGCGTCTTCCATCGTCTTCCTGTTCACGTTCACCTCGTTCGGCGTCGTGCTCATCCTCGGCGGACCCGCTGTCGCGACGCTCGAGGTCGAGATCTACCGCCAGACGGCTCAGCTGCTCGACCTGCGGGTCGCAGCCGCGCTCACGATCGTCCAGATGGCAGCCGTGATGTCGATCCTTGCGGTCTACTCGCGATATCAGCAACGGCATGCCGTCGCGCACCGACTCGCGGCAGCTGGCGACGTCGCCCGGCGGCCGCGGACTTCCGCGGAGCGGCTGGTCGTCACGGGGAACGTCGCGCTCATGCTGTTCCTGCTCGGGTTGCCGCTGGTCGTCCTCGCGGAGCGGTCTCTCGCCGGCCCCGACGGCTACGGGCTCGACCACTACCGCCGGCTCTGGGAGGACCCCAGGGGTGGCACCCTGTTCGTCGCGCCCGCGGAGGCGCTCACCAATTCCGCCGTCTTCGCCGCGGCGACCGCGATCATCGCGCTGGTCCTCGGGCTGCTGACGAGTGCAGCGCTCGCGGACGCGACCGCGAGCGCTTCGCGCTGGTTCGATGCGCTGGTGATGCTTCCGCTCGGGACGTCGGCGGTGATGGTCGGGTTCGGCTTCCTGCTCGCGCTCGACACGCCGCCGCTCGACCTCCGGACCTCGCCGCTCCTCATCGTGATCGCCCATTCGCTCATCGCCATCCCGTTCGTCGTCCGCGCGACGCTGCCCGTGATCCGGTCCATCGACCGGCGGCTCCGGGAGGCCGCCGCGGTGCTCGGCGCCGGCCCCCTCCGGGCGTGGCGCGAGGTGGATCTCCCGATCGTGACTCGCGCCGCGCTCGTCGGCGGAGGCTTCGCCATCGCCGTCTCACTCGGCGAGTTTGGCGCGACGGTGTTCATCGCCCGTCCGGACGTCCCGACGCTGCCGGTCGCGGTATTCCGGTTGCTGGCGCGCCCCGGCGCCACCAATTTCGGGCAGGCGATGGCCTTGAGCACCGTCCTCATGCTGGTCACAGCGGCCGCAGTGCTCCTCATCGAGCGGTTCCGGATCGGTACCGGCGCCGACTTCTGACGTGCTCCGGATCGATGGCCTCAGGGTCCGCTTCGGGGCGTTCGAGGCGCTCCGCGGCGTCGACCTGCGCGTCCCGGCAGGGGAGATCACGTCCGTGCTCGGGCCGAGCGGGTCGGGCAAGACGACACTGCTGCGGGTCATCGCCGGACTCGAACGACCGACCGCGGGCGGAGTCTGGTGGGAGGGTCGTGAGGTCACGCAGCAGCCCCCGCATCGCCGCCCGTTCGGGTTGATGTTCCAGGACTACGCCCTGTTCCCGCACCGCGATGTACACGGGAACGTCGCATTCGGGCTCGAGATGCAACGCGTCCGCGCGCCCGTCGTCGCCTCCCGGGTGCGCGAGGTGCTCCGACTCGTCGGCCTCGATGGCTACGAACGGCGGACCGTCGCGGGTCTCTCAGGCGGCGAGCAGCAGCGCGTCGCGCTCGCCCGCGCGCTCGCACCCGACCCGCAGCTCCTGATGCTTGACGAGCCGCTGGGCTCGCTCGACCGCGCCCTTCGCGAACGGCTGCTGGAGGAGCTCCGAGACCTGTTCAAGCGGCTCGGCGTCACGATCGTCTACGTGACGCACGATCAGGAGGAGGCGTTCGCGCTCGGAGATCGCGTCGTGCTGATGCGCGATGGACGGGTCGAGGCCGAGGGAAAGCCGGAGGACGTCTGGCGGCGACCGGCGAACGAGTTCGTGGCCCGCTTCCTGGGGTTCCGGAACATCGCGGAGGTGGATGTCGTGGACGGGATCGCCGCGTCGCCGTGGGGCGACCTCCCCGTCGACACGACCCTCCCTCCCGGCCGGCATCGACTGCTCCTGCGGCCCGACGCCTTCGTCCTGCCCGACGGGGTCACGGGCAGAGGCACTCCGCGGTCCCACGTCGCGGGGGCTGGGGCGGCGGGCTGGGTCGAGGCCGTCGTCGACGCCGCGGTCTTCCGGGGCGGCTACGTCGTCGTGCGCGCCCGAACGCCGTCGGGTGCATCCCTCGAAGCGTGGGTCCCACCTGCAGCGCCGATACCGGTCGCCGGCGCGCCGCTTCGGCTTCGCGTCGCCCGCGACGGGATCGTCCTGCTCCCGCCGAGCGATCCGCCGCATGAGCGGTGACCCGAGGCAGGGCGGGTGTACGCTCGTGCCATGAACATGCCGACCGAGGGCGACATCGCCCCTGACTTCAGTCTTCCGGACCACACCGGCACGATGCATCGCCTCGCCGATCAGCGCGGGCGGTGGGTCGTCCTCTATTTCTATCCGGCAGACGACACGCCGGGATGCACCAAGGAAGCGTGCGAGTTCCGGGATGCCGGTGACCGGATCGAGGCCGAAGATGCCGCGGTCTGGGGGGTGAGTCCGCAGGGCCGGGAGAGCAAGGCCAGGTTCCGTCAGAAGTACGGACTCGATTTCCCGCTGCTCGCCGATGAGGATCACACGGTCGCGGACGCGTACGGCGCGTGGCAGGAAAAGAACATGTACGGGCGGCCGTCGTGGGG
Source organism: Chloroflexota bacterium (assembly GCA_016781485.1). Classification (GTDB taxonomy): domain Bacteria; phylum Chloroflexota; class Limnocylindria; order Limnocylindrales; family CSP1-4; genus YB3-1. Next base: position 18,363 of record JADDQH010000008.1, on the reverse strand, counting down.
CGTCGCCCGGAGCACGTTCCTCATCGACCCGCAGGGACGGGTCGCGCGCGCGTGGCCGAAGGTGAAGGCAGAGGGCCACGCCGCTCAGGTGCTCTCCGTGATCGGCGAGGCCAAGGCCGCCACGAGTCGGTAGGAGACGGGCGCCGGTCTGGCTCGTCCCCGTCGGAGAAGCGGCATCGCTCGTGGGGGGAGACGAGCGATGCCGGCGAGAGGATACACCGGGAGATCGGCGCTTTGAAGGCCGCCTCGACGACGTTCGGGTGATGCGGAGCGTCCGGGGCGGGTCGCGGGGTGTGTCGAGGCGCTAGCATCCGGCTCGTGGAAACAGCCCCTCGAACACCGGTCCAGCCGGCGCACACGGACCGCCCGGAGCGCGTCATGATCATCGTCGCGCACCCCGACGATGCAGATTTCGGGCCCGCGGCGACGATCGCGCGATGGACCGGAGCGGGATCGGCCGCTCATCTCGTGTGCTGCACCAGCGGCGACGCCGGCGGGGAGGATCCGGCCACGGATCCCCTCGAGCTGGCGCGCCTGCGAGAGGCAGAGCAGCGGGCGGCTGCGAGGCAAGTGGGCTACGAGGACGTCACGTTCCTGCACCGGCCGGACGGCGCGCTCCAGAACGACCTCGCCCTTCGGGAGCAGCTCGTCACCCTCATCAGGACGTTCCGTCCAGATGCGGTCGTCACGATGGATCCCACGGTCCTGCTCATCGACGGGTACATCCAGCACACCGACCACCGCGCTGCCGGTCTCGCCGCCGTCGACGCCGTCTATCCCGCGGCTCGGAACCCCATGGCGTTCCCGCACCTCGCGCTCGGCGGGCTCGCCGCCCACTCCGTGCGCTGGGTCTACCTGTTCTGGACGGACAAGCCGAACGCGTGGGTCGACATCACCGAGACGATCGACGTCAAGATCGCGGCGCTTCGGGAGCATGCGAGCCAGATCCGCAAGCCCGAGGAGCTCGAGGGCCGGGTCCGGGAATGGGGGCGCGAGGCCGGTGAGGTGATCGGCGTCGCGGCCGGAGAGGCGTTCCGCATCGTTGACCTCGGCTGAGGCGGTGACGGACGCGAAGACGGAGCGGGTCGAGCCGCGATCAGGTGCGGCGGGAGCGGGAGCAGGCGGGGCGATGGTAGATTCGTGCTCGTCACGCGTGCCCCGTCCCGCACCGGAAAGGTAGTTCCGCCGCCCGTGGCGATGCATCCCGTCAACCAGGAATTCCTGGTTCAGCCTGTCGACGCCTCCTGGCTTCAGTGCAACATCGAGTGCCAGGAAGCTTGCCCCGTCGGCACGAACTGCCGTGGGTACCTCAACCTCGCCGCTGAGGGGCGGTTCGAGGAGGGGTACATCCTCGCGCGCGAGCCGAACCCCGTCGCGGCGATGTGCTCGTACGTGTGTTCCGCGCCCTGCGAGCGCGGCTGCCGCCGCGGTGACATCGACCGCCCGCTCGCGATCCGCGCGATGAAGCGGTTCCTGACCGAATGGCACGTCGCCTCGGGCATCCCCGACGACATGCCGGCGATCACGCCGCGCGACACGTCCGTAGCCGTGGTCGGCGCCGGTCCCGCAGGGCTCGCCGTCGCTCGCGAACTCGCGTACGCGGGACACCAGGTCACCGTCTTCGACGAGCTGCCGTATGGCGGCGGCACGATGCTCGTCGGCGTGCCGGCCTTCCGCCTCCCGCGGACGGCGATCGAGATGGACGTCCAGCTCGTCGAGCGACTCGGGGTCCGCTTCGTCTACGGGACGCGGATCGGGCGAGACATCACGTTCGAGGAGCTGAAGGACAGGTTCGACGCGGTGGCGATCTGCGCCGGCGCGATGAATGCGGTCGGGCTGGACATCCCGGGCAACGACCTCGAAGGTATCCAGTACGGCGTGGACTTCATGAAGCTTGCGAACCTCGGCGAGCCACTCGAAGTGGGCAGGGACGTCGTGATCATCGGCGGTGGTTACACGGCGATGGACTGCTCGCGAACGAGCCTCCGGCACGGTGCCGAGAACGTGTCGATCGTCTACCGCCGCACCCGCTCCGAGCTCGTCGTCGACGAGGAGGAGCTCGGCGAGACCGAGCGCGAAGGCGTGCGGATGGAGTTCCTCGCGAGCCCACTCGAGGTCGTCGGGGAGGACGGTCACGTCACCGGCGTCCGGTTCGTCCGGAACAAGCTCGGGGAACCAGACGCGACCGGCCGCCGCGTCCCGGTACCGGTCCCCGGCACGGAGTTCGTCATTCCCGCCGACACCGTGATCCCTGCGGTGAGCCAGGCAGCAGATAACACGTTCCTCCCGGTCGAGGCTCGGTTCGAGATCAATCGCGGACGCGTCAAGGTGGATCCCGGCACGTACGCCACGAACGTCAAGGGTGTCTTCGCGTGCGGCGATTTCGTCACCGGACCCACCACGCTGATCGAGGCGGCCGGGCACGGCAAGAAGTGCGCCTACGCGATCGACCGGTACCTGTCGGGGCGCTCCGAGGTGGACGTCGAAGCGAACGTGCGGATCATCAGCTCGTGGCGCCACGAGATGCCCGAGGAGTACGTCCCACTCGCGCGCGTCCACGTGCCGATGGCTCCGGTCGCGGCTCGCATGCCCTCGACCGATCCCCAGGTCAACTTCAACACACCCGTGGAGAAGGGCTACTCGGCGAGCGAGGCGGTCACAGAATCGACGCGCTGCCTGATGTGCAACTACAACATCTGGTTCGACCCGTTCCGGTGCGTGCTCTGCGGCGCGTGCGCCGATGTCTGCCCGGAAGGCGTCATCCACATGATCGACATCAACCAGATGAAGGCGGAGGGGGACCTCCCGGAGTTGGCCGACGCGTACGGCTGGGAGCAGGGCGCGGCGATGGTCCTCGATGAGGAGCGCTGCATCCGCTGTGCGCTGTGCGTGAAGCGGTGCCCCTACGACGCCATCACGATGGAGCGGTTCGAGCTACAGGAGGTCAGCAGCGACGGGCGGCTCTACAAGGAGAGCTACCGCGACGTCCAGCTCGGACTCCACGGTCTGGGGAACGCGCCGTATGCCGGGGGTCCCGTTCGGTGAGCTTCCTCGAGCGCGTCGATCAGTCGATCCGGCGGAGCACCTTCTTCCGCTCGATCTTCCGCCAGCCGTATCCGGCGGACGAGCGGTCGCGATCGCTTGCCGTGATGAACAACGTCTTCCTGCACCTGCACCCGGTACGGGTCCGCCAGCATGCCGTCCGGTTCGCGTACACGTTCTGTCTCGGAGGCCTGTCGTTCTTCCTGTTCCTCGTGCTCACGGTGACGGGCGTCTACCTGATGTTCTTCTACGTTCCGTCGGCGACACAGGCCTACTCGGACATCCTGCGGATCCAGTCCGAGGTCCCATTCGGGCTGCTGACGCGCAATATCCACCGGTGGGCGGCGCACCTGATGGTGTTCTTCGTTTTCCTGCACATGATGCGGGTCTTCTATCACGGCGCCTACAAGCCGCCCCGCGAGTTCAACTGGGTGGTGGGAGTGGTGCTCCTGTTCCTGACGATCATGCTCTCGTTCACCGGCTACCTGCTCCCCTGGGATCAGATCGCCTACTGGGCGATCACCATCGGCACCAACATGGCGAACTACGCGCCGCTGTTCAACCGGCCTTCGCAGCTGCTTCTCCTGGGCGGGATCGAGGTCGGCCAGAACACACTCCTGCGCTTCTACGTGCTCCACGTGATCCTCATGCCGCTCGCCGCCGCCGTCTTCCTCGCCGTCCACTTCTGGCGGATCCGGAAGGATGGCGGCATCTCGGGTCCGCTCTAGACGCCTAAGGGATCGACATGACCGACCAGCCTCGTTCCGACCGGCCCCTCCCGACGCCCGCCGCGCCCACCGCTCCCGAGCGCCGCACGACCCTTCCCGCGGCGCCGCCGGAGCGGCGCACGACGGAGATCGACAAGCAGCGGGTGCCGATGGCTGCCAAGCCGTACCGCCTCCTCGCCCTCGTCAAGCAGGACGCGGTGGTGCGCGTCCAGAAGGAACCCGACGACACCGTCCTTACCTGGCCGCACCTGCTCTCGATCGAGTTCTTCGCGGCGGCGATGATCAGCATCTTCCTGCTGTTCATGGGCGTGTTCGTGAATGCGCCGCTGGAAGAGCTGGCGAACGGCAACGTGACGCCGGAGGTCGCCAAGGCGCCCTGGTACTTCGTCGGGCTCCAGGAGCTGCTCGCCTACTTCCACCCGACCGTGGCCGGCGTGCTCGTGCCGACGTTCATCCTGGTCGGCGCGGCCCTCGTCCCGTACGTCGACCGGGGTCCCGGTGGCGACGGCGGCTCGAGTCGACCCTCGGACCGGAAGGCGGGGGTCCTTCTGTTCAGCCTGTTCATGGTCGCCGGTCTCGTCATCACGTTCATCGGAGCCTTCTTCCGAGGGCCCGGCTACGGCTGGGCATTACCGTGGGTGAGCGGCCTCCACTTCGCGCTCTAGCCTCGCTGCTGCCTCTCTCTCCCTTGCCACGACACCGACCGGAGACACATGGGTAACTGGAAACTCGCCAAGTCCGAGGAACCGCGGGTGCTGACCCGCGAGCTCCTGCGCCAGATGCGGAAGGGCCAGCCGGCCGGCCTGTCGCGCCGACAGCTCCTGCGTCGGTCGATCGGCGCCGGCGTAGGGCTGTGGACGCTGGAGGTGCTGGGCGGGACGCTCGGCTTCCTGTGGCCCAATCTCGCCGGCGGCTTCGGTGGGACGCTGACCCTGGGCGACCTGGGGCAGGTGTCGGCGCGCCCTGAGCGCCAGGGTTTCCGGCTCGAGGACGGCGCTCCCTCGTACATCCAGGAAGCCCGGACGTTCGTGCAGCTCGTCGACCCCGGCCGCGGGTTCGTCCCGGGCGAGAGCCCGGACGGCGAGGGAGAGCAGACGAATGTGCGCACGCTCTACCAGCGCTGCCCGCACCTCGGCTGCAAGCCGAACTTCTGCACCACGAACTTCTGGTTCGAGTGCCCGTGTCACGGGTCGCGCTACGACCGTCTCGGGACCAAGATCGCCGAGCTGGGCCCGGCGCCTCGAGGCATGGACCGCTTCGCCTCGACGGTGGACGCGAATGGCGTGCTGACGATCGACACGAGCAAGATCACGCTCGGCCCGCTCCCCGTCGCCCTCGGCCAGCCCGGTCTCGTGCCGGCCCGCTCCCCGTCCGGTTGCCTCTAGGGACCCCCGACGCATGACGGACGATCGGACGGGACGCGAGATCACCCACCGGCCGAGCGGGCGGGAGCTCGAACCGGCGCGGGAGCACGGCGAGAGCAGCGTCGAGCGGTTCTACGCGGGCGATGCCGCACACACCGTCGGCCTGACGGAAGAGCGCGCCGCGGGCATCGTCCGCCAGAGCGGGAACGCCCGGAGCATCGCATTCCTCGCCTCGCTGGTCATCGTCCTGTTCATCCCGCTCTACTGGTTGTACGACTCGGGTATCCCCGGCCTCGGCAGCTTCTGGTCCGGGTCCCCGGGGCGGCTCGAGGCGGAGAAGGACGTCCAGCGCGTGACGGACATCGCGCGCGGCCACGAGCTGTACCTCGCGAACTGCGCGCGGTGCCACGGCGAGCAGGGTCAGGGCGGCCTCGGCCCGGCGCTCAACGACCAGGCGAAGCTCTACGACCAGGTGACGGCGGAAGGATTGCCAGGGACGGGTCACCTGAACCCGAACTACCTGCGGAGCGTGCTCGAGGTCGGGGGCCGCTACGTGTGCGGCGACCCGAACAGCCAGATGCCGGTCTGGCTCAACGACAACGGCGGGCCGCTGAACTACCGGCAGATCGAGGAGCTCGTCGCCTTCTTGACCGCGAGCAAGGAGGACGAGTGGGAGTGGCACCCGGAGCCCGAGGTGGGCGAGACCGCTCCGCCTGCCGGCCGTGCCACTGGCTGGCGGGACCCGAACTTCAAGCCGGACCCCAACGCACCGAGCCCGCCGCCGTGCTGGCGGAACCCGAAGAACGTCCCGCCGGGCGGCCAGGGTGGTGGCGGGGGTGCGGCGGCCAGTGCCGCGCCGATCGAGAACCCGGGGACCGCGGAGAAGCCGCGCGTGATCAAGCTTCAGGAGACCGCGACGGTGGAGATCACCGACGAGGGCGGCAAGGAGGTGAGCGCGATCGCGGTCAAGAAGGGTGAAGTGGTGCGGTTCGAGGTCACCAACACGTCGGGCGCGGTGCCCCATAACTTCTACATCGGGCCGAAGGAGAAACTGGAGGCCAACGACACCGCAGAGCTCAAGGGCGTCCCGGAGTTCACCACGGGGACGCAGACATTCGAGTACGAGGTGACCGAAGAGACGGGCACGCTCCAGTTCGCCTGCACCGTGCCGGGTCACTACCCCACCATGCACGGCCAGTTCCAGGTCCAACCCTAGCGCGGGGGACGGAAATGGCGACACGGGCGCTTCCCCCCGGCGCGATCCGCCGGCGGGCGATGTTCGGGCTCCTCGACGCAGACGGCTGGACGTGGGCGCTCCTGAAGGCGCTCTTCTGGTTCGTCGTCATCATCGCGCTGCTCGGGTACATCCCCGACCGCGCCTACTACTTCACGGTGTCACCGACGATCGACGTCGGCTTCAACGTCATCAGCCCCGTCAATTTCTGTCCTGCCGAGAACGAGGATCTGCCGTGTCCGGCTCCGCAGGGCGCGGTCATCCCCTGGCAGACCAGCCCACGCGAGCTCGCCCTGCCCGAGCCGCGCGCCGGACTCGGGACCGCCCAGTCCGGGACCAGCCTCTACGCCGTCGGCGGTGCCACTCCCGCGGGCGCGACGGCGAGCGTGCTGACCACCCAGGTGCTGGCCGAGACCGGGAATTTCGGACCTTGGAGCGAGGGGCCCGCGTTGCCTGCGCCGAGGACCGAGGCGGCCGTCGTCAGCTTCTCAGGCATCCCGTACGTCATCGGCGGCCTGGACGAACGGGGGCGCGCGACGGACACGGTGTTCATGGGCGCGGTCCAGAACGGACAGCTGACGGGCTGGGAGGAAAACCCGGATCTCCGCCTGCCGCAGCCGCTCGCCGGTGCCGCGGTGGTTTCCGGCTCGGGCGGGATCTACGTCATGGGCGGTACCGACGGCCAGAAGCCGAGCAACGCGGTGTATCGGTCAGCGCTCAACGAGACGACGGAGCCGCCGGCCCTCGGGCCGTGGGAGGAGTTCGGCCACCTGCCGCTACCCGAGGCTCGTGTGAACGCGGTGGGCGTCTCGATCGGCAACTTCATCTACGTCATCGGCGGCGAAGGCCCCAACGGGGTCGCAAGCTCGATCATGCGTCTCGAGCTCGACAACAAGGGTGGGCCGCGGACCGACGCCGAGACGAATCAGCCCCTTGGGTGGGCCACGAGCCCTCCGGGCCAGTCGCTGCCTGCGGGGAGGACACAGGCGATCGGCTTCCAGGCGAACAACGCGCTCTACGTCCTGGGCGGCCGGGACCCCGGAGGCTCCGTCGCCACGACCTCGTACTGGACCGTCCCCGACGCGACGAGCGGGAACATCTCGGAGTGGCGACAGCTCGGCCAGACCGATCTCCCCGAGCCGCACGCCAATGGGGCGACGGCCGTCATCGGATCGTTCGCGTTCCTCGTCGGTGGTGAGACCGATGCGGGACCCACGACCGGATCGATGCGAACCGACCTCGCGCCGCGGCCGCCGTTCTTCAGGCTCGGTCTGTTCGGGATGACGGTCCCCGCGCTCTCCATCCAGGGCGAGGTCGGTCAGCAGTTGGGCTACCTGAACGCGGCCGGCGTCGGGACCGTCAACTTCGTCCTGCTCGTGCTGATCGGCATCGCGTTCTCGCATCGCACCGCGACCCGCCGGGTCCTCGAACGCGTTACACGTGGCCGCATCCGCGCGCCACGCGACGACCCGTACTTCAGCAGATAGCCGATAGCACCTGACCCACGCCGGGTCAGCGCGTTCGCCTCGCCAGCACGATCCGCTCGGCGCCCTCGTCGACGACCTCGACGACGTCAAGGTCGCTCGTGCTCCAGCTTCCGTACGGGAGAGTGCGCGCGAGCAGGACGCCTCCCTCTACGAGGAGCCCCGCGAGCTGGCGGAGATCGCCCGAGGGAGTGGCACTGACGACGAGCCCGTAGCGCCCCTCGGGCAGCACCCGAAGCTCCTCCTCCGGGACTCGCAACCACTCGAAGCCCGCCGGCTCGGTCCCCTCACGCTCGCGTCCCTGCTCGATCCAGACGGCCGCCCCGCCCGGCGCCCGTCTCGCCGCCTCGATCACCCACGTCAACCACCGCGCCCGCGCAGCGTCCCGTCGCTCGCGCTCCTCCCGACGGCGCTCGTCGAGAGCGAGGCCAAGCTGGACGACCCTCGCCGGCGTCGCTCCGTCGGCCAGCCCCAGGATGGACGCGCCCTCGTCCAGCCACCGCCTCGCGAGGGCCGCGAGGCCGTGTTGTCCATTCTCGTCAGGCCCGCCGACGGGCTCATCCGATCCCGACTCTCCCGGCACCCCGCCGCCACTCTGCCGGCGTGTGTCGCCGCGCTGCAGCGTGTCCCCCAGCCGCGAGCCGTCCGAGTAGACGCCCGTCCGCAGCGGCGCCAGGACCGCGGCACGCGCCAGCGCTGCTCCGAGGGCACAGGGATCCAGACAGTCGAGCAGGAGCGCGGCGGGGGCGAGTGGCACCACGACCTCGAGCCACGCCTCGAGAGGCTCGCCGGAGGAGAGCCTGTCTGCGGAGCGATCGAGCAGGACGGCCGTGAACGTCGGCAGCGCCGTCTCGACGGCGGCGAGCGAGGCGGCTCTCGCTTCCTCCAGCGTTGCCATCGGTTCCACGAGGAGCAGGTCGACGCCCGCTTCGGCGAGGTGGCCGACGTGTTCTCTGTGCTCTCCCAGCGCCGTCGCCTCGTCCACGCCGCCCCCTCCGTCCGCCTCGAGCTCCGGAACGGCGCCTGCGACCAGGATCCGCGCGCTCCCGCCGGGGGGCGCGACCCCCCAGCCGGCGTCCTCGGCCGCCTTCGCGGCCTCCCGGGCGACGTCCACGCCGCGTAGCGTCCACTCCCGAGCGCGGCGCGCCACCCCGTATCGGGCGAGCTTGCGCCGGTTCGTTCGGAACGTCTGGGCGACGAGGACGTGGGCTCCCGCTTCGGCCTGCTCCAGCTGTGCCTGCCGGGTCGCGAGCGCGTCCCGGATGTGAGCCGGCTCGTACCAGCCGGGTCGGTCTCGTTCCGCCGGGTCGACCACCCTCTCGTTCCGGCTCGCTGCCGCGACGATGAGCCGCTCGCCGGCCTCGAGGAGTCGCGCGACGTCGGTCATCGCGGACCCCGGTGACGCGTGTCGATCATCCAGTAGGCGCCCGAACCCTCTCGATCATCGTGAACGCGTCGGATGCGATCCACGGGCGCGCGACCAGCAGCTATCCGAGCCGCTCGAGGCTGCCTTCACCCGGTTCAGGCGGTCCGTCCCGCGTCGGCAGGCCGGCTCTCTGCCAGGCCGTGATACCGCCCTCGACGTTCGCGACGTCGGTGAAGCCGTTCCTGGCAAGGTGCTCGGCCGCGACGAGGCTGCGGCGACCTGCCGCGCACATCAGCAGGAGAGGCCGATCTCGCGGGAGCTGCGCGAATGTCTCGCCGAACCCAGTGAGGGGCATGAGCACGGCACCGGGCACGCGCACCGTCGCGAACTCCTCCTGTTCGCGCACATCGACGAGGAGCGGCCCGCGCGCGGCCGCGCTCGCACCGGTCTCGTTGTCTCCACCTGGTTCCCCCGCAAGCCGGCGCGCAGCCTCGCTGACGTCGATCTTGGCGACGGGGGCGGGGACGCTCACGGCTTCACCTCGCAGCTGGGGGACGGGCGGGGTCAGGCTGGTGCCGGTCAGGCTCACGCTCGATGATAGCCATCAGGTGAGCTCGATGAGCCTCTTGCGCCCTTCGAATCCCACGTTGGTCTCGTGCCACCAGCCGATCTCGTGCTCGCCGAGTCGCCAGCACAGCCAGATCGGCCGCCCACTCGCCATCGCGGGTAGATCCACCAGCCCCGTTTCGATGTCGCGCAGCGTCACGTCCCAGGCCTCGATCTGCGAGACCGCCCGCTCCATCCGTTTCACGATCGCCGCGATCTCTGCCTTGCGTCGGCCGAGCTCGTCGGCGTGCCCGCGGTCCCCATCCGTTCGCTGCAGCCGCGCGAGCTCGCGCTGCAGGGTCGCGAGGGCGTCCCGATCGGCCCTCAGCCCCTCGAGGAGCGGCCGGAGCTCGACGAGTCGGGCGTTCGCCTCGTCTATGTCGTAGAAGCGCGCCACGTCGGGATTCTCCCACCACGTCGGTGGAACGTGACTGCTAGCATGCCCCGATGCGACTGGCGTCCCGGATGGCGGGGATCGGCACCGAGACGGCGTTCGAGGCAGCCGCGCGCGCCCGCGAGCTCGAGGCGACGGGACGGGACGTCATCCACCTGGAGATCGGGGAGCCCGACTTCGACACTCCGGAGTTCATCCGTGAGGCCGCGAAACGCGCGCTCGACGAGGGGTGGACGCACTATTCGCCTGCCACAGGGATCCCGCGGCTGCGCGAGGCGATCGCGGCGGATGCGACCCGGCGCAAGGGATTCCAGGTCGACCCGGAGCACGTCGTCGTGACCCCCGGCGCGAAGCCGATCATGTTCTACGCGCTACTCGCACTCGCCGAGGCCGGAGACGAGGTCATCTACCCTGACCCGGGCTTCCCGATCTACGAATCGATGACGGGGTACGTCGGCGCGCAGACGCGGCCGATCCCGCTGCGCGAGGAGAACGCCTTCCGGCTCGATCCGGACGAACTCCGATCGCTCGTGACCGACCGGACGCGCCTGGTCATCTTCAACTCCCCGCACAACCCCACTGGATCCGTGCTCACACTCGACGATCTGCGGGAGATCGCGGAGCTCGCCATGGAGCGGGACCTGGTCGTGCTCGCGGACGAGATCTACGGCCGGATCATCTACGAGGGGGAACACCACTCCATCGCGGCGCTGCCTGGCATGGCGGAGCGGACGATCGTGCTCGACGGGTTCTCGAAGACGTACGCGATGACGGGATGGCGGCTTGGCTACGCGATCCTGCCGCCGGACCTCCTGCAGCCGTACAACCGTCTCATCATCAACAGCGTGAGCTGCACCAGCACGCACTCGCAGATCGCAGCGACGGAGGCCCTCATGGGGCCGCAGGACGAGATCGACGCGATGGTGGCGGAGTTCCGCGAGCGGCGCGACCTGATCGTGGAGGGGTTGAACAGGATCGAGGGGATCCGCTGCCTCGAGCCGGCGGGCGCCTTCTACGTCTTTCCGAACGTGGCCGGGACGGGTCTGTCCGGGCAGGAACTGGCGGACCGGCTGCTGTACGAGGGAGGCGTCAGCGTGCTGGCGGGGACCGCGTTCGGGGAGAACGGACGCGACCACCTGCGGATCAGCTACGCGAACTCCCGGGAGAACATCCAGCGCTCACTGGAGCGGATCGCCGACGTCGTCGCGCGAATCGCAGCGCCCGCGCCCGTCTGAGCCGTGGGCGTCCTGGGCGCGTCCGGCCTTCCCCGGGTGTTCGTCGCCCGACGGATCCCTGATGAGGGGCTCGCGCTGCTGATCGGCAGCGCGGACGTCGACCTGTGGCAGGAGGAACTGCCGCCACCCAGGGACGAGCTGCTTCGGCGGGTCGAGGGGATCAGCGGTCTGGTCTCACTCCTGACCGATCGCGTCGACGACGAACTGCTCGATGCCGCGGGATCGGGTCTGCGTGTCGTCAGCAACTACGCGGTGGGCTTTGACAACGTGGACGTGCCGGCGTGCACCAGGCGCCGGATCCCGGTCGGCAACACCCCTGGAGTGCTCACCGAGACGACCGCGGACCTCGCGTTCGCACTGCTCATGGCGACGGCGCGTCGGGTCCACGAGGGCTACGACTACGTGCGGGCGGGGAAGTGGCAGACCTGGGGCCCGCTGCTCCTGCTTGGCCCTGACGTGCACCATGCGACGCTCGGCATCATCGGCTTCGGGCGGATCGGCCGTGAGATGGCGCGCCGCGCGCGCGGATTCGACATGACGGTGCTGTACCACGACACCCAGCGCGCGAACCCCGACGACGAGCAGGCGCTCGGTGCCCGGTTCGCGGGATTGGACGAACTGTTGGCCGCGAGCGATTTCGTCAGCCTCCACACCAACCTGACGCCGGAGACGCGGCACATGCTGAACGCGGACGCGTTCGGGAAGATGAAGCGATCCGCGGTCGTCGTGAACACCAGCCGGGGGCCGGTGATCGACCAGGGGGCGCTCTATGAAGCCCTGCGGGACGGCGTCATCGGAGGCGCCGCGCTCGACGTCACCGATCCGGAGCCGATGCCCGCCGACGACCCGCTCCTGACGCTGCCGAACTGCCTCGTCGTCCCGCACATCGCGTCTGCGTCGTACGCGACGCGAGCCAGGATGGCCGAGATCTGCGCCCAGAACCTCCTTGCCGGGCTACGCGGTCAGCCGCTCCCTGCCTGCGTCAACGACGAGGTCTACCAGCGGCGGTAGCAGCTGCTGGAACTGTCGCTCTCGTCGGCGCCTCATCGTCCCCGGCCGGTCTTCTCCTGGAGTTCGTCGATCCGCTTCGACGCCTCGGCCTTGGTGAGGTTCTCGTCGAACTCCTCACTGGCCTCGTCCGAAAGCGTCTTCAGGTATGACTTCTGCGCGCCGGTCATCGGCTCGTCGCCGGTCTTCCAGTCGTCCGGGTCCTTCTCCAGGTTCGATCCCTGGATCTCGTCTGTCATCTCTTTCTCCGTAGCGTGTTCAGGGACCCCTAGTCCTCTCGGCCGTCGCCCGTTGCAGCACCATCCTCGGCGTGGCGCACGGACTCCTGGTCACGCATCGTGTCCTCGACCGTCGTCCCGGCGCCTGCTTCGACCATCGCGAGCGATGCCGGAGCGCTGTCACCCTGCGCGGCGTCGGAGCCTGCGACGGGAGCGTTGCCGGTCGGACCCTCCGATCCCCTCTCCACGTCAGGGAGTTCGGACTGCTCCCGGCCCGGTCCCATCGCGGATCGCTCCATCCCGACCCCTCCAAGCGCGAGGCCCCCTCCGACCGAGGGGGCCTCGCCATTCCTGGCTCCGATACGCCGTCCCTGCGTTTCGCCCTACCGGACGTTCGACTGCTCTACCTGGCCGCGCCAGCCGCCGGTCTCCTGGCCGCGGCTCTCGATGAACTGCTTGAAGCGCTCCATATCGCCCTTGACGCGGCGCTGCAGGAACCCGAGGCTGTCGCCGATCCCCTCCATCGGGCCGTCGGGCTCGACGTCCATCTGGAGCGTGACCCGCGTCGTGTCGTCGCTGATGCGATGGAACGTCACGACACCGGAGTTCGTCGCTCCCTGCGTCGCCGTCCACGCGATCCGCTGATCCGGGATCTGTTCCGTGATCCGCGCCTCCCACTCCTTGTTGACGCCCCAGATGTTGGCGCGCCAGTGAAGCGTCGTGTCATCGCTCTGGTGGACGCTCTCCACGCCCTCCATGAACTGCGGGAACTCCTCGAACTGCGTCCACTGGTTGTACGCGACCTGGACGGGGACGTTCACGTCGATGGATTCGGTTACGGTCGACATCCTCTCGACTCCTTTCGACTTCGTCGTCCGACTCCTTGCGCCGACCACGTTCGGGGCAAAGCTCGTCGTGGGCCTGATGTTGTGGGCTCCACGGTAGCGTCTGAACGCCGGAATCCCCCTTCGGTCGGTCGTCAGCGGCTATCAGCCTCGTTTCACCTGTCTCGCCGATGCCGAGCGCCCGAACGTCACCTGCCGACGTCCACTCGTCCGCTACTCCTGTGGGCCAGCCTGCGACACCCAGAACGCGTGGAGCTCCCGCTGCCTCGAGTCGCGACGCACTGCCGCCGCGATGATGTCCAGGCGTTCGTCCGTCCACCGGATGACCGCGCCGTGACGCGTCCTCCCACACCAGACGCGGCCGACCGCGCGCCCATCCACCGCGTACGGGCCTTCGGCCGGCCACGTCCCCGCGCAGTCTCCCTCGTTGCTCGTGCCGCCCAGCGACGCGACGATCTCCTGGTAGTGCTCGTCCATCGCTTCGGGGCTCGGATACTGCGCGTACCGCACCACATCGGCGCCGCGGCTCGGCCTGCACTCAAGGTCCGCCAGTGCGTCTGCGGCCGGCGCTCCAGCGCGCGTGCACGTCGCCCGGAAGCCGTGGGGGACGTGCTCCAGCAGCACCTGCTCGAGCGGGTTCGGGAAAGGCTCCTCGGCCTGCTGGGGGCGCGCGGGGGACCCGGCGACCGACCGGACCACGACGTCGTCGAATGCCGCCGAGAACGAGTCCGCTTCGGGGAGCGCTTCGGCATACAGTCCGACGCGCGTGAAGCCGTCGAACCGGTCGTCGTGCACTGCCGCGATCGGCGTCCCGTTCGCGCGCAGGACGAGACGCGTGGGGGCACCTGGATGGGCCACGCATTCGGCGTCGATCCGGTTCGGACCGGTCTTGGTGAGCCCGGGATGCCGGCCGCGACGAGACATCAGGACCGTCCCCCTTCCCTCCACTACGCGAACGATCGCGTGGCCGCCCGACGGCTGGACGACGAAGGCGTAGTAGTTCGCCACGTCGGCGGCGCAGGTCACTCCGTAGACCCCCCCGCCGGCGCGGGATATCGCCATGGCGTGAGCTTGGACGTGCACGACGTGGAGTGGGGCGTCATCTGCCGCGATCGCTCGCGAGCTCGTCACGAAGACTCCCGCGCGGTCGATGTCGAGGCGGAGCTGTCCGTCCGCGTACCTCACGCTCGCGCCGTCGACGGTCCCCGTCGCCCAGCCGCTTCGTGTATCCGAGAAGCCGTCACGGAACGGAACGCTCTTCACTTCGGCGAACGTCCGAGGCGCGGTGCTCTCCTTCTGGGGTCGCCGCGTCGACATCGACGCGGCCGGCGTCGGTCGACTGGACGTCGGTACGGTGTCTCGGCGGACGCCCGCGGCGCTCGGGACGACGCCACCCGCCGAGGCACCCCCGTGTGTCGTCGGTGTCGCCGAGGATGCCGCAGGGTCGATCCGCGCCCCGGACGGTGTGCAGCCGACCGCGGCAAGGTGCAGCGCAAGGACGAGCGCGACCCGGCGCGCGACGATCACGATCATCTCGTCCGCCGCGAGCGCGGACGCGGAGCGCACGGGGAGCTGTCGGACACGGAGCGATGGCGGGAGCACCTGGGGCTCATCAGCCTCTCCCGCAACGGTTCCCTGCCCTGTCGAGCTGAGCGTCGACGATATTCCTCCCTCCGCGCGCGACGCGCCGATAGAGGCGACGCTACCAGCCGCGAAAGCCGAGCGTCAAACCTCGGCCCCGGCCGTTGACGCGAGAGCGTTCTGCCGCGCGTGCGGCCTGGGAACTCGGGCGCCGGTCGAGGAGTCATGGGGTCATGGCTGGTCCACCGGGACCGGGACGATGGACGGAGGTCGCACCGATGCGACGACTGGTGACCGCGATGGCCGCTCGGCGGCGATCGACGATGACGGCGACGGTGCTGGCGGCGGCCGCCACGGTTGCCACGACCATGCCCACGTTCGCCGGCGGCCGTCCTCCGTCGTCCGTCACGAAGCACGGGCCCGGCCGGCCTCCCGACCGGGCCCGCACACGCGGTGGCGGACAGGACTAGAACGCGCGCCGGCGGAGCAGTAGGCCGAACGTCGCGGCGAACACCACGACCAGGGTCGCCGCGGGCGCGAGGGGCGGGATGCCCTTGTCGAGCTGGCCGACCGTCGCCGTGTCCGGCGGCACGGGGCACTCCACCTCAGGGTCGAAGGGGGCGAACAGCACCTGGCCGTTCGGTCGGAAGTAGGCGTGGAGCATGTAGTGCGGCTCCGGGGCGCCTGGATGGCCGGGCTGCAGCGTCACGGGTTGTCCGAACAGCTCCATCTCGCCCTGCCCGATGTCCTTCGCTTCCCATTCGAGGCCCACGACCCGTGTCATGTCGGCGTTGAGCAGGAGGATCGGCGGGTTCTCGGGATCCGGCTCGGCGGTCGGGAACTGCGCCTGGAGCAGCTCCATGTTGACGGCGTGGACCCCCATGCCGCCGAGCGCGGGGTCGGCGATGCAGATCGGCGGCTCAGCCCGGTACCCCGCCGCCGCGACCTCCTCGGGCGTCATGTCCTCGAACTTCGCGCGGACCTCGGCGAATCCCTCCGGCGGGTTGATCGGCTGAGGCTCGGCCGCGAGCACGAGTGCCGGCGTGAATGCCGCCAGGAGCGCTCCCAGGACCAGGTTGCGGAGGAGTCTTCGATGGCTCATTTCGTTCCCTCATCGACTCGGGTGGCGGTACCGATCTGCCGAGCCGGGACCGCCCGTCAGCCGAAGGCGGGAACACGGAGGTAACGACCGTGCCTTCGCACGGCACGACTCCGACGCCCCGCGAAAGCGCGGGGACCGCGTGCGACAATGGCAACGACGCGCAGCCGCCCGCCATCCCAGCAACACCCGAGCAGAAGGAGCCGTCCGGACGTGCCCGTCCTCGCGACCTTCTTCTCCGTTCGCCGGGGTCGTGACCCGTTCTTCAAGTTCTTCATGCGCACGATGTTCCCGAGGACGGTGAAGGACTACGAGGAGAAGTTCGGGATCAGGTTCATCGGCTGGTACAACGTGGCGTACGGCTGGGACTTCGACAACGTGATCCTGATGGAGCTCCCCGACTACGCCGCAATCGACAAGCTGGAGGCGGACGAGCGCACCCGAGCGCTGGGGCACCGGGCCGGGGAATGGATGTTCGAACGGCACCACTCGATGTTCCTCCGGGAGCGGATGGGGCCGGATCTCGAGTACCACCCGTAGGAGGCGATGATGGAGATGGACGCCGGACGCTCCGGGCTCCTTGGTGAGATCGCCGCCGATGCGGCGATCGAGCGCTCGACCTTCCTCGCCGATGCGACGGCGCAGCTCCGACGCTTCCTCGACACGCATGCGGAGCGGATCCGCGAGCTGGGCGGGATGGTCCTCATCGACGAGGATCCCGACTACCTGTCGGTCGCACCCGACGGGACGTTCCGGTCACGCAGCCGCTACCAGGACGAGACGACCGGCGAGTGGGTCTCCGAGACCGAGGTGATCGAGTCGCCCGCCGAGCTCGTCGAGCTGTACAACCTTTCCGACGTGTTCGCGGCGTTCGCCGAGGCGGCGAGGGAGGAAGCCGGCCTGCCCGACGAACCGACGGCCGCACAGGACCTGCGCGAGGTGGCCCAGCTCGCGCCCGACGAGACGGTCGGGGTGGGGATCGGCGGCAGTGACCCGTACGTCGGAGCGGCCGACGACTGGGCCGCGACGCGGAGTGGCGCCATCGGCGACGAGGAGATGGAAGACGACGCACCGCTCGACGAGGAAGATGCCGCGCGGCGGCTGTACGACCTTGCGCTCACGTTCCAGGAGCGGAGCCAGCTGTCCGAGGCGCGGTTGATCGAGCAGTTCCAACTCGAGGCGACCGATGTCGCCGCCACGCTCGGCGACTTCATGATCGTCGACGACGACGACGAGCGCCTCACGCTTCAGGCGTCAGGTGTGCTGGTCGCGGAGGTCGTGCCCGAGGAGCAGGAAGGGACCTGGCGGCGCCTCGAGTCGCCCGAGGAGTTGGTCGAGTTCTACGACCCGACGGACGTGTTCGGTGATCTCGCCGAAGCGCTCGCCGAAGCCTTCCCCACGATCGCGCCGGAGGACGGTCAGGGCGGCGGCGGGGACGACGGCGCGTTCCACGACTCCGCGACACCGCCGCCCGCGCTGTAGCCGACCAAGCTGCCTCGGCGTGATGGCGCCCGGCTGAAGGCGGGCACGGGCCGGTGAGGGTCGTCGAGGCGGAGCTGACGTCGAGCCGCGAGATCCTCCCCGGCCAGTGGCTCCAGGAGTACCACGCTGCGGGCCTCGTAAGCGGCGCGCGCCCGGGGCAGTTCGTGCACGTGCGCACCCCTGACTTCTCCGGCCTCGTGCTGCGGCGGGCGGTGAGCATCAACACGATCGACCGCACGCGAGCCGCGTTCACGCTCCACTTCGCCGTGGCCGGCCGCGGCACGGACTGGCTCTCCGGAGTGCGGGCTGGAGAGCGCGTCGACATGCTCGGACCGCTGGGTCGGCCGTTCGAGGTCGACCCGCGCAGCCAGCACCTGCTGTTGATCGGGGCGGGCATGGGGATCGCGAGCGTCCGCGCACTCGTCGACGACGCGCTTCAGTCCGGAAGGCGGGTCGCCCTGCTGTTCGGAGCCGAGACCGCCGCGCAGGTCTACCCCTCGTCGCTCCTGCCGGACGAGGTCGAGTACGCGGTCGCCACCGAGGACGGTTCGCTCGGGCACCGCGGGAACGTGATCGAGCTCGTGCCGGACTACGAGGCGTGGGCCGACCAGGCGTTCGCGGCCGGCCCGGAGCCGGTCCTCGCCTCCCTCGCGCGGCTCGCCCGGGGACGGGACGCG
>JADDQH010000059.1 GCA_016781485.1 Chloroflexota bacterium | reverse complement strand
CCAGGCCCGCGACCCCACTCGCGGCCGCGGCTTGACATAGGAGCTTCCGATGAGCCGAGTCCCTGTCATCCTCGACGTCGACACAGGGATCGACGACGCGCTCGCTCTCCTCTACGCGTGCGCGTCGCCCGAAGTCGAGCTCCTCGCCGTCACGTGTGTGTCCGGGAATATCGAGGCGCGCCAGGTGGCGGAGAACACGCGCGCCGTCCTGGAGCTCGCGGGGCGCGGGGACGTCGAGGTGGCGCTGGGGCGAGATGTCCCACTCGTTCGGCCCCTCGTCGTCGCGCCCGAGACACACGGCCCCCGCGGGCTCGGCTACGCGGAGCTGCCGGCGGCGCTGATGCCCGTGTCCCAGCGGCACGCCGCAGACCTCATCATCGAGGAGGCCAGCCGCCGCCCGGGAGAGGTCACCCTCGTCACGCTCGGACCGCTGACGAACGTCGCGGTCGCCGTTCTCCGCGAGCCGCTGCTGCCCCGACTGCTCAAACGGCTCGTGATGATGGCAGGCAGTTACCGGTCGCCGGGCAATACGGCGCCGACGACCGAGTGGAACGTCCACGTCGACCCGGAGGCCGCAAGCGTCGTCCTCTCCGCGTTCGGTGCGCCCGAGCTCGCGACGCGTCCGGTCGCCCTGGGCCTCGACGTCACAGAACGCGCCAAGTTAACCCAGGAGCACCTCGACCTCCTCGCGGACCGCGTCGGGCTTCACCGGGACGGGTGGCACGGAAGTCGGACGATCGAAGGACTGCCGCGCGACCCGTCGGAGCCATCGTCGCAGGGTGCTCTCATCGTTCGGTTCCTCGCCGATGCACTGCGCTTCTACATGGAGTTCCACAGCCGTTACGACGGTTTCTACGGCGCGTTCATCCACGATCCACTGGCGCTCGCCGTCGCCTTGGACCCGACCCTCGCACGCCTTGAGGCACTCCGCGTCGAGATCGAACTCGGCGGAACGCTCACGACCGGCGAGACCGTCGCGGACTGGCGGCGGACATGGGGGAAGACCCCGAACCTCGACGTCGCCGTGGAGGTCGACGCCGACCGTTTCATCCAGCGCTATATCGAGCTCGTGGGGGACTGGCTCGCGAAACCTGGATCGGACGGCGGCTTCGACGAGGACGGACGCATGGCCGCGCGCACACCGGACGTGGCAATCTGAGCGCTGAGAGAACGCGGTCGAGACCGCGGATGTGAGGAGCGCCGCCAGCATGGATGCGATCTCAAGACAGTTCAGCACCCGGGTCATCGTCCTGATGCCGGTCGCGATCGCGATCAACATCGTCCTCGGCGCAACTGTCCAGCAGGCGCTCCGGCTCCCGATCTACCTCGACTCGACCGGGACCATCTTCGTCGGCGTGCTCGCCGGACCACTTGCAGGGGCCGCGACCGGAGCGCTATCCAATCTCATCTGGGGCTATCTGCTCCCAGCACCCATCGGGACGCCGACGATCGCCCCGTTCGCCGTCACCGCGGCCGTCATCGGGCTCCTCGCCGGCCTGTGGGGCCGGATGGGACTGTTCCGCAGCCGCGCCGGTGACCCGGCGCGCGCGACCGTCGGTGCCGTGGTCGCGCTCGGGCTCGTCGCCGCTCTCTCCTACTACACGTACACCCGTGCCTACGCCAGCCCCGACAGCTTCGCCGGAGTGACGGCGCCTGGGGCGACGACGTTCGAGGCGTCCCGGCTGTTCTTCCTCGGAGTGATGCTCGTGTTCATCGCACTGGTTGCCGCTGCGCTCGTCGCGCGACGCGACTTGGGCGCCGTCTACGCCATCGCCGCCGGCCTCGTCACGGGGATCGTCGCCGCGATCGTCTCCGCGCCCATCTCGGCGTTCGTGTTCGGAGGCGTGACGGGGAGTGGTACGGACGCCCTGGTCGCCGCATTCCGTGCCGCGGGAGCGAGTCTCGAGCAGGCGACGCTCCAGCAGGGGCTCCTCGCGGACCCGCTCGACAAGATGATCACGAGCTTCCTCGTGTTCGTCCTGGTCGCGAACCTGTCCCGACGGTTCCTCGCCCGCTTCCCGCATGGCGACCAGCTCGTCGCGACCGACGGATACGACCCGCGGCCGGCACCGTCCCCGCCTGGTTGACGACGGCCGACGCTCGCGCGCCCCGGCTCCCGGACTTCGTCGTCCGATCCGAGCGGCGCCCATACCACTCGCTCAACCCTGCTACCAAAGTCGTGATCGCGGCCTTCGAGGCCCTACTGCCATTCCTGCTGGGAGGATGGGCCGGCGGGGCGATCGTTCTTGCCTTGGTCGCGGCGTCCGCCGCCGTCGCACGCGTCCTCCGGGAGCTCCTGGTCGTGGCGGCGGTGACGCTGCCGCTCGTGGCGTCGATCCTCGTCATCAACACCTTTCTCTTCCCTGGAGCGACGGACCCCATCGTCCGGGTCGGACCGTTCGCGCCGACCTGGAGCGGTCTCGCCTTCGGGCTCGAGGTCACCCTCCGACTCCTCGCGATGTCGCTCGCGCTCGCGCTCGTCTACCTCACGACCGACGTCGACGACCTGCTTGCCGATCTGGAACGCCGGGGCCTCGGGCGGCGAGCACTGTTCGTCGTCGGTGCCGCACTCCAGACGGTTCCCGCACTCATCGCGCGCGCCGGGCAGATCATCGATGCGCAGCGAGCACGAGGGTTGGACACGGAGGGGCCGTTCTGGCGGCGCGCGCGAGGCGTCCTGCCGCTGGCGGGCCCACTCGTGTTGGGCGCCCTCACCGAGGTGGAGGAGCGAACGCTCGCGCTCGAGGCCCGCGCCTTCTCCGCCCCCGGGCGTCGCGCACTCGTGCGCGTCCCTCCTGATAGCCCGGCGGAGAGGTCGTTGCGCTGGTTACTCGCGCTCGCCCTCGCGGTCGTCGTCATGCTCCGCGTCGGGGGACGGCTCGGCTGAAGCTCGATCAAGGGGTCCTTCAGAAACCGCGATGACCCTCATCCTCGAGCGCGCCTCGTATCGCTACCCCGGCGCGAGGGAGGCCGCGGTCGAAGACGTGAACCTCCGCGTCGACGGCGGGGAGATCCTGGGGCTGGTGGGCAGCAACGACGGCGGCAAGTCGACGC
This sequence comes from Chloroflexota bacterium, assembly GCA_016781485.1. Classification (GTDB taxonomy): domain Bacteria; phylum Chloroflexota; class Limnocylindria; order Limnocylindrales; family CSP1-4; genus YB3-1. The sequence continues at coordinate 13,553 of JADDQH010000059.1, read as the reverse complement.
TCTGCCTCCTCGCCGCGGGCCTCGCGCCCATGACGCTTGGAGGGCACCTGGACGGCCGCGTCCTGCTCGACGGCGTTCGGACGACCGACCTTCGCCCGGGGCAGCTCGCGAGTGCCGTCGGGATCCTGTTCCAGAACCCCACGACACAGCTGAGCGGCACCACCAGGACGGTGTACGAGGAGATCGCATTCGGACCGCGGAACCTGGGATGGCCGCTCGCAAAGATCGTGGACCGCGTGGAGTGGGCGATGGAGAGCCTCGCCGTCACTGCCCTCGCTGCCCGCGATCCCTCACGGCTGTCCGGAGGGCAGGCACAACTCATCGCGCTTGCGTCCGTGCTGGCGATGGCCCCTGCGCACCTCGTTCTCGACGAGCCCACGAGCCAGCTCGACCCGCGCGGGACGCAGCTCGTGGGAGACGCACTCTCGCGGCTCGCTGAGCAGGGGATCGCGCTGCTCCTCGTCGAGCACAAGACCGACCTCCTTGAACGTCTCGCCCGACGCGTCGCTGTGCTCGCCGACGGCCGGATCGTCGCCGAAGGTCCCGCGAGCCGCGTCCTTGCCGATCCTGCCCTCCAACGCGAAGGGGTCGAGGCTCCGACGAGCGTCGGGCTGTCGCGCGCGCTTGCCAGGCACGGCCTGGCGCTCGACCCGGGGCTGCTTGCGGAGATCGGCAACCCCGGGACGCCCGACGCCGGACATCCGCGCTCCACCACGGCCCGATGAGCGCGCTCGTATCGCTCGAGGCCGTCTCGTTCGTCTACCCCGACGGAACGCCCGCCCTGGACTCCGTGTCGCTCTCGGTCCGACAGGGGGAGCGGCTAGCGATCGTGGGACAGAACGGGAGCGGCAAATCGACACTGGTCCGACATCTCAACGGGCTTCTGCGACCGACACGCGGGCGCGTCATCGTCCAGGGGCGCGATGCGGCGGAGCTACGGGTGGCCCAGCTCGCGCGCACGGTCGCCGTCTCGTTCCAGGACCCCGACCGGCAGATCTTCAGCGGGAAGGTCCGGGACGAGGTGGCGTTCGGCGCTCGGAACGTGGGCGCGAGGGGTGCTGCGCTGGACGACACCGTCGTCGAAGCGCTGGCGCGGGTCGGTCTCGACGGCGCCGCGGAGACGAACCCCTACGACCTGGGCTACTCGAGCCGGAAGCTCCTCGCACTCGCGTCCGTGCTCGCCATGAAGACGCCGGTCGTCGTCCTGGACGAGCCGACGACAGGTCAGGACGCCCGCGGGCTGGAGCGGGTGCGCGAGATCGTGCGGGCCATGCCGGGCGAGGGGCGGACGCTGATCGCGATCAGCCACGACCTCCGGTTCGTGGCCGAATACTTCGATCGCGTGGTCGTGATGCGAGAGGGGCGGATCGTGATGGACGGGACGCCGGAGGACGTGTTTGCCGAGGAAGGGTGGCCGACGCTCGCCTCGACCTACCTCGAGCCGCCGCTACCTGCGCGTGTCGGCGCTCGCCTGGGCCTTGGTTCGACGCCCACCGACGCCGCGCTCGTCCAGGCATTGCTCGCCCAGCGCGCGGTCAACCGACGCTGAGCGAGACCTCTGTCGGCTGCCCGTCGACGATCCACCAGGCACGGACGACCGGCACCTCGGATGCCAGCGAACAGATGAGGTAGAGGCTGTCGGGGTAGAAGGCGAGGCCGATGTCGGTCCGCGACGGCTCCGCCGGGGACGCGACGTGCGAGTGGAACACGCCCCACACGACCTCGTCCGCGTCGTCGATCGCGAGCATCGCGTCCAGCTGCTCGCGCGGCTCGATGAGGTAGCGGGACGGCGAGCGAGCCGCATTGGTCAGCCGATGGAAGACCGAGGGTCGACCACCCTCCGCCGCCGAACGGTCGCCGGCCACGATCCCGCACGCCTCGTTCGGGTATCCGTCCCTTGCCCAGTCGATCAGCTCCTGGAGCAGCTGAGCCGAGATGTGGGCTGCGGCAGGCTTGGCTGAGGTCCGCGCGAGGGCGGAGGCGGGCGGCTGGTGGAACGAGGCGCTCCAATCGGGCGCACCCTCGACGGCGCCCGACTCATCGGCGCCGGAGCCGGCTTCGGCGACCGCCGCCTCGCCGCTATCTCGCCTCGAGTCCGAACCGCCGGGATCGGCGCCCGTCGCGCCTGCTTCACCTACCACAGGTTGAGCGACTCCAGCTCCTCCTCGTCGGCGCCCAGGTCGCGCGACCAGATGTCCTCCGACAGGTACTTCCAGCCGCCGTCCGCAAGCAGGACGACGATCGTGCCGTGGTCCATCTCCTCCGCGACCCTGGCGGCGGCGACCAGCGTCCCGCCCGACGAGACGCCGGCGAAGATGCCCTCGCGTTCCGTCATCGCGCGAAGCGCCTCGATGGATTCGGCGTTCGAGACGAGGAACTTCCCGTCGAGCAGGCTGGAGTCGAAGATCTCGGGGATGAATCCCTCGTCCAGCGAGCGCAGGCCCTGGACGGTCTCGCCCGGCATCGGCTCCGCCGCGTACACCTTCAGGTCCGGATTGTGTTCGCGGAGGCGGCGGGCGCAGCCGACGAGCGTGCCGCCCGTACCCAGACCCGAGACGAACACGTCGACCTCGGGGCAGTCGGCGATGATCTCCTCGGCGGTCGTCTCGTAGTGGGCGCGCGGGTTCGCCGGGTTGCCGTACTGGTATGGCATCACGAACCGCTCGTCCTTCGCGACCAGGTACTTCGCCAGCTCGATGGCGCCGTTGGAGCCCTTCGCGCCCGGCGAGTCGATGATCTCCGCCCCGAACAGCCCCAGCAGCTGGCGACGCTCCTGCGTGACGTTGTCAGGCATCACCACCGCCACCCGATACCCCTTCCGGCGAGCGATCATCGCGAGCGCGATGCCGGTGTTGCCGCTCGTCGGCTCGACGATGATCGAGCCCGCGCGCAGTTTCCCCGAGCGCTCGAGGTCCTCGATCAGGTACTTCGCCACGCGGTCCTTGACCGAACCCGTGGGGTTCAGGAACTCCAGCTTCGCGTAGAGCCGGACATTCGGGTTCGGGCTCATGCGCGGGATCTCGACGAGCGGGGTGTGCCCGATCGCATCGACGATCGACGGGTAACGGCCCCCGTGCCTCGGTGCTCCCTCGTGCGCATGGGGCCGCAGGCGCTCGTCGACCTCTTCTCGTCGAGCTGCCGCGGTGAGGTCGGCTCGCCGAAGCCCGCGTTCGGTGACCGTCATTCAGCCGCCGCCCGCCATCGCGGGCAGGATCACGACCGTGTCATCGGGGGCGACCGCCGTCCCGAGCTCCTGCTCGAAGCGGACGTCTCGCCCGTTCACGTACACGTTCACGAACCGGTGCAGCCCCCCGTCCTGCGTGAACAGCTGCTCCCGCAGCGCAGGGTACTGGCGGGCCAGCCCCTCCAGGATCGCACCCACCGTGTCACCGCCGACCTCGACCTGCTTGTTGTTCCCCGCCGACGCCCGGAGGACGGGCGGGATGCGCACGGCGCTCATCGCGACCCCACGATCTGCAGCTGCGGGAGCTCGCGCGAGCCTCGTCCGTTCGAGTCCGCGGCGGCTGCCTCAGCGTTCCGGTCGGTATCGGCCTCCAGCCCGCTGCAGGCGGGGCAGGCGGGATCGCGCCGGAGCGTCAGCTCCTGGAACGACGCATCGAGGGCGTCATAGATGAGGAGTCGCCCGACGAGCGGCTCGCCGATGCCCAGCAGGACCTTGAGCGTCTCGGTCGCCTGCAGGAGTCCCATCGTTCCGGGCACGACCCCCAGCACGCCCGCGACGGCGCAACCAGGGGCGAGCTCGGCGGGAGGCGGCGTGGGATAGAGGCAGCGATAGCAGGGCCCGGCGCCCGGCTGGAAGACGGTGAGCTGCCCCTCGAACCGGAAGACGCTCGCATGGATGACGGTGATGCCGGCGCGGACGGCGGCGTCGTTGAGCGTGTATCGCGTCTCGAACGTGTCGGTCCCGTCCACGATGACGTCATAGCCCGTGATCAGCCGCTCGACGTTCTCGTCGCTCAGCATCTCCTCGTGCGCGACCACCTTCACGTCGGGGTTGAGGGCGCGGATCGCCTCGGTGGCCGACTCGGTCTTCTTGACGCCGACCCGATCCGTGGTGTGCACGATCTGGCGCTGGAGGTTGGACAGGTCGACGGTGTCGAAGTCGACGATGCCGAGCGTCCCGACCCCGGCGGCGGCGAGGTAGAGCAGCCCCGGCGAACCGAGGCCGCCGGCTCCGATGAACAGGACCTTCGAGTCGAGGAGCTTCGCCTGACCTTCCGCCCCCACCTCCGGGATCAGCAGGTGTCGGCTGTACCGTGCCTTCTGGTCGGCGTTCAAGACGACCGGCCGCGTCCAGCGGCGCCCTTCGGCCTTCCACTGCTGGAAGCCACCGGACATCGAGGACACGTTCTGATAGCCCATGGCGCGCAGGAGCTCGCCGGCCAGCAGCGAGCGCGTCCCGCCCGCGCAATAGAGGACGAGGGGCGTCTGCCGGTCGGGCACCGTGCTCTCGACGCGGATGTCGAGGAACCCGCGCGGCAGGTGGACCGCACGTTCGAGGTGGCCCTCTTCCCACTCGGGGGTCTCGCGCACGTCGAGGATCGTGGCGCCGTCCGCCGCGAGCTGCTCGGCCTCGGCCGGCGTCACCTCGCGGACGTGTTCGCGCGCCTCGCGCATCAGTTCCTGGAAAGACTTGGTCATGTGTTCAGGGAGCTCCAGTCGTGAGAGGTCTCGTTTCGGCGCCCGGGGGCGTCGAACGGAAGCGGGGGTCGGGTTGCGTCTGCCAGCCCTACGAGGCCGGCCGGAGACACCTGCAGCGGCCCGTTTGGATCCCGCCCGCGGCACGCGCGTCGTGCGCGACCGCTCTCGGCGAGGCGACGGCGAGGACGCTCATACGGCCGGTGTTTCCGTGCTCGCCTGCCACGCCACGCGATCGGAAAGAGCCCGACGCAGCGTGTCGAGCGAGAGGAGGGCGCACTTCAGCCGCGCGGGGCTGATCTCGATGCCGAGGGAGTCGAGGACGGCATCGCTCCCGAGTCGGGCGACCTCGTCGAGTGACTTCCCTTTGATCTCGTCGGTCAGCATCGAGGCCGACGCCTGGCTGATCGCGCACCCCCGACCCGTGAATGCGACGTCCTCGACGACACCCTCTTCGGTCACCCCGAGCATCAGAGTGATCCGGTCGCCGCACAGCGGGTTCGATCCCTCGTAGACGGCGTCCGGCTCCGGCAGCGTGCCGAAGTTGTGCGGCCGCCGGTAGTGCTCCAGGATCTCGTCGCGGTACAGGTCATCCATCAGCGCGCCGCGCCGGCGACCGCCGTCGCCTCTTCCTGGTGGACGTCGCGTTCAGGGCTGACGTGCCCGTCGGAACGCCCGAAGATCCGCTGGACCTTCTTGAGGCCTTCAACGAGCCGCTCGATGTCGTCCTGCCCGCTGTACACGTTGAAGCTGGCGCGCGCGGTGGCAGCCTCCCCGATCCGCTCGTGGAGCGGCTGGGTGCAGTGATGCCCGGCGCGGACCGCGATCGCCTCCCGATCGAGGAGCGTCGCGACGTCGTGCGGGTGGACGTCCGGCAGGTTGAAGGTCACGATCCCCGCCCGCTCGCTTGCGGTCGTCGGCCCGTACAGGACGATTCCGGGGACCTCGCGCGGGAGCAGTTCGAGCGCGTACGCGGTCAGCTGACGCTCGTGCTCGCGGACGCGGTCCATCCCGATCGCGTCGAGGTAGTCGAGCGCCGCTCCGAGCCCGATCGCCGCCGCGATGTCCGGAGTCCCCGCCTCGAACTTCCAGGGCACATCGTTGAACTCGCTTTGCCGGAGATGGACCTCGCGGATCATGTCGCCGCCGGTCAGGAACGGCGGCATCTCCTCGAGCAGCTCCCGGCGGGCCCAGAGCGCTCCGGAACCCGTCGGAGCGAGGACCTTGTGCCCGCTGAAGACGTAGAAGTCGGCGTCGAGCGCCTGGACGTCGACGGGGCCGTGGGGGACGGCCTGGGCACCGTCGACGAGGACGAGTGCGCCCGCAGCGTGCGCCTGGTCGACCATCTCGCGCACCGGGTTGATGGTGCCGAGACCGTTCGAGACGTGGGTGAAGGCGACGAGCCGGGGGCCCCTCGCGAGCAGGGCCTCGTACGTCTCGCGCACCAGTCGCCCTTCGTCGTCGATGGGTACGAACTCGAGGTTCGCGTCCTTTTCCTGGGCGAGGAGCTGCCACGGGACGAGGTTGGCGTGGTGCTCGAGTTCGGTGAGGACGACGGTCTCACCGGCACCGATGTTGCGCCGCCCCCAGCTGTACGCGACGAGATTGATCGCCTCGGTCGCGTTCCGCACGAACACGATCTCGTGGCTGTCACGCGCGTTCAGGAAACGGCCGACCTTCGCCCGCGCGCGCTCGAAGGCTGCCGTCGCCTCCTCGGCGATGGTGTAGATACCGCGGTGGATGTTGGCGCTGTAGCGGACGTTGTAGTCGTGGACGGCGTCGCTGACGACGCGCGGCTTGAGACTGGTCGCGGCGCTGTCGAGATACGCGAGCGTCCGGCCGCCGAAGTCCCGTTCGAAGATCGGGAAGTCGGCCCGGATGGTGGTGGCGTCGAGCGCGTGGGGGCGGTCCATGGGAAACCTAGTGGACGGGACTGGGGACGGTCGGGGTCGTGAGGGTCGAAGCCGCTGCTCCCGGCGTCTCGTCGGCGTCCGCGGTCCCGGGCACGGCCGTCGCCCCGGCACCGGCCGCCGCGGTCGACTCCACGGTCTCCTCCGGTCGCGGCCGATCGTGCGCGAGATCCTCTCCGAGGCCGGCCTCGCGCAGCACGGGGCCGTACCCCTCCTGCTCCAGCCGGAGCGCGAGGTCTCGGCCACCCGACTTGACGATCCGACCCCTCGCGAGGACGTGGACGTAGTCCGGCGTGATGTAGTTCAGCAGTCGCTGGTAGTGCGTGATGACGAGTACGCCGAGGTTCGGGTTCAGCTGTGCGTTCACGCCCTCGGCGACGATGCGAAGAGCGTCGATGTCGAGACCGGAGTCCGTCTCGTCCAGGACGGCGAACTCGGGCTGGAGCACGGCCATCTGGAGCATCTCGAGCCGCTTCTTCTCACCCCCCGAGAAGCCCTCGTTCACGTATCGGGCCGCGAAACTCTCGTCGAGCTTGAGGAGCGCCATCTTCTCGCGCATCAGCCGCCGGAACTCGCCCATCTTGATGCCGCCGCGGGTCGCGTCCGACGGATCGATCTCACCGTCACCGCCCTCGACGCTGCGGCGGCGCGCGTTCAGCGCTGTGCGCAGGAAGCTGGCCACCGAGAGGCCGGGGATCGCGGTCGGGTACTGGAATGCGAGGAAGACGCCCAGCCGCGCGCGCTTGTCCGGTGACAGATCGAGGATGTTCTCTCCCTTCCAGATGACCTTCCCCTTGGTCACCTCGTACGCGGGGTGGCCCATCAGGGCATAGGCGAGCGTGGTCTTCCCCGAGCCGTTCGGCCCCATGATCGCGTGGACCTCGCCCTTCCGGATCGTCAGGTCGATCCCCGAGAGGATCTCGTGCTGCGGGTCCGCGACCGGGACTACGTGCAGGTCGCTGATCCGAAGTTCGTCGTTCACGTGGTGGTCGTCGCTCCTGATCGGTTCATGGAGTGGATCGGCAGCGCGGGGTGCGCCGGGTGGAACGGTCCCGTGGACCGCGGGCGCGCGAGGTCCGCGAGAGTCATCGAATCCAGGGCCTGCGTGATCGCGTCCCGCACCTTCACCCACAGCAGGTTCACGTTGCAGAACGCGGTCCGCTCGCACTGGCCCGACTCGGACGGATCTTCGCTCGCGCAGATCATCGGCGTGATCGGTCCCTCGAGCGTCCGGACGACCTCGCCCATCCTGATGTCCGCCGGCTCGCGGCTCAGCTGGTAGCCGCCACGGGCACCGCGGGTGCTGGTGACGAGCCCCGCCTCACGCAGGCTGACGACGAGCTGCTCCAGGTACGGCCGGGGCAGCGCCTCGTGCTCGGCCACTTCGGCGAGGCTGACCGGCCCTGTCCCGTAGTGACGCGCGAGCTCGACCATGAGCCGGACACCGTATTCGCCCCTCGTCGAGAAGTGGACGGCGCCGCTGCTGGGGAAGATGGTGCGCAAGTTCGAAATGATCTCCCTGCCCCGGTCAGCCGGCACGGACGGAGCCGGTAAATCCGATGCCCGAGGTAGGAATTAGTCTAGCGGCGGGCGTATGGACCGTCAACGATGGCCGGGAGTAGGCTCGTCCTGCCCAGGCACGGACAGACGGGAGACGATGTGATGGTGCTCGAGAAGCCCACGACGAGCACCGCGGCGCTTACGGGCGCGTCGTGCTGGCTCGTCGTCTCCCTGTCGCTCGCGGCGTGTCGGCCGCCGGATAGCGGAGGTGCCACCAGGGGGGGCAGGGCGACGACGAGCGGGTCTTCGTCCGCCGCCTCGCCCTCGCCGCGTCCGACGGATCGTCTGCGGTACGTGGCACTCGGGGATTCGTACACGATCGGGACCTCGGTCGCCGAGACTCACCGGTGGCCGAACCAGCTCGTCGCGCGGCTCGGCGCGGAGCCACCGACGCTCGAGCTTGTCGCGAACCTCGGCGTGACCGGCTACACGTCGCGCGACGTCATCGAACGCGAGCTGCCGGAGTTGGCGGCACTCCGACCGGAGTTCGTGACGCTGCTGATCGGCGTGAACGACGTGGTCCAGGCCGTGCCGTCCGCGACCTACGAGAAGAACGTGGAGGAGATCCTCGGCGTGCTGCTCGACCGTCTACCTCCGGAGCGGATCCTCGCGGTCTCCACGCCGGACTACACGGTGACGCCGCGGGGCGCCGCGTACGGAGACCCGAAGGTCCAGAGCGCGGCGATCCGCCGCAACAACCGGATCCTCGCCGCCGTTGCAGACCGGAACGGGATCCCCTTCGTGGACATCCATGACATTTCGCTGCAGGCGAAGGACCAGAGATCGCTCGTCGCGCGGGACGGACTCCACCCGAGTGGCGAGCAGTACGCGCTGTGGGTGCAGAGGCTGCTGCCGATGGTCGAGGAGCTGCTCCGCGCTTCCCCTGGCGCGGCGCCTCGGCGCAGCGCGCCCGAGGTCTAGGGTGGACTGTTTCCCGTGTCGTAGTTGATCTGGATCTCGACGAACTGGCCGCGATCGACGGTGACGTCCTCCGGTTGCGCAACGGGGAACGGATCACCGCCCGGCTGGGGCGCGACCACGTACTGACCCGGCGTGACGAGGAACTCGAACCGGCCGTCCGCGCCCGCCGTCGTCATCGCGACGCGCCTGCCATCTCCGTCGGTGAGCACGAGGGTCGCGGCATAGGGAGTCAGGCATGGTGCGGCGAAACGGGGCGAGGGACCGGGGCAGGTCGGGCCGAGCAGGACACTCCCGCGGATCCCGCTCACGACGCTCGGCGACGGACTCGCGCTCTCGGAGCCGCACGACGCCGTCAGCAGCAGCACGAGCAGCGGGAGGCTGCGAATGGGTCGACGCGACGCCGGAGTGAGCAGCGATGCGCTGGAGGCCGCCTGGCTCACAGCCCCGCCCATGCCCGGATCGCACGCGCGAGCGCGGACACGTCCTCGTCGCCATGTCCCTGAGCGATCAGCCCGTTTTCGATCTGTTGCGCGAGTGCGGCGACCGGAAGACTCGACCCCGTCTCGCGCGCCATCTCCAGCGCGATCCCGAGGTCCTTCCGGTGGAGCGAGAGCTTGAAGCCGAGTGGATACTCGTTCGCGATCATCCGGCCACTCCGGTTGGCAAGGACCCACGACTGCGCGGCACCACCGCCGAGCGCGGCCACGAGAGCATCCAGGTCGAGGCCCGACTTCATCGCGAGGACCAGTCCCTCGGCGACGCCCAGGTATGTGCCGCAGAGGATCACCTGGTTCACGGCTTTCGCGGCCTGCCCCGAGCCGACACCGCCGACGTGCGTGATGGTCGAGCCCATCGCGGCGAGGATGGGTCGGGCGCGGTCCACGTGGTCGCTATCGCCGCCCGCGAAGATCGTCAGCGTACCCGCTTGTGCTCCCTCCGAGCCTCCTGAAACCGGGGCGTCGACGTACGCCACACCCTGCTCCGCCAGCCGCGCCGCGAAGCCCCGCGTCGCCGTGGGACTGATCGTCGAGCAGTCGATGACCAGCGATCCCCGAGGCGCACCGGCGTGGACGCCCTGCTCCCCGAACAGGACGGCCTCGACGTCGGGTGTGTCGGAGACGCACAGTACGACGACATCGACCGCCGCGGCGAGTTGCTGTGGCGCGTCGGCCCGTCGGGCGCCGGACCCCAAGAGCGCGTCGTCCCTTCCTCCGCTCCGGTTCCAAACCGTGAGAGGGAAACCCGCGCGGCCCACGTTCGCTGCCATCGACCGCCCCATCGTGCCGAGTCCGATGAACCCGACGCGCTCCTTCGGGTCGACGGAACCCCGGCTCGCGCCCACTTCGCCGTTCAAGGGCGTCCCCTTCACACGCGCCGCGCCGACAGGTCGAGAGCTCGGCGCTGTCGCCGCGGCTCGATGTAGTCGGCGCGTCCTGGCCGACCTAGTCCCGGTTGAAGCCGAAGATCCGGAGGAGGCTGAGGAACAGGTTGACGAAGTCGAGGTACAGGTGGAGCGCCCCGATGACCGACGCTCCCTCACGGGTCCCGACCCACCCGAGCTCCCCGTTCCGGAGGCGCTGGACGTCGTACGCGGTGAGCCCGGTGAAGATGACGACGCCCACGACCCCGATCGCGAAGCTCAGCGCGCCGCCGCGGAAGACGAAGGCGTTGAGGAGCGACACGACGACGAGGCCGACGAGTCCCATGAACAGGATCCCGCCGAGTCGCGTCAGGTCGCGCCGCGTGACGACCCCATACAGCGCAGCGGCGCCGAAGATCGCGGACGCGCCCAGGAACGCGGTCAGCACCCCGCTCGCGCTGCCCGTCGACCTCACGCTCCCGAGCACCGCGATCGAGATCGTCGCGCCGTTCAGGATCGCGTATACGAACAGCATCGCGAGCGCCGGGATCGCCCCGATGCGGTTGATGCCGAGGCTGATCACGAACACGAAGGCGAGTTCGGCGATCAGCAGGACCATGAAGTTCCGGATGACGAACTGGAGAGCGGGCTGGTTGACCATCACGAACCCGGCGGCGCCGGCACTCAGCAGAAGGGCGAGGAACATCCATACGAAGCTCATCGTCAGGAAGTTCTCGCGCGGCGCGACGGCGGCGCCGGCGACCGAGGACCGGCTGCCCGCCGTGCCCCACGCGTAGGGGGCGCCCGGCGAGCGCGAGGCATCGTCCCGCGCCGACTGGTATCGGTCCGGTTCGTTCGGCTGTCGGTCGAACACGTCAGGTCTCCTTGCCGCTTCCGGATCGGGTCGGTCGATGAGAGCTCCGACGCCTCACACCGGCCGCATCTGCATCAGTCTAGCTGCCGGCCATCCCGCCGCCCACACCTGAACCCGCCGGCGGCAGGGTCAAGGACTGCGGAAGTGGTGCCGGCACGCCGGCGTCGGCCGGGTCAGGAGAGCCGCGCCCCCTCAGCGCGTCAGGAGAGCTGCCGCCCGCCTCACCCGCTCGGGGAGACCCGCCGCGATGAACGCGTCCGGGCTGGAGTGGCGGCGCGCCGCTCTCCCTGCTCCGCGGATCGCGCGATGACCCACAACAGGTCGGCGAGCCGATTGAGGTAGGGGATGAGCCACTCCCCCGCGACGAGCCCCTGGCGTTGCAGCGTGATCGCCCGCCGCTCCGCCCTGCGCAGGATCGTCCGCGCGAGCTCGATGGACGCCGACGACCTGGTCTCGCCCGGCACCACGAACTCCCGCGGCATCTCGATCCCCCGCTCGAGCCCCGCGAGTACCTCCTCGAGCCCCTTCACCATCGACTCGCTGACGCGCGTCACGCCGTCCTGAAGCCGGTCCCACGCGTCCGGGTTGCTCGCGAGCTCCGACCCCACCACGAACAACTCCCGCTGGAACCGGAGCAGGAGCTGCGGCATCTCTGCAAGCACCCCGGGCAGGGCACCGCGCATGGCCATCGCGTTCAGCTCCGCGCGGGCGACCCCGAGTGCGGCGACGGCCTCGTCGACCGTGCCGTAGGCCTCCGTTCGGAGATCGTCCTTGTGGATCCGCGGGCCGCCGTACAGGAGCCCCGTCGTGCCATCGTCGCCCCGACCGGTCGCGACCGCACTGCCCCGGACGCCCGTTCGGCTCGGTCTCTCGGCGGAGTCTGCAGCGCTCTCTTCGGCTGGGCCTTCGCCTACCACATCAGGCCCGCGTCGCGCGGGTCCCAGCGTTCGGCGAGCAGAGTGACCTTCACATCGTGCTCGACGACCTCCTCGGTCGCCTCCTTCACCTGCTGGATCATCGAGCCGGCGTAGGGGCAGAACGGGGTGGTCAGGATCATCTTTACCTCGGTCTGGTCGTCGCCGAGGATGATCTGCTTGATCAGCGCGAGCTCGACGACGTTCATCCCGATCTCCGGGTCGACGACGGAGCGGAGGGCGTCGAGGATCGCAAGCTCGGTCGCGCGCGCCTTGGGGTCGAAGGCGGGCGTGCCGGCGGGAGCCTGAGCGGTCGCGGCCGTGTGGTCGGTCATGGCGTCAACGTGCCTCGGGAGTCCAAGAGATTCCTAGCCTAGCACCCGTCGCCCGCCGTCGCCCTCGCCGCCAGCCGAGGTCGGCTACCCGACCGCTCCCTGTACCGCCGGCTCCTTGACGACGATCCCGTGCAGCGAGCGGAGGTGCTCCGGGAAGTCCGCCGCTTCCTGCCGGGTGAAGCCCGGACCCCTGAGCGACCCGTCCGGCTCGAAGAACAGCTCGTATCGCCACCGGTCGCCCGCCGCGAACCGGTACGCCTCCGCGATCCCCACGCGCCGCAACTCAGGGTGCTCCGCGATCATGTCGCCGGGCCGCATCCCGTTCGCACGCATCTCCAGCAGGTTCCGGACCGTGAGTCGCGTCGCGAAGCAGAACGGCTCCCCGTTCATGGTCAGCGGGTCGACCTTCACCCACTTGACCGTCATCGCCCTACCGCTCCGTCCGTCAGACCCTCGACTCGGAGCATCTCAGACGATCCCCTCGTCTCCGATCCCTGCGCCCTTCCAGAAGAAGCGGACGATGGGATTGCCCTTGTGATCCCCCGGAAGACGGCCATGGCGTCGAAGTCGTTCACGCCAGAGGTCGAGCATCCGACTCGCATGCTCCGCCTCCTCGGGCGACAGGACCGTGAGCGCGGCGTCCCTCAGCCCCAGGATCAGTGCGGCGAACTCCTTCATCGGGATCTTGCGTCGCCGGTAGATCGGCACGAGCCACTCGGCGTAGTTCGTGACCCACGACCCATCATTCGACTCGACCGCACGCGCGAGCTGCTCGATGTGCTGCTCGTAGTCGCGGAGGAGCTGGCGGAGAGCGAGCTCGTCGTAGCGCTTCCGCATGTCCGGGAACCGACGCAGGGTCGCCTCGAGGGCCAGACGCGCGATCCGGTCGTGCTCGCGTCTGAGGCGCGCGGCCGCCTCGGGGTGACCGCCCGTCATCGAGGCCGGGGGAAGGCCGAGGGTCGGGTGTGGCATGCAGCTAGTCTAGTCGTAGAGTTCCGCGGTGACGAACGACGGAGGAGG
>JADDQH010000007.1 GCA_016781485.1 Chloroflexota bacterium | reverse complement strand
GCGTCGCGTCGCCCTCGGCTCCGCCGGCCCCATCCCCCACGCGCGCGTCGCCCATCCCGGTCCCGACGGGCCCGGTCGATCTCTCGCTGCTCGAGCAGGCGATCGATGTCGTCCGCAAGAACTACGTCGACCGCTCGGTGCTCAACGACAAGAACCTCGTGTACGGCGCGATCTCCGGCATGGTCGATGCCCTGGGCGATCCGGGCCATAGCGTGTTCTTGACGCCCGAAGACGTGAAGAGCGCCGAGGCCGCGCTGAGCGGCGAGATCGAGGGCATCGGGATCATCCTGGGCGAGCGGAACGGGAACCCCGTGGTCGTCTCGGTGATCAGCGATAGCCCGGCGGCGAGGGCGGGGCTCCGGCCCGGCGATCTGCTCGTCAGCGTCGATGGGACCCGTGTCGACACGCTTGGCACCGAGGACATCAGTCGGCGCGTGCGAGGCGCGGCGGGGACGAACGTCCGACTCACCCTCATCCACCGGGGCGAAAGCGAGCCCTACGAGGTCACGATCACGCGCGCGCGGATCCAGGTGCCGACCGTCATGTGGGCGTTCGTCCCCGACAGCCGCATCGCGCACATCCGGCTCGTCCAGTTCTCGGAGGGCCTCGGCGACCAGCTCAGGGAGGCCGTCTCGAGCGCGCTCGACCAGGGGGCGCAGGGGATCATCCTCGACGTCCGGAGCAACCCCGGCGGATTCGTCGCGGAGGCGGTCGCAGCCGCGAGCCAGTTCCTGCCCCAGGGATCCGTCGTCTTCCACACCGAGGATGCGGAGGGAGACAGGAGATCGTTCAAGGTCGAGGAGCCGGGACGGGCGACGGAGACACCTGTCGTCGTCCTCGTCGACTTCGGGACGGTCAGCTCGGCCGAGATCCTCGCCGGTGCACTGAAGGATGCCGGGCGGGCGGCGGTGATCGGGACCCGCACGTTCGGCACCGGGACGGTGCTGTTGACGTTCCCGCTAGCCGACGGATCCGCGATCCGGCTCGGTGTCGAGCAGTGGCTGACGCCGTCGGGGCACCGGATCTTCCAGCAGGGTATCGAGCCCACCGAGAAGGTCGAGCTGGCCGGCGATGCGTATCCTCTGGAACCCGACGACCTGAAGACGATGACGCGGAAGCAGATCCAGGAGTCGGGTGACGCCCCGCTCTTGCGCGCGATCGAGCTGCTGACTCGGCGCGAGTGAGGAGGGAGGCGGCGAGCCCTTCCGCTAGCGGAGGGAGCCCGCCGCGCCTGCGGCCACGAGCTCCTGAAGCCTCGGCTTCACCTCACCGACCAGGCGCTCGAGCGTCTCCCCATCGAACGGCGCGGGGGCGTCGAAGTAGACGTGGTGGAAGCCGAGCTCGAGGTACGGCGCGATACGCCGTACGACCAGGTCGGGCGGGCCGGCGATCTCGACACGGCCGTCGTAGCCGTGGTTGCGCTCGGCGAGCGACTTCGCAGCTTCGCGTGCTTCCTCGACGCTGTCTCGGATGATGACTGCCCCGCCCTGCAGCGTGCGCTCGATCTCGGCCTGGTCGCGGCCGACCTTCTCGCAGTGACGGCGGAGGACCTCGTCCTTCTGGCGCACGCGACCGACGCCACCACCGACGTTCCACGCGTCCGCGTACTTCGCGACCGTCCTGAGCGTCTTCAGTTCGCCCGCGCCGCCGATCAGGATCGGCAGGTGCTCCTGGAGGGGCGGTGGGTCGTTGCGGACCTGCTTCGCGTGATAGAACCGCCCGCGAGCCGTCGGCTGCTCCCCGTGGAGCATGCCGCGCATGATCTCGACCGCCTCGTCGAGCCGATCCAGCCGCTCGCCGAACCCCGCCCCGAAATCGATCCCGAACGCCGTGTGCTCGGTCTCGAACCAGGCGCCGCCGATACCGAGGATGGCCCGACCGCCGCTGATGTGGTCGAGCGTCGTCGCCATCTTCGCCGTCAGCGCCGGGTTCCGGAACGTGTTGGCGCCGACCATCAACCCCAGCCTCACTCGCTCGGTCACGGCGGCCCATCCGGCCAACGTCAGGTATCCCTCGAAGATCGGGCCGTCTGGGGAGCCGACGATCGGGTACAGGTGATCCCAGGTCCAGAGGGTGTCGTACCCGAGCGCGTCGACACGCGCACCGACGTCACGAAGGCTCGTCCAATCCGTGTACTGCGGCCAGGCAAGGATGCCGAACTTGATGGTGCCGTCGTTCGCCATGGTTCCTCCCTTGCCCCTGCCGTGATTCCCGAGACACTAATGGCCGACGGTCCCCACTCGCCGCCCCACGCCGCGCGATCCCCGTCTCGGCTGCGTTCCACGGCGGTGAACGGGATCGCGACCGACGGGAGCACCGTTCCCGCAGGTCCGTCCCGGGGAAGGCGCGGGACGTTGTTCAGTCGCCCTGGAGAGGGACTCGGATCGGCGGCGACTCCTCGTTCGTCTGGGGGTCCGTCCACTTGACGACGAGCGACAGGCCACCGCGGGGTAGCCGACCCGGAAGCGGGAGCTCGAGCTCGAACGCGCGCCACGGTCCGAACGCGTGCCTGGTGGGCCCGGCGACAGCAGCGACGACGGTCCCGTTGCCGCGGACGAGCGTCGCGCTCACGCTCGCGATCCGCTCGAGCGAGGCGCCGGATACTGCCAGATGCCGTGCCGTCCGAGAGAGCGGGGACGTGGCTCCGTCCCCCGGATGCGCCGGGGACCAGAGCGATACCGGGACTGCCGGCGCGAGCGTCAGGGGCCGCGAGGCGAGGTATGTTCCACGGCCTGCGTCCTGGAGGAAGAGCTCGGCTTCGGCCGCTTCGACGGCCGGGTAGAGGGGGACACGGCCGCGGAAGCGGCCGGCCGCATCGACGTAGAGGAACGCCGCCCCGATCCTCCTGTCACCGACCGTGATGATGGCCCTGAGTGCGTGGATCCCTCCTGCCCCGCGTCCGACGACCTCGACCGGCAGGCCCGTGAAGACCGGGACGCCTGGTCGGGGAGCGGCGAGCGTCACACCGTCCGCTACCGATCGCGCCGGCGTCGACGGTGGAGCTGGAGGTAGGCAGCTGCTCGGGGGCGGGCATCGATCCGGCAGGGGCGAGAGTACGGGTGAGGTCCGAGGGGCCGGCGCCGCGCTTTGGAGGGCGAGCCGAGGTGGGGAAGCAGGGACCGGGCGGGTGGCGAGGGCATACAGGACGAGTGCCATCAGCCCCACGACGAGGATCACTGCGAGCAGACCGGGGGGAGGGCCGCCCGGGCCCACCCGCTCGACCACGTCTCCGTTCGTACCCTGCTCGTGGCCCTGGTCGGCGTCCATCACCGCATTGTCTCCGAGGAGCGGCACGAGGGGCGTCTGGGCGCCCCTTCCTGGCGCCCGCCGCCATCGTCGAGCGGCGCGTCGACGTAGTATCCGGACGGCGAAGAACACGACGGGAGGCGGGCGTGGCGCGGATCCTGCTTTACACCGGCAAGGGCGGCACCGGCAAGACGAGTGTCGCCGCGGCTACGGCTCTGCTATGTGCTGACCGTGGCTATCGCACGATCGTCCTCTCCACGGACATCGCGCACAGCCTCGCCGACGCGCTCGATCGCCCGCTGGGGGCGGAGCCGACGCAGATCGAGTCGAACCTCTGGGGCCAGGAGCCCGAGGTGTTCCACAACATCGAGAAGTACTGGGGCACCATCCAGCGGTACGTCGTGGAGCTGTTCAGCTGGCGCGGGCTCGACGAGGTCATGGCGGAGGAGATGAGCGTCCTGCCCGGCATGGACGAGCTCGCAAGCCTGCTTTGGATCGCCGATCACCACGACCATGGGCAGTACGACGTCATCGTCGTCGACGCGGCACCGACCGGTGAGACCCTGCGGCTGTTGTCGATGCCCGAGGCGGCGCACTGGTGGGTCGAGCGGATCGCGCCGATCGGACGGCGGATGTCTCGCATCGGCGGGTCGCTGCTGGAGCGGATGATCGGCGTGCCACTGCCGGACGAGCAGGTGTTCGATGCCGCCGAGGATCTCCTTCACAGGCTCGAGCACATGCACGACCTGCTCGCGGACGGCGACCGGACGTCTGTTCGGCTGGTGCTGAACCTCGAGCGCGTCGCGATCAGGGAGGCGCAGCGCTCGTTCACGTACTTCCACCTCTACGGGTATCCGACCGACCTGATCGTCGCGAACCGCGTCCTGCCTGCTGGCGTCGGCGAGTACTTCCAGGGTTGGCGAGACACGCAACGCGAGTACGGCCCCGAGGTCAGGGAGGCATTCGCCCCCGTGCCCGTCCGGTCGGTCCCGTTCTTCGACAAGGAGGTCGTGGGGATCGACCGGTTGCGCGAGCTCGGCCGCGCGCTGTTCGGGGACGGCGATCCGACCGAACTGTTCTATAGCGGACGGCCCTACTCGGTAGCTCGCGAGAACGGAAGTTACGTCGTGTCTCTGGAGCTGCCGTTCCTGTCGCGCGACGAGATCGAGCTGTCGCGCAATCAGGACGAACTCGTGCTGCAGGTCGGGTCGTGGCGGCGGAACCTCGTTCTGCCCCGTGCCCTCGTGGACGCACCGACGGAAGGCGCGCGGATGGAGGACGGGACGCTGAAGATCCGGTTCGCCGCGCCGGAACGGGGTAAGGCGGCCACGACGAGGAGTGGAGGGTCAAGACATGCCCACTGATGCCCGCACGGCGGAAGAACCGCGAGGCGAGAGCGATGAGGAGCTGAGGAGCCGGATCGCGGACCTGGAGCGGCGCCTCGAGCAGATCGAGCCACGCCGCAACCTGTTCTCGCCCGACTGGCTCGATCGGGTGCTGCCGGCCGACGTCCGAGCGCACTTCCGGACGGGCAGCCGCGAACAGCTCATCGCCGCCCGCGCACTGATCGACCACTGGATCCATGGGCTCGGCGGAGACGTCGCAGGGCGCGAGGAAGCGACGCAGCCGGCGCGGGAGACGATCCGGATCGAGTAACCCGGCATGGGCAGCGGTATGCCGTCCGGGTGCTGGACGAGGCTCGGCGATACGGGTCGCCCCCGCCTTGACGCCGCATTGGGAACCTAGACTCTCGGCGTGTGGCAACGCCGGATCCGCCGCCTCCTCGTGTGCGTGCTCGTGCTCGCGATCGTCGGGACCGCTGCGTTCGCCATCGTCAAGCCGTTCCGAGTCGCGGTCCAGACGCTCGCGCTCGTGCCGGAGCTCCTGAACGCCGGGCCGCAGCCGCTGTCGGCGCTGTCGCCCGAGCCGACCCGGGTCTCCACCACGTACGGCGGTTCTCGGCCCGACCGCATCGACATCTACGTTCCCGGCGGGACGCGCACGGGTACACGACACCCTGCCCTGGTCCTCGTGCTGGGCGTGAATCGAGTGCCCCTCGACGACCCTCGCGTGGTCCGCTTTGCGAGTTCCGTCGCGCGGTTGGGGCTCGTGGTGGCCGCGCCGGAGTCGACCGCGATGAAGTCGGGGAGGATCGGCCGGGAGGAACCATCCAGGCTCGTCGAAGCCTTCGAGCTGGTCGCGAACCGGCCCGAGGTCGACCAAACGCGGGTCGGCATCGCGGGCTTTTCGGTCGGTGGGAGCATCGCGCTCATCGCCGCCGCGGACGCTCGGATCGCCGACCGAGTCGCCTACGTCAACGCGTTCGGCGCCTACGCGAGCGCATCCCGACTGCTCGTTGACATCGCAACGCATACCGTCCTCGCGGGAGGCGAGAGCCGGCCCTGGGAGCCGGGGGAGATGACGAAGCGCGTGTTCCTGACCCTTCTCGTGGGTCTGGTGGCCCAGGCTCCGACCGCAGAGGAGCTGAGCAGGCGACTCGCCCCGTTCATCCTCGATCCGAAGTCCACGCCCGCGCCCTACGACGCCGCGTTCGCTGCTCGACTGCCGCCGGACGCTCTCGCCGTCTACCGGCTCGCGACGGCGCGGGACCGAGGCGCAGCGGAAGCCGCCATCGCAGCGCTCCCCGTGTCGACGCGGCAGCTGCTGGCGGCGATCTCGCCGACGACCTTCGCCGACGAGCTGCGGGCACCGGTCTTCCTGATGCACGACGAGGCCGACGATGCGATCCCGTTCGCCCATCTCGAGCCGCTCGCGGCGGCCGTCCCGCCCCCGCACCTCCGCCGCACGACATCGTTCCGGCTGTTCGACCATGTCGAGCCCGGCACGGGGATCGGAGTCACCGAGCTTCCTGAGATCTGGAAGCTCTTCTGGCACCTCCAGGACGTGCTGAACCAGGGGCTATGAAGGACCCTGTCGGTATCGGGCGATGTGCGAGCCCGAGCCGCGGTCAGCTGCCCAGATCCTGCAGGTCACCCTCTCGCGACGTCCGAGTCGCGGCGTCCTGAGTGGAGTCGATCGACTCGCCGAGATCGCCTCGGATCGCGCCGCCCGCGGTCGCACCACCCCGGCTCGCGTTGGCGTCACCGAGCACGCCCGCGCGCTCCTCCGGGTCCAGGTCGAGCGCCGACGGTTGATCTGCGATCCCGCTCCCGGGGATGGTCGCCATCGCGCCGCCCACGTTCTCCTCGGGTTGTCCCGCGGCGACCGAGCCTACGAGACCTTCGTTGGTGCCGAAGGTCGCCGCCGCCTCGTCGATCCGGCCGGTGGTCGGGTGATCGGGCGTGACGAGGTCGCCGAACGATGAGCGCTTCGAATTCAGCTCGCTCGCCGTTTCGCCCGTGGCCGGCGCCTGAGGTGTCGTCGCCCAGTCGCCCGATCCCTTCGTCATCGCGTCGTCTCCTTCCTATCGCATGTACCCCCGAGGCTGCGCCACCGTCTGTACGTCGCGCGCCATCGCTCGCGCCACGGGTGTTTCAGGGACGAGTCAACCTTCCACCGGTCGCGGCAATGGCCACGCCCACCGAGGAACCAGGAGAGCGGCGCGTAAGCGAGAGGCAAGTCGCGGGCGAGGGTCATCGGGTAAAAGACGGTGGCGCCTAGTACAAATGGCCGATGCGGATTCGCGACGGAGCCTTTAGAGTGGCGCTTCGCCACGGGTGACAGGCGGGTCGTGGCTGCCCGCGGGACGAGGAGACTGCGAGTAGTGGCAGCGACCAGGGGAGATAGGCATCACCGTCGGCGGGTCGCGGCGCCCGGGGTCACCCTGCTCGCCTTCATCGTCGCCGCGTTCGCGCCCGCCGGCGTCGGTGCGCACGAGCGCCGGGCGGAGCCGGAAGGGTCCCACGTCGAGCCCAAGGTCGCGGTGATCGTCGGTCCCGTAGGCGACAACAGCGACAACTTCCGCGCGGTCGGCGACGAAGCGGTGCGAGAGGCGCTGAAGTACACGCCCAACGTCGTCAAGGTCTACACCCCGAACGCCACCTGGCGCGCCGCCAAGGCCGCGATGCAGGGCGCGTCCGTCGTGGTCTACGCCGGCCACGGCAACGGCTGGCCGTCCAAGTACCGCGATCACCTGTATCCGCCGACACAGAACGGCCTCGGACTGAACCCGGTCGCGGGCGGTGACGACGAGGCCCACCAGTACTTCGGCGAGGCCTATCTGGAGCGCGAGATCGAGCTCGCCCCCAACGCCGTGGTGCTGCTCCATCGCCTGTGCTACGCGTCGGGCAACACCGAACCGGGCCTCCCCGAGGGGACGACCGAAGAGAGCAAGCAGCGGGTCGACAACTTCGCTGCCGGCTTCCTCGCCGCCGGCGCCCGCGCCGTGGTCGCCGAGGGTCACTTCGGGCCCGGCTACTACATCAACGAGCTGTTCGACGGAGAGCGCTCTATCGAAGAGATCTGGCGCCGCTCACCCTCCTTCCACGGCAACGTCTTCGCTTTCGAGAGCAAGCGTTCGCCGGGCTTCGTGGCACAGCTCGACCCCGATCGGGGCGGCACCGATCCCTCGGGCTTCTACCGCTCGCTCGTGTCCAAGCCTGCGCTCGGTGCCCGCGAGGTGCTGGCGGGCTCCGCGAGCACCGCGAGCCGCCCGGGATCCGCGGCCGCGCGCACCGAGGAGGTCCTCCCGCCGCCGCCCTCGCTCGCAGAGCAGGGCTTCGAGTTCGAGGCGCCCACGCTCGAGGGCACGATCGCGAGCGCCGCAGACGCCGAGGTCACCCTCCCGGTCAACGTTCCCGACGACCAGGAGCTGCCCGAGTCGCTCACCGTCGGAGTCCGCTGGGATCCGGTCGACCTCGACCAGGTCCCGACCGCCCGCCCCGTTCGCCCCGACGCCGCCCGCGCCCGCCAGACCGCTGCCGGTCGGCCGGTGGCCGGCAGGGAGACCTACAAGGTCAAGCGGGGCGACATGCTGATCACGATCGCGAAGCGCTTCGACACGACCGCAGAGACGCTGATGGTGCTCAACGGCATCGAGGACGCCAGGAAGCTCCGCACGGGCACTGTGCTCAAGCTCCCCTACACGAATCCGCTGGCGCCGTCCGAAGTGGCGCTCATCCAGCCCGAGACGCTCGGCTCGCTGGTCGAGCCGGTGCCCGCCGAGCGGGTGGCGCGCGGGCTGCGGGCGACCGTCACGCTCCCGGAGCGGTCCGGGCTCTATCGGGTCGTGACGACGCTCCACGACGCCGACGGCCTCGCGCTCGACGCGGACACGCAGGCCGCGATCCCTGGACTCCTGGTCCGGGTCGCCGCCGCCGCATCGGCGACGTACTCCTTCGTGAACGATCTCAGCCTCGCACCGGGCGAGGCGCTAGGGCTGCCGGTGCTGCTCCGCAACAGCGGGACCGTCGACTGGCGCCACGACCCGAACGTGACCGCCGAGGGCGCGAACGCGACCGCGCGAGTCGGACGATCGAACTCGGGTCAGGCGGAGCCGGACGCCGCGGCCGCGAAACCGGTGGCGCCGCCGAGGCTGGTCGGGCACTGGGTGGCGCTCACCCCGGGCGCGGCCGTGACGGGTGCGGACCCCAGTGTCAGGGCCGTCGTCAAGCCCGGCACCGCGAAGATCGTCGAGCTGAAGATCGCTGCGCCGTCGCAGCCCGGCACCTACGCGCTGCTGCTGGACGTGGTGACCCCCGACCTCGGCTCACTCGCCTCGCGGGGCGTCGAGCCCGGGTTCGTCCGCGTCACCGTTCGACCCGATCAGCGCGCACGACCTTCGACGTCGCCTGTCCCGCCGTCTTCATCCACCCCTCAGGACCCGGCCCTTCCCGGCGACTGATCGGCGCCTCCTCGCGCTGCGCTCACGCTCCACGCGTCAGCGTGAAGATCGTCACTTCCGGTGGACATCCGAACCGAACGGGGATCAGGCTGAACCCGAGCCCCCTGTTCACGTAGAGAAGATTCCCGGCGTTTCCCTCGTGCGGGAGCCAGCCATCGTCGTAGATGGAGCTCCGGTCGAGAAGTTTGCTCGGGATCCAGCGAGGCCTGAACGGAACGCGGATCTGGCCGCCGTGGGTATGCCCTGCGAGCGCAAAGGGCGCGGCGTACGGAGAGAGACCTCGGAAGGTCTGCGGGTTGTGCATCAACACGATCCGCGGCGCGTACGCGGGCAATGCGGCGAACGCGCGATCCGCGTCGTCTCGGCCGGGAACATGGGCGCCGAGGCCGACGAGGTACAGCGGCTCGTCGTCCTCGTCGTCCACGCGTTCGCCGGCACGACCGGGACCGGCGTCCCCCCGCTCCCGCGGCTCCGGCGTCGCCAGCGGCACCGCCTCGTTCTCGACGACCCGGATGCCCGCCTCGTCCAGCACCGACGCGACGCTCGCGCCTAGCCGGTCGCTCGCCGCTCCGGCCTCGTCCGTCGCCGTCAGGTGGTCGTGGTTGCCCAGCACGGCGTAGGTCGGTATCTGCGCGTCCGGTAGTGGTCGCAGGAGCGCGACGGCGGTCCGCATCTGGTCCTCCGGTCGCCGCGACTTCCCGTAGATCAGATCGCCTGCGGCGAGCACCGCCTCGGGCCGCTCGCGGACGAGTCGCTCTATCGCTCGCCGCACCGTGCCCTTGTTCGCCCACCAGGGCCCCACCTGGAGGTCGGCGATGAGAGCGATGCGACGACCCTCCCAATGCCGTGGCAGCCCCGGCACGTTCGCCGTCTCCTCTACCCAGTCGATGAGTCGGGGCTCGATCAGGACTCCCCAGCCGAGAGCACCTGCAGCAGCTGCGGCGGCCGCGAGCAGTACCCCGCTGCGCGCGTTCCCTTTCGTCGCGTCTTGATCCCTCGGATCAGGTGACCGGCTGCGGGCCACGTTCCTCCGTCCCGAACTCGTCCCCGGGCTCGTCCTGGTCCTCGATCGGTTGGCCTGTCCCGCTCTCCGGGTGGCTGAGATCCGTTCCCTGCCCCCACTTCTCGTCAGGGTCGAGCGAGTGCTCGTTACCGGCCAGCTGCTCGTTGCGCTGGTCGCTCATCGCGCGCTCCTTTCTGGTTCGTGTCCTGGTCGAATCCTGACCGGCAGCGGTGGGGCGGATGAGCAGTCTCGGCATGCACTGTCTCGCGGTGTCGTTGCAAGTCCGACGGGACAGGATCGGGAGTCGCCTACATCCGCCGGCGATCGGCCAGGAGCGTCTCCATCTCGTCCACCACCGAGGAAGCGATCGCCGTTGCGAACCGATCGAGGAGACGGGTGAAGAATGGACGGCGGAGCCGTACCGGGGCGCCGCGCGCGGGTACGCCCGCCTTCTCGGCCGCCACCTCGATCGCCCGCTCGAGGTCGCCGATCTCGTCGACCAAGCCGAGCTCCAGCGCCCGCTCGCCGAGCCAGATCTCGCCCGTAGCGAGCTCGCGCACCCGCTCCTCGGGCAGCTTCCTGCCTCGGGCCACGCGGCGCACGAACGCGTCGTAGTACGCGTCGACGAGCTCCTGCTCCTTCGTCCGTTCCTCGTCCGTCTCGTCGCGCCACGGCGCGCCCATCTCCTTGAGCCGCCCGGCCTTCGTCACGTTCATCCTGATCCCCACGTGGTCCAGCAGCCGGCGAACACGGGGGCCGACGCTGATCACGCCGATGGAACCGACGGCAGCATTCGGGTTGGCGAGCAGTCGGTGTGCCGCCATCGCCGCGAGGTAGGCGCCCGATGCCCCCGTCCCGCGGATCGCTGCGACGACCGGCTTCTTCGCAGCCAGTCGATCGAGGGCGAGGAACAGGTCGTCGGACGCCGCGGCGGACCCGCCCGGCGAGTCGATGTCGAGCACGACGGCAGGCACGCGCGGTGAATCGCGGAGCCGGCGCAGGAGCTCGATGGAGTCCGCCGTCCGGCCCGACCCGACGATCGGCCCGTAGAGTCGGACGACGGCGACGCGACCGCGGGGGAGCGAGCGACGCATCCCCGGGACGAGGCGAGGGAGATGATTCCGCCAACGGTTGACGGCAGGAGGATAGGAAGCCGGGGGTCGGTGGGACACTTGGAGCCCTCGCGCGTGAGACCTAGCTACGGGCATCGGTCGCCCGGTCGACCGTCGCCGATCCCGGCCAGCCGGAGCAACCTTATACCGTGCACAGGGGTTGCGCGAACAACGGAGCGGAGCCGATGACGTCACACCGGGCTGCGTGGATCTACCACCGGCGGACGAGCCACTCGCCGGCGAGCATGCGTGCCAGCCGTCATCGCCTCGACTGGTCGGACCAGCCGATCCCCTACAAGATCTACCGTGGCCTCGAACCGACCGCGCTGCCGAGCGACCTCGCGCCCACGGCGCTCCCGGCGCTGGAGGCGATCGGGGATGGACGACGGACCGGGCAGAGCGTCGTCGCGGCCACTCATGCCGCCACCCCGGACGTCGAGGCGATCGCGCGACTGTGCGGCTTCTCCAACGGGGTCACGAGACGACGCCGCGTGCCCGGAGGCGAGATGGAGTTCCGCGCGGCCGGCACGACCGGCGCGCTGTACCACATCGAGATGTACCTAGTCTGCGCGGACCTGCCGGGGCTCGACGCCGGTGTCTACCACTACGGCGCTCACGACCACGCGCTGCACCGGGTCCGCGCAGGACTTCCGCGGCGTGCTCGTGGAGGCGACCGGGTCCGAGCCGTCTGTCGCGTCCGCCCCACTCGTCGTGGCGTGCACGAGCACGTTCTGGCGCAACGCATGGAAGTACGAGGCGCGGGCGTATCGACACAGCTTCTGGGATGGAGGGACCGTCCTCGCGAACCTGCTCGCGGTCTCGCGAGCCGCCGGGCTGCCTGCGTCCGTCGTGCTCGGCTTCGCCGATGCGCCCGTCAACCGGCTGCTGGGCGTCGATCCCGACCGCGAGGCCGCGATCGCACTCGCCGCGATAGGCCAGGACGGCGCCGGAGCGGGGCGGGGATCCGTGCCGGACCTGCCCGCACTACATCTCCCGACGGTGCCGATATCGCGCCGTGAGGTGCGGTACCAGGAGATCCGCGAGGTCCACACAGCGTCTTCGCTTGGCAGCGGCAAGGAGGCGGCGGCGTGGCGAGGCCTCCCTCCGGCGTCCCGCGTTCCTCCTCCCACGCCAGCCCTGACCTCGTTCGGACCGCTCGCCCACGCCGAGCTCCCGCCAGATCCCGTCGAGGTCGTCATCCGCCGACGTGGTTCCACGCGGCGGTTCGCACGCGAGCCGATCGGCGTGCGGGAGCTGTCCACGATCCTCGCCCGTTCGATGCGGGGCGTTCCCGCGGACTGCGTCGACGCGGTGGGGCGCCCGCTGGCCGATCCGTACCTGATCGTCAATGCCGTTGACGGGTTGACGCCGGGGAAGTACTTCATGCGTCCCGACCCACCCTCGTTCGAGCTCCTCGAGGCGGGCCTGTTCCGGGCTGCTGCCAGCCGGCTCGCCCTCGGCCAGGAGCTCGCGGCGGACGCCTCCGCGGACCTCTACCTGCTGACCGAGCTCGAGCCGCTGCTCGACCGCTTCGGAGACCGCGGATACCGCGCGGCGCAGCTGACGTCGGCGATCGCCGGCGGCTGGGCGTGGCTGGCCGCGTACGCGCTGGGCTTCGGTGCCACGGGCCTGACGTTCTTCGATGACGAAGTGACGGAGGCCTTCTCGCCGCACGCCGCTGGCAAGAGCGTGATGTTCCTGCTCGCCCTGGGGAGACGGCGCCACTAGCGGGACCTCGCGCGTGAGCGACTGAAAGGGAACGGATAGTCCTCCTGGCGCAGCATCCGTCACCCTGCCGCGGTCCGGTCGAGAGCATCGATGGATGCTCGACAAACTGCGTGGCCTTCCCTCTCGCGCCGCCGCCCGCAACGACGTCGGCGGTCCCGGACCCCTGGCTCTCGTCATGATCGGATCAGGTGGCGCCCTCGTCGTGCTCGGCGTCCGAAGCCGCTCGCCGCTCGGAGTCGCGCTGGCGCTGGCCGGCGCCGGGCTCGCGTATCGCGGCGCGAGCGGCTCGGGATTCGTCGACCGGCTGCTCGACAAGACGCCCGCTGCCGGCACGCCGCCACGCCGGGCGAAGCGGGACGAGCTCACACGAACCGCGACGGTGAACCGCAGCCGCGAAGACGTCTACGCGCTATGGCAGGCCATGCCGGGGACGCCCGCCGAGACCCTCGGACCCCCGCGCGAGCTACTCGAAGGGAACATCGACCTGCTCGAGGAGTCTCCCGGCGAACTCCTCCGGTGGCGCGTGTCGCGAGACGGTGGAGGGCACGAGCTCGAGGTGGCGCTGGTGGACGGGCCGCCGGGACGCGGCACCGAGGTGCGAGTGACCGTGCGCGGCGAGAGAGGCGGCGGGTCGGTGGTCGCCCGCGTGAGGCGCCGGGTCACGCCCCTCCGCGAGCAGCAGCTGGCCGAACTGCTCCGTCGGTCCAAGCACCTCGCTGAAGCAGGCGAGATCCCGACGACGACAGGGCAGCCGTCGGGACGCAAGCAGGAACCCCCGACGCGGGCCGAAGGGCGCACTCGATGAGGGCGGTCTGCTGGTATGGCCCGAAGGACGTCCGGGTCGACTCGGTCCCCGATCCCGTCATCCTCAACCCGCGCGACGCGATCCTCCGCGTCACGTCGACGACGATCTGCGGCTCCGACCTCCACCTCTACAACGGCTTCATCCCGACGATGCGCGGCGGGGACATCCTCGGGCACGAGTTCATGGGCATCGTGGAGGAGGTGGGGCCCGAGGTGCGGAACGTTCGGCCGGGCGAGCGCGTGGTGGTCGCCGCCCCGATCGCCTGCGGTCGCTGCTTCTACTGCCAGCGCGAGCTGTGGTCGCTGTGCGACAACTCCAACCCGAACGCCGCGCTCGCGGAGCAGATGTGGGGGTACCCGCCGTCGGCGATCTTCGGGTACTCGCATCTGGCGGGCGGCTACGCCGGCGGCCAGGCCGAGTACGTCCGAGTCCCGTTCGCCGACGTCGGGATGTTCCCGGTCCCCGAGGGGCTGGAGGACGATCAGGTCGTCTACGCGGGAGACGTCCTCGCGACGGCGTACATGGCGGCGGAGTTCTGCGAGATCCAGCCCGGCGACACCGTCGCGGTCTGGGGGTGCGGTGCGGTCGGGTTGTTCGCGATGAACAGCGCATTCCTGCTCGGAGCCGAGCGCGTGATCGCGATCGATCGGGTCCCCTCCCGGCTCGAGCTCGCGCGTGGGATCGGAGCCGAGACGGTCGACGACCGCGACGACGTCGTCGAGGCGCTCAAGGAGCTGACCGGCGGCCGCGGCCCCGACGCGTGCATCGACGCCGTCGGCATGGAGGCGCACGGGATCGGCCTCCAGGGCGCCTACGACCGGGTCATGCTCGCGCTTCGGCTGACGACCGACCGGGTCACCGTCCTCCGTCAGGCGATCCAGGCGTGTCGGAAGGGCGGCAAGCTGTCGATCGCCGGTGTCTACGGGGGCTTCCCCGACAAGCTCCCGATCGGTGCCCTGATGAACAAGGGCCTCACCGTGCGGACGGGGCAGGTCCACGCACACAGGTACATCCCGCGACTACTCGAGATCATCGCGTCCGGCCGCCTGGATCCCTCGTACGTCCTGACGCACCCGCTCCCGCTCGACGAAGCGCCGCGGGCCTACCGGGCGTTCAACGACAAGGAGGACGGCTGGATCAAGGTCGTCTTCAAGCCGCAGGAGGGCTAAGACGCCCTCGGCTCACCGGCCCCGGTCTCCGTGGCGATCCCCCGGTCTCTGCTAGCCTCGCGCAGGTGGAGGGGATACCCCGCGACGTCCTGACCCGCCTCGAGGCCGAGGAGCGAGCGAGGCGCGTCGCGAACGTGAGCTACGAGATCGAGCTCGAGCTTCTCCGCGGGTCCCAGGAGTATCGGGGCGAGGCACGGATCCGGTTCGACCACGCCGGACAGGGCGAGATCTTCCTCGACTTCCGGGGACGACGGATCGAGCGGCTCGAAGTCAACGGGGCGCGCGTCGAGCCCGACTGGCGAGACTCTCGACTCGTCATCCCCGCGGTGGTCCTGCGCTCGGAGACGTCGATCCGCGTCGTCTACGAGAACGCCTACGACGAGACCGGGGATGGGTTCCACCGGTTCGTGGACCCTGAGGACGGCGAGGAGTACCGGTACACCAACTTCGAGCCGTTCGCGGCGCACCGCGTGTTCCCGGCGTTCGACCAGCCCGACATCAAGGCGAACTACCGACTCGCGGTGACAGCGCCCGAGGAATGGGAGGTGGTCTCCAACACCGCCGAAGAGGAGCGCGAGCAGCTGGGCGACGGGCTCGTGAGGCGGATGTTCCGATGGACGCCGCGCTTCAGCACGTATCTACTGACGCTCGTCGCCGGTCCACTCCACGTGGTGCATCGCGCGCATGGCGACCTGCCGATGGCGCTCTACTGCCGTCGTTCCGTCGCGCGCTACCTCGAGCCCGATGAGATATTCGGCATCACGTCGCGCGGGATCGACTTCTACGCGACGCTGTTCGATCAGCCCTACCCCTTCGGAAAGTACGACCAGCTGTTCGTGCCGGAGTTCAACCCGGGTGCGATGGAGAACGCGGGAGCCGTCACCTTCAACGAGCAGTACATCTTCCGCGACCCGCCGACCGAGAACCAGCGCCGCGAAAGGGCCGAGGTCATCCTCCACGAGCTCGCGCACATGTGGTTCGGGAACCTCACGACCATGCGCTGGTGGGACGACCTGTGGCTCAACGAGAGCTTCGCGACATTCATCTCGGTACTGGCCCAGAGCGAGGCGCTGGGGTACGGCGACGGGCCATGGAAGGTGTTCAACGCGTCGATGAAGCGGTGGGCCTACCGGCAGGACCAGCTGATCACGACCCACCCGATCGTCGCGGATGTGCCCGACACCGACGCCACGTTCCTCAATTTCGATGGCATCACCTACGGCAAGGGAGCATCGGTCCTCAAGCAGCTTGCCGCCACGATCGAGCCGGACGGCTTCCGCGAAGGGATGCGCACCTACTTCCGGCGCCACGCCTGGGGCAATGCCACGCTCTCGGATTTCCTCTCGGCCGTGGAGGAGGGGAGCGGGCGGCCACTTCGGGAGTGGGCACGGCTGTGGCTGGAGACGGCGTCGCTGAACACGCTGTCCGCGCACTGGGCCGCGGATGGCGACCGGATCCACGAGCTGCGGCTGGAGCAGCGCGCGCCCAGGGAGCATCCGACTCTCCGTCCGCACGCCATCGAGGTCGCGCTCGGGCGAGAGACAGGGGAGAGGCTGGTCCTGGAGGCGATCCCGGCACGGATCGACGGCGCGAGCGTCCTCGTCTCGGATGCCTTCGGGCGTCCGGCGCCGGATCTCGTCTTCCCCAACCACCGCGACCAGACGTACGCCAAGGTCCAGCTCGACGCGGGCTCACTGCGGTACGTGCGGGAACGGCTCGAACGAGTCGAGGACCCCCTCCTGCGCCAGCTCCTCTGGATGTCGCTGTGGGAGATGGTGCGCGACCGCAAGCTCAGCTCGATCGAGTTCCTGCGGATCGCGGGCGACAAGCTGCGCCTGGAGCCGGACCTGGAGCTACTCGACAGCGTGCTGGAGCGGGTGCACGTCGTGCTCGACGCGTACGTCCCGGAGCCTCTGCGAGAGCGGGAGGGCCAGCTGGCATTCGTCGCGGCATGCCGCAACCTCGCCTCGGCGCCTCCCGGCGACGCGAGGATCATCTGGACGCGTTCTGCGATCGCCGTGGCGTCGAGGCGCGACGACGTGCGCCACCTGCTGGCGATGGCAGATGCCGATGCCGACGAGCAGGAGTCGACCGTCGATCAGGAGATGCGGTGGTCGATCGCTGCCAAGGGGATCGCTTACGGGCTCGAGGGCGCCGACGATCGCCTGGCCGCCGAGGCCGAGCGGGATCCATCGGACCGCGGTCGCCGGTCCCTCATCGTCGCGGAGACGTCGCTGCCGACGGCGGACGCAAAGACGCGGGCGTGGGAGCGTATCCACGGCGAGGGATACGGGTCATTGAAGCTGACCGGAGCTGCGATGCGTGGCTTCTGGTGGCCATGCCAGGCCGACATCCTGGAGCCTTATGTGGGGCGGTACTTCGAAGAGGTACGGCGCGTGTTCGACAGGCACGACGCGACGTTCGCGCGCACCTACGCACGCGCGATGTTCCCGTCGTATCGTGCCGATCCCGGTGTGCTGGAGCGATCGGAAACACTGCTGGGCGAGCTGGACGGATCCAACCCTGTGCTCGAGCGGATCCTCCGGGAGGCCAACGACGAGCTGGCCCGGACGATCGCATGCCGCGCGTTCGCGCTGGAGCGGGAGACGGAGCCCGCCGGCTGATCGAGGCGGACCACGGCACCCCGTCGGGGTACGTCGTCCGTCGTATCGCGACTCGTTCCTCGGTCGCGTATCCGTCTCGGTCGCTATGCCTCCGGGACACGAGACGCTTCGACGATGCCGCACGCGGTTCCGCGAGGGAACCTGATCGCAAGCCGATCGAAGGGGAGACACGCGATGATCAACCCGCCCGCACTCACGTACACGCGGCATCAGCCAGACGTCCGTCCGCTCGCGACGGTCGCTGCCGGCGTCGGCGCCTCGATCTTTTCCGAGGAGGCATACGCGCAGCTTCTCGCGCCGCTCAAGGTCCGTGTCGAGACATCCGACGCAATCTCCGGCGCCCCTCGCTCGAGCGAGGCATGGGCCGCCGGTGTCGACGGCAGGATCTATCTTCGGCCCGTCGGCGGTGCCCGGTGCCCCTGGTACCGAGACCTGCTGGCGGCGCCCTGGGCGGCCGTACGAGTCGACGGCGTCAGGATCCCGGTCCGCGCGCTTCCCGTGACCGACCCCGAGCGCGTCCGCAAGGTGAACGAGGCCCTGCTCGCACGGTACGGATACCACCCGGCCATCTCGCGGTTGCTCGAGCGTTCGTCCGTGGCGGCCACCGTCGAGCTCGAGCCGCTGCAGCGCGCCCACTCCCTTCGATAGCCGCATCCGGGTTCGGGCGATTCGGAGGGAGCGCGGGCCCCTAGGAAAGCGGCGCGAACCTCGCCGTGAAGTGGCGCAGCTGCGGTGGCTCCTCGACGATCCGATAGCCCCGCAGGTCCGCCGCTCGCTCAGCCACCCCGAGGACGACTTCGACGACGTAGTCCACGTGACTCTGCGTGTACGTCCGCCTCGGGATCGCGAGTCGGACCAGATCCATCGCCGCGGCGGTTTCGGACCCGTCGGGGTGCCTGCCGAACATGACCGTCCCGATCTCGACCCCTCTGATGCCGCCCTCGACATAGAGGGCGTTCGCGAGCGCTTGCCCTGGGTATTCGAGGGGAGGGATGTGGGGCAGGAGCGCACGGGCGTCGATGTAGACGGCGTGGCCGCCGATCGGCTGGACGACGGGGATCCCGGCCCGCTCCAGCGCTTCTCCGAGGTACGCCGTCGATCGGATCCTGTAGCGGAGGTAATCCTCGTCGACGACCTCGCGCAACCCCTGCGCGATGGCGTCGAGGTCGCGCCCGGCGAGGCCGCCGTACGTCGGGAAACCCTCGGTCAGGATGAGCAGGTTGCGGCACTGCTCCGCGACCCCGTCGTCGTCCATCGCGAGCCAGCCGCCGATGTTCGCCAGCCCGTCCTTCTTCGCACTCATCGTCATCCCGTCGGCGAGCGCCGCCATCTGCCTCACGATCTCGGGGATCGGCGTCGTTTCGAAGCCCGGCTCTCGCTGCCGGACGAACCAGGCGTTCTCTGCGAACCGGCACGCGTCGAGGAAGAGCGGCAGGCCGTATCGGTCGCAGACCTCGCGCACGCCGCGCAGGTTCTCGAGGCTCACCGGCTGTCCGCCACCGGAGTTGTTCGTGACGGTGACGAACACGACCGGGACGTTGTTCGGCCCGCGTTCTCGGATGAAGGCGTCGAGCGCGTCGAGGTCCACGTTCCCCTTGAAGGGGTGCACGGTCGAGGCGCGGCGTCCCTCAGCGATCACGAGATCGACTGCCTCCGCGCCGGTGGACTCGATGTTCGCGCGGGTCGTGTCGAAGTGGTTGTTGTTCGGGATGGCCTTGCCCGCTCCGGCGACGACCGAGAACAGGATCTTCTCCGCCGCGCGACCCTGGTGCGTGGGGATCACGTGGCGGAAGGGAAACAGGTCGCGGACGGCTTCCAGGAACCGGTAGAACGAGCGCGAGCCCGCGTAGCTTTCGTCACCCCGTTGAAGCCCCGCCCACTGCTCCGATGACATCGCCCCGGTGCCGGAGTCCGTCAGCAGATCCACGATGACGTCGTCGGCGTGAAGGTTGAAGAGGTTGTACCCGGCCGCCTCGAGCCACCGCCGCCGCTCCGGCTCCGTCGTCATCCGGATCGGCTCGACCGACTTGATCCGGAAGGGCTCGATGATCGTCCGCCAGCGCTCCACCGGCTACCCGTCCGTCCCGCGCATTCGCTCGAGCGCGGTCCGCTGGAGGGCGAGCACGGTCAGTGCATCCGTGATCTCGCCGCCGCGCACCATCCGGACAGCCTCGTCGAGGGGGACCCAGCGCGTCTCGAGCACCTCTGTCCCCTCAGGTGAGGACTCTCCCTCGCGCAACCCCGTTGCGAGGTACGCGATCGCCCGTTCGTCCGTGACGGAGTTCGACAGCTCCGCGCGGAGGATCTCCTCCCAGTGATCCGCCGCGTAACCCGTCTCTTCCTGGAGCTCCCGTTGCGCGGCGATGAGCGTGTCCTCCCCGAGCGCCGCGCCGCCCTCCGGGATCTCCCACGAGTAGTGGTCCGTCGGGTAGCGGTACTGCCCTACCAGCAGCGTCCTGCCCTCGTCATCGAGCACGACGATACCGACAGCGACGTTCTGGAAGTGGACGACGCCGTAGACCCCCGGTTCTCCGTCCGGCCGGAGCACGTCGTCGGCGAACACCTCGATCCAGCGGTTCGCATAGACCCGTTCCCGCGACCGACGCGTCCACGGGTTCCCCTCGCTCACGTCGGCATCGTAGCCGTCTCATGCCACGGTAGGAGCAGCACGGGTGTGGTGGGAAGCTGCCGGTGCGGCTTGCGATTGTGATGTCATACCCGCGATGCAGGGACTCGTGTTCGCCGCGATCGCTCCCCACGGTGACCTCGCCATCCCCGACGCCTGCAAGCCCGACGAGCGCGATCTTGCGGCGAAGACGCAGCAGGGGATGCGCGAACTGGAGCGGCGCTTCATGCGGTCCGCGGCGGAGGTGGTCGTCGTGCTGACGCCACACAACGTCCACGTCGAGGGGACGATGGCCGTCGTCGTCGCGGCATCGATGGCCGGCGAGCTGGAGGACGCGCACGAGTCGGTGCGGCTTACGTCGCCTGTCGATCGACCGCTCGCGCTCGCGAGCAGGGACGCGATGCGGGCAGCGGGCGTGCCGGTCGTAGGGGTGAGCTACGGCGGCAACGATCCGGAAAGCGCCATCTTCCCGATGGACTGGGCAGTGCTGATCCCGCTCTGGTACCTCGGCGGGCGACTCGACCCGCCGGTGCCCGTCGTCGCGATCGCGCCCGCCCGCGACCTTCTGCCGGAGGAGCACGTACGGGCCGGGCGCGCGATCGCGGATGCGGCGGCGACTTCCGGGAAGCGCGTAGCGCTCATCGCGAGCGCGGACCACAGCCACACGCATCAGGCCGACGGCCCGTACGGCTACCACGACGCGTCGCGGACGTTCGACGACCGCGTCGTGGAGCTCGTGGAGCGCAACGAGCTCGGGGAACTGCTCGAGTTCGACCGGCGACTCATCGAAGACGCCAAGCCCGACAGCTGGTGGCAGATGCTGATGCTTCACGGCGCGCTCGGGGACGGGTGGCGCGGCGAGCTGTTGTGCTACGAGGCGCCGACCTACTACGGGATGCTCTGCGCGGCGTACGAGCGGCGATAGCCGAGACGCGCCCGCGGGGAATGGGTTTTCGAGAGGGAGAATGGAATGTCGGACGATCGGGAGTTCGCCGAAGGACAGGCGCGCGCGTTCGGCGCCGCGCGGATCGCGCAGCGGGGCAACCAGGCGGAGGATCTCGCGGCCGACGTCCAGCTCGCGACCGCAGGTATCCCGGAGATCGGAGCGCAGGGCCACGACCGGATTTCACGAGTGCGTCCGCGGGTGAGATGCCGGTCGTCATCGCCGTCTGCCGGATGTGTGGACTCGTCCGCGCTGCAGCGGCTGCCGAGCGCGGCGAGTCGAAGCTGGACCTGACAGGCGGATGTCCCCAGGAGCCGCGGCAGGGATAGGGAGACTCGGTCGAAGGGATGGCCGAGGCCGCGGTGCGGCGCGCAAACGGAGATCGGCATGCGTGATCGCCGCGCTCCACGACGCAGAGTGGCGTACCCTCGGCGCCGAGCGATGGCCAAGAAGGCGACCTGGGAACCGCACACCGAGCACGGCGAGCTCAGCGGCAAGGATCGGAGGGAGCTGCCGGACAGCGTTTTCGCCTTCCCGCGGCAGCGCAAGGCGCCCCTCACCGACGCCTCACACGTCCGGAACGCGCTCGCCCGCTTCGATCAGGTCGAGGACGTGACTGACGACGACCGGGACCTGGCCTTCGCGAACATCAAAAAGGCGGCCGAGCATCATGGCGTCGAAGTGGCCGAAGAGAACTGGCGCCAGCTCGGGAAGGAGCCGCACACGAAGAACCCGGCGCACTGACGCAAGAGGAGGGGGAGATGAGCGGACCGTACCGCGAGCGCGAGCGGCCAGAGGGTTCGTTCCCGCCCGACGGCGTCGTGTCGGACGACTCTTCGACTCCTCCTGACGGCGCTGCGCCCACACCGCCCACGCCTGCTCGGCAGCAGCCGCCGGGCTACGGCCCCCCGCCCGGGTACGCACCGCCGCCGGGGTACGGCCCGCCGCAGGGCGGACCTCCTTCCCCCGGCTATGGCGCACCACAGGGCTACGGCCCGCCGCCGGGCTACGGCCCGCCGCCGGGCTATGGCTCCCCGCAACGACCGCTCGGACCGGCGCCGGGCGTGGAGTACGCAGGCTTCTGGATCCGCTTCGCCGCGTGGCTCATCGATCTGATCCCGCTGCTGATCGTCTCCGTGGTCATCATGCTGCCGGCGCTGAGTCAACTCGGCTCGATCACTGCCGATCTCCCGTTCCCGGGGCCCGACGCGCGTCCCGCGGAGGTCGAGGCATGGGAACGGGCGTACATGGAGCGGACCGCGGCCGCCTTCGGTCCTCTCGATACCGCCTCCAGCCTGGCTCAGCTCGCCTCACTCGTGTACTTCGTCGGCTTCTGGACGTGGCGGGGGCAGACGCCCGGGATGATGGCGCTGGGGCTACGGATCGCGCGCGAAAGTGACGGCTCACCCCCAGGCCTCGGGCGCTCGATCCTTCGCTACGTCGGCTACATCATCTCCTCGGTAGTGCTCTTCATCGGCTTGATCTGGGCGGCCTTCGACCCGCGGAAGCAGGGCTGGCACGACAAGATCGCCGGTACCGTCGTCGTGAAGCGGGCCGGGTGAAGGCAACGCGACGATGAACGAGGGTGACTGGCGACCCGACGTGGGTGGCCCCGGGGGGCAACCCGGCGGGCAGCGCGCGGGATGGGGGGAACCAGGCGGGCGGGGCCCGGCCCGGGGGCAACCGGACGGGTGGGGAGCACCGGGACCCGCTCAAACCGGCCCCGGCGATCCTGGATGGGGTCAGTCCGGCGGATGGGGACCGGAACCGCCAAGACGGCGTGGGATCGGCGACCTGTTCGAGGAGGCGTTCTCGCTCTACCGCCGGTACTTCCTGCTGCTCGTCGGGTCCACGGCGCTCCTGCAGCTGCCGATCATCCTCCTCAGCGTGCCGTTGATGGCCTACCAGAACGAGCTCACGAGGAGGTTCTACGACCCCTTCACGTTCGGCCCGGCTTCGCGCACCCCGCTCGACCCCCGTCCCGGGGGCTCACCGCTGCCCGAAGATCTCGCGCTGGTGATGGCGTTGCTCTTCCTCTTCATCTTGGTCGCGGGCGTCCTCGGCAACCTCGCGTTCGCGGCCGGCGCGTACATCGTGGGGCGCGGGAGGCGCGGGGATCGCCCGGCGGCGCCCGAGGTGTTGCGGGCGCTGACGCGACTCGCCGGCGCCGTCGTGCTCACGACGCTGGCGCAGGTCGGTCTGTACGTGGCGATCCTCGTGGGGCTGTTCGGCGCTGTCGTCGTCCTCCTGGTCCTCGCCGTGGTCCTTGGCGGTCCGGGGACCGGCTCACTCGTGCTGTTCGTCCTCGGCTCGGTGCTGTTCGCGGTCGCGAGCGTCGTCGTCACGATCGCGGTGATGGTCCGGCTCATCGTGGCTGTCCCAGCACTGGTCCACGAGCGGCTCGGCCCCGTCGCGGCGCTCAAGCGCAGCTGGGGACTCCTGCGCGGACAGATGTGGAGGACGTTCGCGATCGTCCTCGTCATCGGGCTCGTGGTGGGCATCCTCTCCAGCGTCATCACGTTCTTCGTGATGCCGACCTACTTCGAGGGCATCCTGCGCGCTGACGTCGGCGCCTATCTGGTGGCGACGCTCCTGACCGGACTCGTACAGGTCGTCCTCGCGCCGCTCGTCCCCGCGGTGATCACCCTCCTCTACTTCGACCTCGTCGATACCTCGCGCAGTCACGTCCCGGCGTAGCGGGACGTGACTGTCGGGCCGATCCTGGTGCCGCCTACGCCTCCCCCGGCAACGCCGTCTCGCTGACGTCGCTGTCCGTGGCGCCTCCCTGCCCCTTGAGCTCAGGCCCGCCCGACGCCTGCCCCCGCGCCTCGCCGCTTGCTTCACCGCCCTGGATCTCGCTCAGTTCGCGCTCGACCTCGCCGCGGAAGTCGGTCCCCGGCTCCGGCGTCGGCTGGTCCTTGATCAGGCCGGGTTCGTCGTCGCGGCCTGTCAGCCGCGTGTTCCATTCCTCGGTCATGCTTCGTCCTCTTCGGCGTGTCGGCAGAGGTTCCGACACGCGAGGTAGCGGACATCTCCGGCCGAGACGAGGGCGCATATCACTCGTGCGTCACCCAGCGCCCTCGTCTGGAGCAGCGACCGTATCTTTGGCCGTCAGCGGCACGGCGACGACGGACGGACGAGCAACAGGAGTGGGAGGCGATCGTGACACCGACCCAAACGCAGGACGACGCGCCGTGGAAGGGGCGGTTCCGGGCGGCCACGGTGCGGATCGCGGAGATCGCCCACTCGGCGCCCGACCGTGGCCTCGTCGTGACGGACCCTTCCGGGATCCAGCAGCTCCACTCGTGGAGCGTCGGCGACGGGACCTTGGGCGTCCTGACGAAGAAGCCGGAAGGACTCACCTTCGGGGTCCTGTCGCCGGACGGACGGTGGGTCTACTACCTCGACGACGAGCGCGGCAACGAGATCGGCCACTGGGTACGGGTCCCGTGGGAGGGCGGCGAGCCGGAGGACGTGACCCCTGCGCTCGCCCCGTACGCATCCTCTGACCTCGTCATCAGCGCAGCCGGCCGCCGGCTCGCGTTCAACGCCGCGCGCAGCGATGGCTTCACCCTGTACGCGGTCGACCTCGGACCCGACGGAGAGGTCACGGCGCCTCGGATCCTCCATTCGACTCGGAGCCTGTCCGACGTCGCCGGCGTTTCCTCCGACGGGTCGATCGTCGCGCTGGCGTCAACGGAGCGATCGGGGAAGCCGCAGTTCAGCCTTCTCGCGCTCGACGGCGAGAGTGGCGACTGGATCGGAGAGCTGTGGGATGGCGAGGACACGAGCATCACCGATGTCGTGTTCTCGAAGATGCGCGGCGACGCACGGCTCGTCGCATCGAGCAACAGGACGGGGGCTCGGCGTCCGCTCGTTTGGGACCCGCGCACAGACGAGCGTCGTGACCTCGAGGTCGCGGACCTCGGCGGTGAGCTGATCACGTGGGACTGGGCCGACGATGCCGAGCATGTGCTGCTGTGCCAGGTCGACCGAGCCGTGCAGACACTCCACGTCGCGTCGGTGAACGGCGGAGCGCCGCGGCGCCTGCACAGCCCGCCGGGCTCGTACGGTCGATACGCGCCGGGCGCCTATTTCGGTCCGTACGGCGAGATCTTTGCCGTCTGGCAGGACTCCACGACGCCCCTGCAGGCGATCGCGCTCGATGCGTCGACCGGAAGGCGCACCCGGACGCTGCTGCCGTCGGGCGCCGTCGCGCCGGGGCGACCGTGGCGCTCGATCACGTACGAATCGGTCGACGGACAGCGGATCCAGGGCTGGCTGGCGGTCCCACAAGGGGAAGGCCCGTTCCCGACGATCCTCGAGACGCACGGCGGGCCCGAGTCGGTGACGCTCGAGGTCTTCTCCCCGATCAGCCAGGCCTGGCTCGATCACGGCTTCGCGTTCCTGACCGTCAACTACCGCGGCTCCACCACCTTCGGACGCGAGTTCCAGCAGAAGATCTGGGGCCGGCCGGGCTACTGGGAGGTGCGCGACATGGTCGCGGCGCGCGAGTGGCTGATCCGTGAGGGCATCGCGCGACCCGAAGGGATCCTCCTGACGGGGTGGTCGTACGGCGGGTACCTCACGCTCCAGGCGCTCGGCGTCCGGCCGGAGCTGTGGGCGGGCGGCATGGCCGG
This sequence comes from Chloroflexota bacterium, assembly GCA_016781485.1. Lineage (GTDB taxonomy): Bacteria > Chloroflexota > Limnocylindria > Limnocylindrales > CSP1-4 > YB3-1. Next base: position 30,169 of record JADDQH010000007.1, on the reverse strand, counting down.
CGTCGCCGTCGCCGATTTCGTCACGGAGTACGAGGACGAGAACGAGATCCTGCGTGCCTACGACCGCGCGTTCTTCGGCGGGCCTCCCGAGGAGCGGATGGAGCAGTACGTGGAGAGCTCGCCGATCACGTACGCCGAGCGCGTAGCGGCTCCTGTGCTCATCATCCAGGGTCGCAACGACTCACGCTGCCCTGAGCGGCAGGTCGAGCTGTACGAGGCGCGTATGCGCGAGCTCGGCAAGCCGATCGAGGTCGTGTGGTTCGAGGCGGGGCACGGCGGTTCGTCGGCCAACGCCGAGCTGGCGATCGAGCACCAGCAGAAGATGCTTGAGTTCGCGGAGCGGGTGCTGCGCGAGGGAGCAGGGGTGCAGCCGCACCGCTAGGGCTGCTTCTTCCCGAATGCCTCCTCGAGCCTCTGCATCTCGTTCTCGAGGACGAGGCGGCGACGGTGCTGTCGCTCGGTGGGCGCGTAGGCGTTCACCTGCTCGACCGCCCGGTTGTGAGCCTCGACGAGCTGACCGAGCTCCCGACGGTACCGTCCTCGCATCAGCAAGGAGGCGCGGGCCGACCGCTCGAGCAGGCGGTCGAGCGCGCCCCGGAGGTGTCGGACCTCCTTGTCCGCCTCGATCCAGGGGGGCGCAACGTTCGCGTTCTTCAGGATTCGGAACGCGAGCGCCCATTCCCCCGCGTGCCGGTCGTCGTCCAGCTGCAGCGGCTTGCAACGGCCCGGCAGGTGGTCGAACTTGCCCTGCTCCTGGGCCTCCTGGATCAGCCGTTCGACGAGGCTCGGATAATCGCGGGCGACCTTCTTCTGGCCTTCCCCGTCCCGATGGGTCGCGCTCGTCGGCGCCTTTCGCCGATCGAGCTTCACGTCCCGTCGTCGTGCGACCGGGGTGAGACTCGGACGCCTCGGCGACGCCGACTGGGCACGCCACATCCGTCCCGCGGGTGCCGCAGTCGAGGTCCGGGACCACGAGCCGCGAGATCTTGCAGCGTTCTCATGCGGGGTGACTCTGCCGGCTGGGCGCTGGAAGGGTCCAACGAACCGTTCCTGGCGGCGTCATCCGAGCTTTTGGGCAACTGAGGTCGGGGTCCGTGAAGACGGCGTCGCGTTCCACGGATGAAGGCTACCACCGGTCCGAGTCACCCCAGGGAGTAGCCGTTGGGGTTTGCGAATAGGCACCATCGTCACGCCTACCGGACCTTCGAATCGATACGTTCGACGGTCTACAGCGTCTGCGCGACGTGGACGTCGACGTTCGAAGGACGTTCTCGAGGTTCCGGATCCTGTACTCGAGTTCGTCGACCTTCCGCTCGACGCCGAGCTCGCGTGGTCGACGGCGCCGGGATATGGCGGGGCTGGAGGCGCCAGACGTCCTTGCGAGTAGTCTCTCTCGGTTCCTGATGTCGCGGACCGAGGGGCACCACAAGGAGGTCTGAGATGGCTCTACCGTCGACGGTCGACAGCGTCGTCGTCGGCGCTGGTCACGCCGGTCTCACGATGAGCTGGTTCCTGCGCCAGGCCGGTAGCGAGCACCTCGTCCTCGAACGGCGAACGACGCGGGGAGGCGGCTGGCAGGACCGCTGGGATGGTTTCCGGCTGGTGACCCCGAACTGGTCGGCGTCGTTCCCGGGCCACTCCTACGACGGCCCCGATCCGGGCGGGTTCATGCCGCGGGACGAGATCGTCCGCCGCGTCGCTCGGTACGCCGATCAGATCGCGGCGCCGATCGCCCTCGACACCGTCGTCCGACGGCTGACCGCGCGCCACGGCGGTGGCTTCCGGTTGGAAACGAGCCAGGGCGTGATCGACGCGCGTGAGGTCGTCGTCGCGACCGGTAATTTCCACGTCCCGCGGGTCCCGACGATCGGAGCATCGACGCCCCTCCCGATGACCGCCTGCCATTCGCCTTCGACCCGCCGGAACTCCCCGAGATCGATCTCCGCGACGCCGGCGTGTCTACCGTCATCTGGACGACCGGCTACCGTCTCGACTACGAGTGGATCGACCTGCCGATCCGGGACGAGCAGGGATTCCCGCGGCAGCGACGCGGCGTCAGTGACGTGCCCGGCCTCTACTTCCTCGGCCTTCTATGGCAGCACACCCAGGGTTCGGCGACACTGCCCGGCGCCATCCTTGACGGGCGCTACCTGGCGGAGCGAATGGGACTACCAAACGACCTGGAGCCGCGGACCTAAGCGGACCGTGCGCGCACCCCTACGCCGATGGGGCACGCGATACCGGTCGAGTGATCCGGGCAGTAGCCGTCCGGGTTCTTGGCGAGGTACTGCTGGTGGTAGTCCTCTGCGAAGTAGAACTCGGGCGCGTCGGCGATCTCGGTCGTGATCTCGCCGTAGCCGGCCTCGGACAGCGCGCGCTGGTACGCCTCGCGTGACGCCTCGGCCGTTCGGCGCTGCTCTTCGCCGTATGTGTAGATCGCGGAGCGGTACTGCGTGCCGATGTCGTTGCCCTGACGCATCCCCTGCGTCGGGTCGTGGTTCTCCCAGAACACCCGCAGCAGCTCCTCGTACGAAACCCGCTTGGGGTCGAAGACCACTCGCACCACCTCGGCGTGCCCCGTGAGCCCGGTGCAGGCCTCCTTGTACGTCGGGTTCGGTGTCAGCCCACCTGCATATCCGACGGCGGTCACGATGACGCCTGGCGTCTCCCAGAAGAGGCGCTCGGCACCCCAGAAGCAGCCGAGCCCGAACATCGCGATCTCCGTACCCTCCGCGTACGGCGGCTCGAGCCGCTCCCCGTTCACGAAGTGCCGTTCCGGCACCGCGAAGGGGCGGCCAGAGCGGCCGGGAAGAGCGTCCCCACGGGACGGGAGCTTGGACTTGCGCGGGTCGCTGAACAAGAACATCGGGACGGTCTCCTTCTGTCCCCAGTCTAGTCGACCTCCGCCGAGCCTCTCATCGCGCCCGCTGCGCGCGCCCCTACCCTCGTCCTACCGATCCGCCTCCTCGGTCGTTCCCTCGCCGGCGACCCCGCTTCCCGTTCCGTGTCCCGGCCCGCGGGTGATCACCGCTTCCTCCTCGTCAGCGCCCTCGCCGGCGAGCGGCTCCGAATCGAACCCTGATCCACCGGACTGCGGATTGAGCCCTGGAGCTGGACGGCTGGGCCGACCAGCCTCATCCCGCCCGTGCAGCTGATCGCCGATCCGGTCTCGATCCGTCATCGTCGCCTCCTTCGTCCGCCTCGTCCTGCGCTCGTCATTCTGGTCGTTCGTTTCCGTTCCCGCCCGACTTCGCGAGCTCGACGCTCGGGTCCTCCGTCCGCCCGCGTCCAGGTCCCCGGCGCGTTCCCGTAGTCACGCTCGCTCCGTGACGAGCTCCCGGAAGAGGTGGTCGAGCGTCGCGCGCGGATCATCGGTGAGTCCGGCATGGACCTCCGAGGCCTGGATGACCGTGCTGCTCGGGGCGACGAGCCACCGGAACCGTTCTGGCATCGGGAGCCGCGCGATGGGACCCGACGCGCGGTCGCCGGCGCAGATCCGGGGGATCGCGGCGAGGTGAGGACGGACGGTGGCCGGGTCGCATTCCGGCGCGAGCGCGCGCAACAGGTCCTCGTCGAGGTGGACCCGCGCGTCGAGGAACCGCTTCGGGCGACAGAACAGGACGATCCCGGCGTTCAGCCTCTCTCCCCGTTCTACCCGTGGCACGACGCGGATGATTGCGTACTCGAACGGCGCGCGCGAGCGCTGGCACGCCCCGCCTGACTCAGGCCGCGAGCCGGGCACGTTCGGCCTCCTCGACGAACGGTCGGGGCGCTTCGAGCCGTCGGAGCAGGTACTCCACATAGGGTCCGCGGGCGTTGGCGACATCGCCCCCCGGAAGCAGCGCGGGGACGGCGAGCCACGAGTCAGGGATCGAGGCCACGATGTCCTCGAGTCCCTCTTGGATGAGGCGTGGCGCGAGCCGCTCATCGGCGTCGACGATCGAGTCGGCGTACGGGAGGAGGACGTGGTCGCGGACCTGCGGGAACCCGCGCCGGGCGTGCTCGGCGGGGTTGCGCCAAGTGTGCTGGATGTAGAGGGAGGCGCCGTGATCGATGAGCCACAGCCGGCGGTGCCAGACGAGCAGGTTCACGTTCTTGGGCGTCCGGTCGATGTTGGTGACGAGCGCATCGAACCAGACGATGCCCGCAGCGAGCTCGGCCGAAGGCACGGGGCCGACAGCTGGGTGGAACGCGAGCGCACCGGGCAGGAAGTCGAGCCCCACGTTCAGCCCCGAGCTCCGCTCGAGGAGTTCCTGGATCTCCCGATCCGGCTCGTTCCGCCCGAGCGCCGGGTCGAGCTCGACGAAGACGATCTCGGGGACGGGTAGCCCGAGTCTGCGCCCGATCTCCCCCGCCACGAGCTCGGCGATCAGCGCCTTGGGTCCCTGGCCGGCCCCGCGGAACTTCACGACGTACAGCCCGTCATCGTCGGCCTCGACCACGGCCGGGAGCGAGCTGCCCTCGCGGAGCGGTGTCACGTAGCGGGTCGCGGTGACCGTCCTCGGCATGTCGGCCAGTCTAGGAGTCGCCTTCGTGCCCGTGGCGATCCCGGACGTGTGCCACACGTCGACCGAGGAAACGCGCGCCACTGCGGTCGCCGTAACCTGTAGCAGTGAAGAAGCCGGACCGCGGACACCTGTTTTCCCTCGTCGCGGCATCCGCACTTGCGGTCGCCGGTTGTGCTGCCGGCCGAGAGGAGCCGCCCTCCACGGCCGGTGCCGCCGAGCTCCAGGCCAGGGACGAGAGGAGCGCGCCGTCTCAGCCAGGCTCGGCGCTCGACTCCGAGGTGCCGAGCACGCAGGTCAAGATGCCGGACTGACGAGCACCCGGCGGCCTCTGCGGATCACCCCGTGTGCTGCCGCCCGTAGAACTCGTCCCGCAGTTCGTCGCGCCCTGTTTCCACCTGTTCCGCCAGCTTCTCCAGCTCGTGGGGAGGCGCGTCGGGGTGGGCCTGCGCCTCGTGGACGACTTCGGCGATGCGCTCCTCGATCTGCGCGGCCTGGTCGTGCTCGTTCGGCGGGTGCTGGATGATCATCGCGGCGGCCTCGCTTCGTGCCTCCTCGATCCGCTCCCGCGCCTTTTGCTCGGGCCCGGTACCCGGCGCTGGCTGCGGGTCACCGCTCGGATCCGGCGCTCTCGTCACCTCGCCCTGTTCGTCGACCATCGATCCTCCGTTTCCCTGCCTCGCATTCCCCCGAACGGCTCGGCCCAGCTGCTCTACAGCTCCGAGCCGCCGGCGTCTCCCTCGTCGCCCGGCTCTCGGTGCCCGATCGAGCCCGGGGTCCGGACCGTCGCCCCCTCGCTGGGCGGCACGTCCGCCGGGAAGATCGAGCCGTGGCCGGTCTCCTCGCGACGACCCGCCCCGTCTCCGGGCTGCCCCGCCTCGCCCTCGGCGACGGGCTGCACGTAATCGTCTCGCTCTGTCTCCATGCCAACCGTTCCTCCTGCGCTGGATATGCGTCAACAGCCGCGGTCGGGATCGAGGCGCGCCGACGCTCGCGCGTGCCTCACGCGCCGTGCGGCCCGAGCCCGCCGGAGGGCTCGGGGAGGTCGAGCACCTCCACTCCCTCGTGGAGTGGTTCGCCCTCCCGAGTCGCGGTGCCCTCGCCGGCCGCGGCCGCGGGATCCAGCACGTCGGGCTCCACGACGTTCCCCGCGTCGTAGAGGTTCGTCGCGCCCGGTCGAGTTCCTGCCGCGTGGTCGGCGGATGACACAGCGTCCTGGGGCACCGCGCCCTCGTCTCTTCGAGTCTCGTCTGACATCCGCTCGCCTTCCCGTACAGGGTCGCCGGTTTCTCGGACCGGCGCTCCCGGCGCCATCCTGCCGTACGGCGGCTGTATCGGGTGGCGCTTGTCGACAGCAAGAGGTATCAGCCCTGTTGCGGATGTGGGAACGGCGAAGAGTCGTCCAGCGGAACCGCTGAGTCGCCCATCCGTCGCCGATAATCTCGCTTTCGTCGAAGCGAGGGCCGGAGGGGATGGATGGAGGCGACTGAGCCGCTGCGCCGGACCGAGACGGGCGAAGCCCCGCACGCGTCTCTCCTCTTCATCGGGACCGCCACGGTCCTGATCCGGTATGGCGGCTTCACGATCCTCACGGATCCGAACTTCCTCCACCGCGGCGAGGAGGCGCGGCTGGGGTACGGCGTGCGGTCGGCGCGGTTGACCGATCCCGCGCTCGAGATCGACGAGCTACCTCGGCTGGATCTCGTCGTCCTGTCGCACCTGCACGGCGACCACTTCGACCAGGTCGCGCAGGAGCGGCTTGACAGGGACCTGCCGATCGTCACGACGCGCCAGGGAGCGGTCGGGCTGGAGCAAAAAGGGTTCCGGCGTGCGCGCGGCCTGCGGAGATGGCAGCGACTGCGGGTGACGAAGGGCGACCAGGAACTGCGCATCACGTCCCTGCCGGGTCAGCACTCCCCCGCGCCTGTCGGGGCGCTCCTGCCGCAGGTCATGGGCAGCCTCCTCGAGTTCGGGCCCGAGGCGTCCCCGTCGCTCCGGGTCTACATCACCGGCGACACGCTGATCCACCGCCGCCTCCACGAGATCCCCAGGCGCTTCCCCTCGATCGACCTCGCGCTCGTCCACCTGGGCGGGACGCGGATCCTGGGGCTGAAGCTGACGATGGACGGCGCTGACGGCGTCGAGCTGCTACGCATCGTGCGGCCCGGCACCGCGGTCCCGATCCATTACGACGACTACCCGGTGTTCCGCTCGCCGCTCGAGGAGTTCACCCGAGAGGTCAAGGCCGCCGGGCTGGAGGACCGGGTGCGCTACCTGCGCCGGGGGGAGTCCGTGTCGCTCGGTGAGTGGCGCGAGGGGCGGTAGTGGCCTCGGGAGCGCAGTCGGCTCCGTTGCCACGCCTGTGTCAAGATGTCGCTAGCGTCTTGCGTCGCCGACGGCGGATGGATAGATTCCGACCGGTCGCGATCAGAGCCGGCGGTTTCAGGCTCGCTGATCCGCGCTGTCGGACGGAGGCATCGGAGGTTGAGGATGGAGCGGTCTGCCACCGGGGAGTCGACCCCGCCGCGCGCTGAACGCAAGCGGCGGAGGCTGCGTCTGTTCGGAGTCGCCGCCGCGACCGTCGCGCTTCTGGTGATGACGGGCGCGATGCAGGTGACGGTGGGCGAGGAGTCGGTCGATCATGACCTGGCGCACGCGACGCACAACCCACCCGGGAATACAGCCGTCACGTATCCGCTCGCGCAGGACCTCCGCCATGTCGGCGGCGACAACCTGTCTACGGGCGGCCACGTCGTGGTCGAGGGAGGCCGACTCTACGTCGGCGCCTACGGCCTCGGCATGAGGATCTTCGACATCAGCGAACCGAAGAGCCCGAAGCTGAGCGGTGCGTACATGCCCGGCGTCCGCGCCGACGCGGTCCCCGACGCGGCCGTGTTCGACGGTCGGCACATCGCTACGTTGAACGGCACGAGACGGGTCTCGACGACGGATCTGAGGACCGACAAGACCGAGTTCCTCGACGTCACCGATCCCGCCGACCCGAAACTGCTGTGGACGTTCGTGGGCCCGGCCGATGGAGAGGCGCACAACGGCGACATCGTCGATGCGCGCCGCCTGTGGCTCGCGTCGGGCGGCGTCGGCGTGAACGGCCTTCGGATCTATGACCTCGACCCCCTCCTGGCCGCGTCTCCGGAAGCACCGACGAACCTCTTCCGCGGCGATCCCGGCGTCCTCTGGGAGAACTCGCCGTACCGCCAGGGCCGGCCCGTCGGCAACAAGTTCACGCACACCCACGACATGACGGCGTATGTCGACTACCGGGTTCGACAGCCGGACGGGACATTCGCGCCACGCGACATCGTCCTCCTCGCCGAGGGCGGCGCGTACCTCAACGAGGCGGGCGACACGGGGAGCCTGTTCGTCATCGACATCACCGATCCACGGAACCCGGTCGTGCTCAATCGGTGGCTTCACGAGAAGGGGCCGGGCCACCACCCGATCCGGTATCACCACGAAGCGCAGTTCCTTGATGGTGACCGCAGCGTGGTGCTCGTCACGGACGAGGATATCCACAACGGATGCGGTGACGCCGGTGGCGTGACGGCGCTCCGGGTCTCCGAGGACCTGACGCGTGTGACCGAGGAACTGAGCGAGTGGTTCATCCCCGCGGACACGCCGGCGCCGGTGTGCTCCGTCCACGTCTTCTCGTCCCAGGGCGATCTGGTCTTCTTCGGCTCCTACAACGCGGGTCTCCAGGTCGTTGACTACAGCGACCCGACCGCTCCGCAGCAGGCGGCGTATTACATCGCGCCCGGCACGACCGCCTGGGGAGCCCAGTACCATGATGGGTACATCTACGTCGGCGACATGGCCCGGGGGCTCGACGTGTACGAGTTCGAGGACCCCGAGCGCTTCTTGCCGAAGCTGAAGCTGAAGCTGAAGCTGCTGTGAATTAGCTCGGCTCGGTAGCGCGACCGAAGCCCGCCGGAGCCCGGCGGGCTTCGGTTCGTCTGGCCCTCCGCTACCCCTTCACGACGCCGAGCGGCGTCAGGCGCCGGATGGGCCGCACAAGATCGGCGCTCTGAGCCATCACCGCTTCGATGTCCTTGTAGGCGAACGGCGCCTCCTCGGCCGCCGTCTTCGGGTCGCCGGAGAACACCCGGACCCCGAGGCTCTCCATCTCCCGGAACAGCTCGGCGCTCGGCATCCGCTTCCGCGCCGCTGTCCGGCTCATCGCCCGACCCGCCCCGTGCTGGCAGGTCTCGAACGACTCGGGGTTACCGAGGCCCGCGCCTACGTACGACGCGGTCCCCATCGAGCCCGGGATGAGCACGATCTCCCCCTTTCGGGCGCGCACCGCGCCCTTCCGGTGGACGATCCCGTCCTGCCCGAAGTGGTGCTCCCAGGTCGCGTAGTTATGGTGCACGTCGACCGTCCGCTCGAAGCGGCCGATCGCGGTGTGCTTGTCGAAGGCCCGCTCGACCTGGTCGAGCATCCGCGACCGGTTCACCTCCGCGAACCGGAGGGCGTACTCCATCGCCGCCCAGTAGCCCTTGTGGTCCTCGGCCTCGAGTGGCAGGTACGCAAGCTCCTTGTGTGGGAGCACCGAGGCCGACATCACGTTCTGCTCGAGCGCCCGCTTGTGGTACTCGTCGCAGATCGTCTTGCCCAGACTCCGCGACCCGGAGTGGAGCATCACGTAGACGCACCCCTCCTCGTCACGCTGGATCTCGAGGAAGTGGTTCCCCGACCCCAGCGTCCCGAGCTGCTGCACGGCACGCTCGAACCAGGGCTCCTTGATCGACTCCGGCAGGGGCAGCCCGATCTCGACCTCAGCCTTCTCCCGGTCGACCCTGTGCTTCTGGCTCGAGGTCCCCGTGGGCACGCGGTCCTCGATGGTCTCGAGGACCCGCTCGAGTCGGTCTCGCGTGAGCATCGTCACGGTCAGGTCGGTCTCGACGAGCGCGACGCCGCAGCCGATGTCCACTCCGATCGCGTAGGGGACCACGGCTCGGTCGGCGAACAGGACGCCGCCGATCGGCATGCCGTACCCCGCGTGCGCGTCGGGCATCAGCGCGACGTGCCGGATGGCGAACGGGAGGTTCGAGAGGTTGATCGCCTGCTCGAGGGCGGTCGATTCCAGCTCCGCGGCCCAGCTCTTGATTGGCACTCGACCCCGCGTCAGGACCTCGACCTTCACGCTCCCGGCCGCAGCTGGCATCCGTGCTGACCTCCGCACACCTCGCGACCGTGCCGGCCGTGTCGCCGCGCGAGTTCTCGCCGCGACGCGCACTGGTACGTTACTTCGCCTACGAGGACGGAGACTGCCGACAGGGACCCACCGGGCCCCGAAGCGTTGGGGTACTACATCGCACCCCGTACGACAGCGCGGCTCCGGAAGTAGCCATCGACCGCCTCGACACGCTCGTCGATCTGTCGCGCGCGGCGATGGCGAGCCCAGGCGCATCCGAGGTGCGGCACGCGACCATGCCAACGCGCTACGACCGCGTCCGCCGCCTGGCTGACTCGATCAAGCCGAAGCTCAGGAAGGCCGATCGCGACCGGATCACGCGCCTGCTGGTCGTCCTCACCGCATCCGCGTCGCTGCCGATGTGGCGAGATCACCTCGAGCTATCGCCCGACGAGGTTCCCGATGACGTCGACTGGATCGTGCGCGCGGCGGTCGCCGCGGCCAGTGAAACGAAGGAACGATGAGCGCATTCCCGGCCGGCGCCTTCGAGACGTTCGCCTGGCCGATACCGCCCAGGTCGGCGGCAAGGCGCCCAGCTCGGCGAGCTCATCGCCGCCGGGGCCCGGGTTCCCGACGGACTGGTGCGGACCGTCGCGGCCGGCGGAATGTCGGCGGATGAGCGCAGCTCAAGGCTCCGGGTTGGCGTGGCGGATCTCGGCAGCGGCCCGTTCGCCGTTCCGTCAAGCGGCATCGCGACGGCCAGCCTGCGGACGGGGATGCGGGTCACCGTCGACGGCACCGCGGGGAACGTCGAGCCCGCATAGCCTAGCCCTGGCAGGGTCGTCGGCCGGCGCCTCGTTCGATCCACTCGAAACGATCCGCGGTGGCACGGCGGGGCGAGAGTCATGTCGCCTGCCCGCCAGCGAGGCGGGCGAACCGCTCCTGCGCTAACAGGCATGTGCTCCTGCCCGGCCATCCCTGACTTCTGCGTCGACCTACGTCTTGAGTCGTCGCAGGCCTCTAGCTCGAGCGAGTACGGCAGCACCGACGAGGCGAGCGCCACCACGAGCTCCACAACAGCAGAACCGAATGTGGGGTGGTGCTGCCGACGTCCTCGTTTGCTCGGACGTCCTCGACCGCCTCGTGGCTGACACTCTCGAACCCAAAGCGACCTGCGGCGGGCACCGCTCGTCGGTGCCCGCCAGGCCCTTAGGAGGAGGCGCCGGCCTCAACCCCGCTGCGGCCCTGGCACCGGCGCCCGCTCCTGCCCGCCGATCCATGGGCGAGCCACTCCGGCAAGCCCGTACGCCGCGGTACCCAGGAAGATCCAGGCCGGCGGGTGCGGCAGCGGCAGGCCCGCCGACTCGGCGAGAACCGTGGCGGCGATGCCGACCGGGATGGCGGCGAGGCTGACCGCCGGTGCCCAGGCCGGGAAGAGCCGCCGTCGCAGCACGACGACCGCGAAGACGACGATCGCCATCACCACGACCGGGAGCGCCACGCTGGCCAGGCCACTGATCCACGGGTTCGCGGCGTAGATCGCCTCGAGCTCGGCATTCGCGCGCGCCGGCACCAGCGATGGATCGAGCGAGACCTCGGCCAGGGTGTAGGGGACCACCCCCACGAGCGTCGCGAAGGCGAGCGCGGCAGCCGCGATCGAGCCGATCACGCCCAGGCGACGCCGGAAGCCGACGGCGAACGCGGCCATGCCTGTCACGAAGGCGGCGACGGCGAGCACCTTGACCAGGTGCACCGCGCCATTGATCGGGAAGGCCACGACATGGGCGCTGTGCGGTGCGGTCACGACCTCGAGCGCCGTGGTGATCGAGATGCCGAGCGCGCCAGCGGCGGTGAGGACGAAGGGGAGCATGCGGATGGTCTCCACTGCGAGAGTTGACGACGTGAGGGTGCGGACACCGAAGAGGCGGCACCATCCGACTGGCCGCAGAACCGGGTGAGGCCAGCCGGATTGCCTCCGTCGCGGCGGGGGTGCGCACAATGCACCGATGCGCCCGTTGCTGGTCCTCGGTGCGGCCTTGACGCTGGCCGTGTTCCTCTCGCCAGCGCTGCTCGGGGCGGCCGGGTCCGATGCCCTGTTCCTCGCCGGCCTGCCCATCGGCTTCCTGGCGGCCGGTGCGGTCGCGGAGACGCTGCGCCCGTCACATCCGATCGGCGTGCGGCTCGTCCTCGTCGGCGTCCTGCACCTTGGCGCGGTCGTCAGCAGCCTAGCCGCCTATGCCGCGCGGGACGCACCGGTCGCGGCGACTGCCCTGGGCGCGCTCTCGGTCACCGCCTTCGCCTTCGGCTTCGTGGCTCTCCTCGACCTGCTGGCCCGCTATCCGGACGGCCGATATGCCGGCCGCTGGGTGGGGCGCCTCGTCGCCGGCGCGCTTCTCGTCGCGATCCTGCTCGTGGTCCTGACCGCGCTCGGGAGCCGCTCGGCCCCCGAGATCCTCGAGGCGGGCGGGATGCCGCCGAATCCGTGGTTCGTGCCGGTCCTCGAGCCGGTGGTCGAGGCGGGCGGTGCGATCGCCCTGGCGCCGCTGCTCGGGCTGCTCCTCCTCGTGCGCCGCTACCCTTCGGCGCCGGAGGCCGACCGTCGGCAGATGCGGTGGCCGATCCTCACCACGCTCGTCGTAGTGGCCGGGATCGCGGCCACCGGCGTCCTCGAGTCGACGGTCGGCGCGCCGATCCAGACCGGCCTCTTCGTGGCGCTCGGCATCGCGCTGCCGGGCTCGCTCCTCGTCGGCCTCATGCGCCACTCGGAGGAGGCCGAGCAGCTTGCGGCCGTAGAGGCGTCGCGGGCGCGGATCGCGGAGGCCGAGGAGTCCGAGCGCCGGCGGATCGAGCGCGACCTGCACGATGGGGCGCAGCAGCAGCTCATCGCCCTCCTCTCGCGGGTCGAGCTGGCGCGGCAGCGGGTGACGGACGATGCGGCCCGGGCTGAGCTCGACGAGGTCGCCGACGGCATCCGTCAGGTGCACCGCGACCTGCGCGAGCTGGCGCGCGGGATCCATCCCGCCGTCCTAGCCGACCACGGGCTGCCCGACGCCATCGTCTCGGCGGCAGCCCGTCTGCCGATGCAGATCCACGTCGCGGTGGCGCCGGCGGCAGCGACGACCCGCCATGCCCCGGCGGTCGAGGGCGCTGCCTACCTGTTCGTACTCGAGGCCCTGACGAACGTCGTCAAGCACGCAGAGGCTGGCACAGCCGAAGTCCGCCTCGCGTCGCGAGGCGCCATGTTCGAGGTGGCGGTGAGCGACACCGGCGTGGGCTTTGAGCCGGAGGTGACGACCGGCTCGGGCCTCACCAACATGGGTGACCGGCTGGCGGCGGTGGGCGCCCTCCTGATCGTCGAGAGCCGCCGGGGTCGCGGGACCACACTTCGCGGCCTCTTCCCGGCGGGCCATGGGACCGATGCCGCCTGAGCCGCTGCGCGTCGTCCTCGCCGAGGACAACTACCTCGTGCGGGAGGGCACGCGCCGCCTGCTCGAGTCGACCAGCGTCGATGTCGTGGCGGCCGTCGGAGACGCCGATGCCCTGCTGGAGGCGGTCGGTGCCCATCGCCCGGACGCGGTCCTCGCTGATGTGCGGATGCCACCCGGCCATGGCACCGAGGGCATCCGCGCCGCCCACGAGATCCGGCGGCGCCACGCTGGGATCGGCGTCGTCATCCTCTCGCAGCACGCCGACGAGGCCTACGTGATCGAGCTGCTGCGAGACGGCAGTGCCGGGCTAGGCTACCTCCTCAAGGAGCGGGTCGGCGATCGCGACGAGCTCGTGCGTGCGCTGCACGAGACCGCCGCGGGTGGCTCGGTCGTCGACCCGACCCTGGTCGAGGCCCTCGTTCGGCGTCGCCGGGCCGCCGCGGAGTCGCCGCTGCGCGACCTCACGCCGCGCGAGCTCGACGTGCTGCGCGAGATGGCGCAGGGCAAGTCGAACGCCGCCATCGCCGCGGCGCTGTCGCTCTCGGAGTCGTCGATCGAGAAGTACACGAACGTGATCTTCGCGAAGCTCGGCCTCGGCGAGCAGCGCGACGTCCACCGCCGCGTCACCGCGGTCATCGCCTTTCTTAGAGAGCGTGGGTTCTAAGCCCTTTGTGTAGCCAAGTTGCATCCTCACGGGAAGACCTGCTGCTTCACCGTGATCCGTAGGAGGACAAGATGACCGATCGTGAGCGACCGACGTCGAAGCAGGAGTTGCTCGACCAGATGGCCGAGGCCCGTGCGGAGTTGGACGACGCCATTGCGCGGATCCCGCGCGAACGCTTCCTCGAGTCCAGGCAGTGGGGAGAGTGGACGCTGAAGGATTGCGTTGCGCATATCGCGGCGTATGAGCGCTGGACCGCCGAGCAATCGGGTCCGGATCCGTCGCCTGAGGAGATCGCGCGGATGACCGCCGATGCCGAGGGCGGCACCGACGCGCTCAATGAGTCGATCTACCGTCGGCACCGTGACGATCCGCTCGAGACGGTGTTGACCGAGAGCCGAGCGGCGTACGAGGCGCTTCGTCGGGCGATCGAGGAGCTCGACGAGGATGGACTCGCGCGACCCCGGTGGTGGACTGGCGAACAGCCGCTGCTGGAGGCGATCGCGGGCCAGTCGCATGCCCACTACCGGGACCATCTCGCCGAACTGGAGAGCGCCGCGGTCGCTCCGTAGGCTCGGCGGTGCCGGTCGGCGTACCATCGCGGGATGGATGCGACGACCGGTGTCGATCGACTTCATTTCACCGGCGACGAGGAGGCTGACAAGCTCCTCGTCCAGCAACCTCTCGCGCTCCTGATCGGGTTCGTCCTGGACCAGCAGGTCACCGTCCAGACCGCCTTCTACGGTCCGCTCGAGCTTCGGAGACGGATCGGAACGCTCGACCCGCGACGGATCGCGCAGATGGACCCGGACGAGCTGAACGAGGCGTTCCGGCGACGCCCGGCGCTCCACCGGTACCCCGGGACGATGGCACAGCGGACGCAGCAGCTGTGCGCTGCGGTCGTCCGCGATCACGACGGCGACGCGCAGCGGATCTGGGAGGAGGCTGCCGACGGTCCGGACCTCGAGCGGCGGTTATCGGCACTGCCGGGCATCAGCGAGATGAAGGCGAAAAGCCTCATCGCGATCCTCGGGAAGAGGCTGGGCGTGCGGCCACCGCGGTGGGAAGAGGTCGCCCCGACCTATCCGACGCTCGGCGACGTCGACTCACCGGAGGCGCTCGAGCGCTACCAGGCGGGCAAGAGGGCGTACAAGGCGTCGCTGCGAGCCCGACAGCGCTGATCCGACGTCGCCTGTCCCCGTCGGCGGTCGGAACGGGCGCCTCGCATCAGCTCAGGGACCCGGTGCGGGCACGTTGCATCGCGAGCACCGTCATCGCGAGGGGTAGCACGAGGTTTCCCGCGACGATCGGAGTCTTGAGCGGATCGAAGCGTGACGGCCGCAGGACGTGCCAGGCGACGGGCTCCCCGATCATCCCAGCGGCGTAGGCGATGCCGAGGAGCGCCAGGAGTGCGCGGCTCGCCCTCGCCGTCCGATCGTCCCGCCACAGGCCGGCGGTCGCCAGGAGTTGCAGAAGGTAGAGCGGTGCGGGACCGGAAAGGCCGGTGCCCCAACCGACGAAGAAGTCGCGTGACGCTCGATGACCCAGTGGCAAGCCCCCCCAGCGCGCGGGGATGTCGTCACGGACGGCGACGAAGGTCCCGAGTAGGGCGTTCGAGGACAGGGCCAGCGACATCATCGTCAGAAGCCGACGATCGGAGCCGTCCGGACCGCTCATCCGACGACGGGCGTTCTCCCGGCGTGCCGTCGCGGAGCGCTAGCGCTGAGGCCCCCGCTTCGCCAGCAAGTGCTCCGTCCACTCGGAGCGGCCCCCCGGCGCGGCCTCGCTGCCACCGTGCCAGCCGCACACGCACGTGATGGTGCGCGCCTTGTGCTTGTACTCGTCGATGACGTGCTTGATGTCGTTGCTGACCGGCGGTCTCTTCGGCGTGAGGTTCATCGGGTTCAAGCCGGATACACGCGGACGGCGCCGCGGATGAAGCCGAAGCCCCGCTCGCTGACGAGTCTGTTGATCGTGCCTTTGGTCACGTGACCTCCTTGCTCTCGAACCGACTATCGGACTCACGGGTCGTTCGAGGAGAGACCACGCGCGAACGGCGACCCTCTGATCGTCCCGATAACGATACACCCCCCTGTCTCGACGACGACGGGTGGGTCAAGGCCCACGAGACTTCCCCCGGCGCCCAGCGCACTGCCTCTAGGCAAACCTTCACTGAGGAAAGGCGTGCCGCGGGTCGGAAGCGGTGCTGCGGTGACGTCGCGAGATCGGGCGCCATACTCTCGGCGTCCCTGACCGCACTCGCGAGGAGTCTGTTGTCACGCGTCCGTCAGCTGGTCTCCGCCTTCATGGGCTTCGAGCATGATGCGCGGGTCTACCTGCTCACGACGCTCGTTTCCGGCATCTCGCTCGGGCTGTTCTGGATCAACTTCAACCTGTACCTGGCGTCGGTCGGCATCGACCGGCCCACGATCGGCCTCATCGCCACCGCGGGTTCCATCGCCGGGATCGTCGTCTCCTTCCCCGCGAGTGCGCTGTCCGACCGGTTCGGTCGCCGTCTCGTCATGCTGGTCGCCACTGGCCTCGCCAGCATCGCGCTCGTCGGACTTCTGGCGGCGAAAACGGAGTGGCACTTCTTCCTGCTGTCGGGCGCGTACGGTGCCGGGATCCAGATGCTGTTCGTCGTCCAGGCTCCGTTCCTGACCGAGCGAAGCCGTGAGGGGAACCGCACCGAGCTGTTCTCCCTCCAGTACGCGACGGCGGTGGGAACGAACATACTTGCCGCCGCTCTCGGCAGCGTGATCGCCGCGTGGCTGGGATCGACTTCCGGCATCCCGGCCGACAGCCCCGACACTCACCGCGTCCTGATCGCCGTCCAACTCGCGCTCATGCTCGTGGCTTTGGGGACCGTGTTCCTCATCCGTGACGACCGGAGGGGACGGCCACCGGCCGAACGAGCGTTGGGCCCGGGACTACTCGCTCGCGTCGGGATCGTCGTCGAGGACCGAGCGACGTTGTTCCGGTTGGTCCTTCCGAGCTTCCTGATCTCGATCGGCGCCGGGCAGCTCATCCCGTTCCTGAACCTCTTCGTCCAGCGCAAGTTCGGGCTCGACCTCGCCTCGGTCAACGGTGTGTTCGCCGTGATGAGCCTGGGGACCGTCGTCGCGATCCTGGCGCAGCCGCTCCTCGCGCGGCGCCTGGGGAAGGTGGGCTCCGTCGTCATCGTCCAGGCGGCGAGCATCCCGTTCCTCGTCGTCCTCGGCTTCTCGCCGATCCTGTGGACCGTCGTCGTTGCGATGGCGGTCCGGAGCTCCCTGATGAACGCGGGTAATCCGATCTTCAGCGCATTCGCGATGGAGCAGGTCCCCGCCTCGGGACGGGCGACGCTCTCGGCGGTGCTCAGCCTCGAATTCTCCCTGGGGTGGGCGATCGGCGGACCGTGGTACAGCCTCCTCCAGGATCGGCTGGGCTTCGACGCCGGGTACGCCCTGAACTTCCTGACGATCATCGTCCTCTACGCGACGGCGACCGTCCTCTTCTGGCACTGGTTCGGGCGGGCAGAGCGGCGCGGGCCAGAGCGAGGTGTGGCGCCGTCCGAGGCGGGAGCGGCGACCTACTCCGAACCCTGACGACAGAAGCGCGCCTGGAGAGGCGTCAGGAGCGCTGGCTTCCCTCCGACCCGCGTTCGCGCAGGAAGCGCTCGATGTCCCCGATCAGCTCGTCGCCCGACGGCAAGCGCGCTTCGTCCACCATCGACTCGAGCCGCTCCACGTACGCCCTGGTCGCGTCGTCACTCACCGTCGCCGAGTCCAGCCTGTCGCGCAGCAGGCGCGCTTCCTGCGGCAGTAAGCCGACCTCGATCTCGTCGCCGAGGTGGCGGCCGACGGCGTGCAGCAGCTCGAGCGCCGCGGCTGGGTACTCGCCGTTGATGTAGTGCGGGACTTGGGCGTAGTACCCGACGGCCGGGATGCCGGCCCGCGACATGGCGAAGTCGATCACGGAGATCGCCGCCGACGGGACCCGCAGTACCCCGGCGGGTCCCGCTTGGACGTTGCCGCGGAGAAGCCCCGGACGAGATTCCGAGCCGAGTACCGGCACCGGTCGCGTGTGCGGGACTGCCGCGGGGATCGAGCCGAGGCTGATCCATTCGACGACCCCGAGCCGCACGGCGAGCTCGACGGCGTCGTCCGCCAACTCCCGCCAGCGGTAGTCGGGCTCGGCGCCCGAGAGTACGAGGAGGTCACGGCGCCCGAGACGGGTCTGGCGGACGGCGAGGTCCGGCCAGGTCAGCTCGGCGAGCCGCCCGTCCACGATCTCGAGCGTCGGCCGCCGTGCGCGGTAGTCGAACGGCAGGTCCGCCTCGAAGGTCGCGACGACGTCGCCGCCACGCGCAAGACGCTGAGCGGCTGTCGTCGATGCCGACCCGGCGTCGATCCAACCGTCGAACGCGGCGACGAGCACCGGCGCGACGAGCTCGGGCAGCTCGTGGAGTCGGTACAGGGCCACCGGGGAAGGATATCGGGAGAGTCCAACGGGCCGCCGCGAAGGAGAGAGCCGTCCGAGATCTTCCCGAAGGCTTGCTCTCGTCTTCTTCCGGGTCCGCTGCGCCTTGGGCGGCGAGCCGGCCGAAAGGCGATACGCTCCGTCGATGCTCACGCTCCAGAAGCCTCGCCCGCTTCGCCCCGGGAGCCGCGTCGCGCTCGTGTCGCCTTCCTGGGGCGGACCCGGCACGATCCCGCACCGGTACGAGATGGGGGTGCGCGAGCTGCGGGAGCGCTTCGGGCTGGACGTGGTCGAGATGCCCCACACCCGCGCCGACGCTGACTGGCTGTGGCGGAACCCCGCGGCCCGCGCCGACGACCTGAACCGCGCCTTCGACGACCCATCGATCGACGGGATCATCACGACGATCGGCGGGGAGGACTCCGTCCGGGTCCTGCCCTACATCGACGCGCAGACGCTCGCCGCGAACCCCAAGGTCTTCCTCGGCTACTCGGACACGACGACGCTCCACGTGTTCGCGCTGCTCAGCGGCGTCCAGACGTTCTACGGGCCGTCGGTCATGGCGGGTATCGCCGAGAACGGCGGGACACTCCCGTACACCGAGCAGTGGTTCCGACGGGCCCTGATGTCAGACGAGCCGATCGGCGAGCTGTCGGCGTCGGACGAATGGACCGAGGAGCGGATCCCATGGGAGGACATGGAGCGCGCCGGCGATCGCCGGACGATGCGGCCGAACCCGGGGTGGACGTGGCAGGGCGGAAGCGAGCGGGTCGAGGGGCACCTGGTCGGCGGCTGCCTCGAGGTGCTCGAGTTCCTCAAGGGGACGCGCTGGTGGCCGCGCCCTGAGGTGTGGGACGGCGCCGTCCTGTACTGGGAGAGCTACCAGGACGGACCATCACTCGAACTGATCAGGTCCTGGCTCCGCAACTACGGGACGCAGGGGATCCTGGAGCGGCTGGCCGGGATGCTCGTCGGGCGGGTGCGCGGATACGGGGAGGAGCAGGACCGGGAGCTCGCGAAGGTGATCGACGACCTCCTGACGGTAGAGTCCGGGCGCTCCGACCTGCCCGTCGTCCTCGGGCTCGACTTCGGCCACACGGATCCGCAGATGATCCTGCCGAACGGCGGCCACGTGGTCATCGACCCCGGCGCGCGTTCCATCGTCCTTCCGTAGCGACCGGCGGCCACAGTGCAGCGAGGACCACGGCGCCCTCCGGAGGACCGGCCGACACGCCGGGATGCGGCAAATGGCGGCGTGCCGCCCCTTCCACCGCATGGCAGGGGCGGCACGAGGAGACGAGGGAGAAGGAGCTACTCGAGGTCGGCGCAGGCGATCTTCGCGCCACCCGGCGCATGGACGACGACCGACACCGCGTTCGGGCCGGCTGTCCACTCGGCCACGGCTCGGCCGTTGCCGATGCCCGCTTCGTTCGTCGTGAAGGCCGGCCACAGCTCGTTCGGCGGGTAGGGGGCGCCGGCAGGATCGTGCTTGTAGTGGCCGCCGGCGGAGTTGTTGGAGCACGCCTGCTGGTGGACGTGGGAACCGTACGTCGTTTCGGGCAGGAGCCCCGTGACGTGGACGGTCACGATCGTCTTGCCGTCGCCCGTCCGGACCATCTGGGCGCGACCATCGATGTTCGGGTCGCTGCTCGTAGCGAACGCACTGAGATCGCCTCGGGTAACGGTCGCACCATCCGCGGCGACGGCGGTCGCGGATGCGAGCGCCGCGGCGGCGAGAACGCCGATCGCGGTGATGCGGCGAGCGGCCCCGTGTGACGACTGGATCGACTTCATGTCCCTCTCCTTCTTCGCGGTCTGTATGGCCGACCGGCGTTGAGGAGATGGTCGACTCAGGGAGGGCGCCCGTCGTCGCCCTCAGGTGCTGAAAGCGGTCGTCCTCGCGGCCGATTTCCGAGAGCCCACGCTCACCCGGTGGGAGGAGGATCGGCCGAGCGATCGACTACCGCACACCGGGCTGCACGAGCCCGCTCTCGTACGCCAGCACCACGGCCTGCGTCCGATCGCGCGCGCCGAGCTTCGCCAGGATCCGCGCCACGTGCGTCTTCACCGTCGTCTCGCTCACGTACAGCGCGTGTGCGATCTCCGCGTTCGAGTCGCCTCTGGCGACTAGCTTGAGGACCTCGACCTCCCGCGCCGTCAGCTCGCGGAGGTCAGGACCCGTCGCCTCCCGCGGCGTTGGTCGCTTCGCGAATTCGTGGATGAGACGGCGCGTCACCGAAGGAGCGAGCAGTGCATCGCCGGCGGCGACGACGTGGATGGCGTGGATCAACTGCTCGGGCGGGGCGTCCTTCAACAGGAAAGCGCTCGCCCCGGAACGAAGTGCTTCGTAGACGTATTCGTCCAGGTCGAACGTCGTGAGGATCAGGACCTTCGTCGACCCGTTGCCGTTCGCGAGGATCCGCCGCGTCGCCTCGAGGCCGTCGACGTTCGGCATCCGGATGTCCATGAGCACGACGTCGGGCCGCAGCACGCGCGCCATCGAGACGGCGTCCAGGCCATCGACCGCCTCGCCGACGACATCGATCGTCGGCTCCGACTCGAGGATTAGTCGGAATCCCCTCCGCAGAAGTGACTGATCGTCCGCGATGAGTACGCGGTGCTTCATGCCTGGTTCGGCTCGACGGGAAGACGCGCCCTGACCGCGAAGCCCCCGCCGTCTCCGGGTCCCGCTTGGAACTCACCGCGGAACAGCGCCACGCGCTCACGCATCCCGACCAGACCGTGTCCGGGGCCTCCCGCCGCTCCCGCGTCCTCCGGCACACCCCGGCCGTCGTCGGTCACCTCGATCTCCACGTCATCCTGCCCGTAGCGGACGACCACCGACGCCCTTGCCGGGCCCGCATGGCGCAGCGCGTTCGTGAGCGCCTCCTGGACGACCCGGTACGCGGAGAGATCGACGCCGGGCGGGAGAGGACGCGGTTCTCCCTCGACCCGCACTTCGACCGGGAGTCCTGCCTCGCGGATGTCCTCTATGAGCCTGGGCAGGTAGTCGAGAGTCGGCTGCGGCGCACGGGCGAGCGCCTCCTCGTCCCCGCTTCGGAGGACGCCGAGCAGGCGTCGCATCTCGGCAAGTGCCTGGCGACCCGTCGATTCGATCGACTCCATCGACTCCCGTGCGGCGTCCGGTCTGCTGTCCATGATCCGGCGCGCCGCGGCCGCCTGCACGACCATCACGCTGACGCTGTGCGCGACGACGTCGTGAAGCTCTCGGGCGATCCGGACGCGCTCCTCCGCGACCGCCCGCTGCGCTTCCTCGTCGCGCTCGCGTTCCAGCTGGGCCGCGCGGGCTTGGAGATCGGCCGTGAGGACCGCGCGGCGCCGGAGCGTCTCACCGGCGATCCACGTCCCCGTCATCATCGCGCCCATCAGGATCGACCACGGCTGGATCTCACCCTCGGTCCACGCCATGACGACGAGAAAGAAGACGATGGCGCCGAGTCCTGCCAGCGACGCCTCGAGCGACCGGCTATGGGCGCCGGCGGAGAAGACCGCCAGCAGGAACGCAAAGAAGGTGGCCGAAGACTCCGTTCGGAAGAGGACGGCGGTTGCGAATGCGGTGGCCGTGACGGCGATGACGACGGGCACCGGCGCGCGTCGCCGCCAGAGGAGGGGGATCACGGTCGCGAACCCGATGAGAAGTGGCAGCAGCGTAGAAGTCGAGTCCTGCGCGTCGGCAGGGACGCGCGGCCACGACTCCTCGACGACGATCGCCGCGAGACCGAGCACGATCGAGACGTCGACGAGCGTCGGGCTGAGCCTGGGGAGTCGTCGGCCGGCGGCACGGATCCGCATCTGCGTCACGCTAGTCGCCGCGCCGGGGATCCGCATCCGTCCTCCCGATGATTTCGTCCCTCATCCTCGCGGATGACCCGCTCCTTACCGATCCGGCAGATCGCCTACTCGAACACGTACGGTAGCCACCTGCCGCGCCCGAACGGCAGCTTGCGCCTGTGGCTATCGGCGAGCAGCCCGCGGACGATGCTCGGGTCCATCAACTCCCGGGCGGGTAGGTGGAGCGGCGCGGGGGTGATCTTCAGCGGAGCGCGTGAGAGGTGCTTCGCGAGGGCGGCCTCGGCGATCAGGTACCCGTGGTTCTGGAGGACGCCGATCTCGGCCCTGCTGAACGCGTCGAGGTCAGTGCGAACCTCGGATACGACCTCATCGACCAGCTTCTCTGGATAGCCCGGTCCACCCGTCCTGTAGTTTGCGACCGGGCTGCCGATCCCGATGTACGCGCCGCCCATCACCTGCGTCGCGTAGCTCGCGATGAGCCAGCGCTTGCGGATCTTGGTCGCCTGGACGCCCATCAGGGTGCTGTATCGCTTCAGCCGCGGCCACAGCCACGAGTCGGCCTGCGGGTCGAAGGTCGCCCCGCCGTCACTCACGATCACGACCTCGTGGTCGTTCCAGACCGGCTCCAGCGCGAGGTTGTCGTACAACCCGCCGTCGCTCAGCTTCAATCCTCGGATCAGCGCGTCACGATCGTCGCCTCGATAGTCGCCGCGACTCAGGTCGGCAGGGGAGACGTCGATGGGCATCGGGTCGAACAGCGGCGGGAAACACGATGAAGCCGCGGCCGCCCGCCCGACGGTCCACTGCGGCGGCTCCCGGGTGTAGCCCGCCATGTAGTCGCCCATCCGCTCCCGCTCGATCGTCCAGTTCGTGGCGAACACGTTGTCGGTCGCGCAGAACACGTAGCGGGGCGCGTCAGGCGGGCCGGGTAGGTCCTCGATCCTCGCTCCATTGAGGTGCCTGTCGAAGAGCCTGACGAGCTTGTCGATCTGCGTTCTCTCGCGCAGCAAGTTCCACGGCAGCAGCCGCTCGGCCAACGGCGCCGTCCGCAGGTTCTTCCGGACGAACGCCTCGAACGAGTGGACGACTCGCTCCTGGAACGAGGGGATCGGGTCCCCCTTCGCTGGCCAGACCGGTACCGTCCTGGCGAGGTGGGCGGCGAGGATGCTCCCCCCGGAGACCGAGCTGATCGTCGTGACCTGCGACAGCACGCCCGTCTCGTTCAACCGGCGTAGGACTCCCAGGTGGAACAGCGCCGCCCGCGAGCCGCCCCCTGACAGGCATAGCGCGACGCCGTGACGTTCCGGCCTGGGCTTTGGGAGGTACGCCTCGCGGGCGTGCTCCGTCGTGTCGGGCGCGACCGCGGGGTCCCACGCGACGTCTTCGTGCCCGGCGACCGACTCCGCTCGCTCGGACGCGGCCTCCCTCATGCCCTGGCGCCTCCTACTTCATCCACGTGTTGGCGTAGCGCTTGTAGACGGCGGGTTCGAGTGGCTCGACGAAGCGGGCGAGTCGCTGGGCCTCCTCCGCGAGCTGCTCCTTCACGTCCGGGGAGAGCGGCTCGAACGGCTCCGGTCGGATCGTGGTCCGTCCGTCGTGGACGTCCGCGCGCCACAGCCCGGCGACGTGGCCGTCGACAAGGAACGTCGGCAGCCAGTCGCCGTTCACCTGGAGGACGCGCCGCCGGTACTGCTCGGCGATGACCCTGCTGCGGTCCTCGTACGCGAGCAGCGTGCTGTCCCACATGGGCAGGAAGCGCACGGGCGCGGGGGTGTCGGCCGGCGGGAGGGGCGCGTTGGGGAGGTCGTACAGCACCCGCCCGCGCTCGTCCCGGAAGGTGCGGAGCCCAGGGGCGAGCCGTTCGACGGCCGGCCTGAGTCGACTCCGCTCGACCCGCGTGAACTGGTGGATGTCGCCGACGGTCGCCGGTCCGAAGCCCGCCAGGTAGCGACGGATCAGGTGGTCGAGCCCCTCTTGCTCCGACGCCAACGGCTCTCCCAGCCAGGCCGGCGCGGCCACGTAGGTCGGGCGGCGGCCGAAGCACCAGGGCACGTTGCTCGGGGCCATCGCGAAGGGGGCGTGCGTCCGCACGGCCCACCAGGAGTCGTTCTGCCCCGCCGGTCCTGTCCCATCCTGCATCTGCGGCAGGTGCTTCCGCATCTCGTCGTTCGTCCGCGGCTCGGACGCGTACGCGAGAGCCTTCTGAGCGAGCTCGTCGAGCGGGAGCGTGAGGTCGAGTCGCTTCATCGCCTGCTGTCGCCACAGCCGGAGCGCGGGGGCGACCGCGGGCCAGAAGCAGCGGTAGTCGCGAGCGCTGACGACGTGGAGCGTCACGCGCAGCAGCGTCGCCTTGACGACATGCCGCTCGAGGAAGGCTCGGTCGAGGTCTTCGGCGCGGAACCCGTCTATGCGCGTCCACAGCGCGATGTACGGTGACGCCGGCTCCTGCGCCTGGAGCGCCACGAGCCGCTCGATCCCCTCCACGGCGTCGAGCGCGACCCGCTCGAGCAGCAGCTGCCGAGCGAGCGTGGCCCGGTTGAGCTCGGCTGCGGTCAGGACCCGGTCGGACACGGGCACGATCATCGGGGACGGGAGCTGCTCCCGCCTGTCAGGAACACGTGGCCGGGTCGCGCTGCAGGGTGCGCGCGCGACCACGGGCCGTCGAAGGGGCGCGGTCGCTGGCGCCTTTCCCGGGATGCTCGCGACCCCGATATCCCTTGCTACCTCGCCACGCCGGCCTCGCCCGTCGGGTCGCTGTGGTCGTGGACATGCGCCTCCGCGTCGTGGTCCCTGCGCTCTTCCTCGTCCGAGTGCTGGTGCCCATGGACGAGCGGCCCATGGTCGTGCTCATGGCTGTGGTAATGCGATCGGTGCTGGAACTCGCCGAGCGGGCCGCCCGTGTGGTGGTGCGTCACGTGGTAGTGATCGTGCGTATGGATCTGCGCCGGGTGGCTGTGCTCCTGCTGCTGCGCCTCTTCCCCGACGGTGTGCTGGTCGGCCATCTCGTGCGCTCCTTTCGACATCTCGTCCGTCGAACTTTCGCGATTGTGTACCACTGGAATCGCGGCGGGAAGGGGAACTCGCGAAGCGGCGTCCGGCCGGCGAGCAACAATGCAGGCTGGTGACCGGAGCTATGAGCTGGAGGAGGAGCGTTGCCTAGCACCCGGGGAGGGGCGGTCGTGGAGCGGATCGCGGAGATCCCGATCGACGAGGCACGGGGGCGCCTCTACGAGCACGGTTGGCAGTCCTGGACCCCGACCGCGACCTACCGGGTCGGCGACCGCCCGTTCCGCCCGCTCAGCAAGAGGAACCGGGTCCTCCACTATCAGCGCAAGAGCGAGTCTCTGGACGAGGCGTTCCGGGCCGACGGACTCCTCGCGGTCCAGCCGGACGAGGCCGCCCCCGTCCACGTCTTCGCCGTCCCGGACGGGCTCGGGGTCATCCCCTCGATCCGTGCCGAGGTCCGCGACGGGCGGCTCTTGGTCTCGGCCGATGCGTCTCTCGAGGAGCACGTCGACGACGGACCCGGAGGCATCGACGGCGCACTGGCGCGGTGGGCGGACGCGTTCGCGGTGCGCACCGGCGTATCGGCGATCCGGCCAGCTCCCACCGTCTGGTGCTCCTGGTACCACTACTTCACCGACGTCAGGGAAGCCGACATGGTCGAGAACCTCGAGGCGATCGGGCGGCTCCAGCTGCCGGTCGAGGTCGTGCAGCTCGACGACGGCTACCAGAGCGAGGTCGGGGACTGGCTCTCGCTCTCCGACCGCTTCGCGTCGCTCACCGCGCTCGTCGACGGGATCCGCGCGGAGGGACGGAGGGCCGGGATCTGGGTCGCTCCGTTCCTCGCCGGCGCGCGGTCTGCCCTGGCCGCGCAGCATCCCGACTGGCTGGTCGGCGGGCCCGACGCACCCGTCGACGCGGGCTACAACTGGGATCAGGACCTGTTCGCGCTCGATACCACCCACCCCGGCGCCCGCGCATACCTCGAGGACGTTTTCGGAACGTTACGAGGCTGGGGGTTCGACTACTTCAAGATCGACTTCGTCTACGCGGGCGGGCTCGCCGGGCGACGTCACGAGGACGTCTCGCCGCTCGCGGCGTACCGGAGCGGGGTCGAGCTGATCCGCGACTCCATCGGCGACGCGTACCTCCTCGGCTGCGGCGCCCCGATCCTGCCCAGCGTCGGGCTCTTCGACGCGATGCGGATCAGCCCCGATACGGGACCAGTCTACGAGCCGGGCGACGGCGACATGTCCTCGCCGAGCTCGCGGGCGGCGATCGTGACCGGCGCCGCGCGCGCGTTCCAGCACGGGCGCTTCTGGGTGAACGATCCCGACTGTCTGATCGTCCGCCCCGCCGTCGAGCGACGCGAGGAGTGGGCGGCCCACGTGGCTCGCTTCGGCGGTCTACGCGCGTCCAGCGACCGACTCGAGGACCTCGATGACTGGGGACTCGAGACGACGCGCACGCTGCTGTCGGAGACGCCGCCCGCCGTGTTCGTGCCGTCGGTGTGACCGGCTGGATCGACGTCCGCGTGGGCGTGGACGCCGGCGGCGACCCTGCGGCCGTCAGACCAGCGGACGCTGCTTCGTCTTGTCCTTGACGTAGGACCGGCGCGCCTCGCGGGTCGAGTCGAGCTCCGAAACCTCCGCCACCGGCACGTCCCACCACGACTCGCTGCTCGGCGCGGGGACGAGCGGGTCGGTCTCGATGTGGACGAGGACCGGACGGGCCTCCTCCTGCGCCTTAGCCTCCGCGAGCGCCGCACGGAACTCCTCGATCGTCCGGGCGCGCAGCACCCGCACGCCCAGGCTCTCGGCGTTCGCGGCCAGGTCGACGGGCAGCAGGTCGCCGTCCAGTCTCCCGGTCGCCGGGTGCCGGTAGCGATACGACGTCCCGAAGCGCTGGCTGCCGATGCTTTCCGAGAGCCCGCCGATCGACGCGAAGCCGTGGTTGTCGACGAGCACGACGATGAGCTTGACGTGCTCCTGGACGGCCGTCACCAGCTCCTGGGCCATCATCAGGTACGACCCGTCGCCGACCATCACGAAGACGTCGCGGTCGCGGCTCGCCATCTTCACGCCGAGCCCCCCGGCGATCTCGTAGCCCATGCAGGAATAGCCGTACTCCACGTGGTACCCCTTCGAGTCCCGCGTGCGCCACAGCTTGTGCAGGTCGCCCGGCATCGATCCTGCCGCGCAGACGACGACGTCCCGTTGCTCGCTCACCTCGTTCACGACGCCGATTACCTCCGACTGGGCCGGCAGCGGCCGATGGCCGAGGGCGTACGCCCTGCCGACGACGGCGTCCCACTCCCGGGCGAGGCGGGTCGCCTCCGCGCGGTACTCCGGCTCGGCCGCCCGACCCTCGAGCCGCGCGGCGAGCGCCTCGATCGCCGACCGGGCGTCCGCGACGACCGCGACGCCGGAATGCTTCGCCGCGTCGAACGCGGCGACGTTGACGTTGACGAAGCGGACGCCGGGCGCCGCGAACGCGGTGCGGGACGCCGTCGTGAAGTCCGTCCACCTCGTTCCGATCCCGATGACCACGTCGGCGTCTCGGGCGAGGGCGTTGGCAGCGGTCGTGCCGGTGGCGCCGATCGCGCCCACGGACTGCGGGTGGTCGTAGGGGAGCGACCCCTTGCCCGCCTGCGTTTCGGCGACCGGGATGCCGGTGCTCTCCACGAACGCGCGCAGCGCATCGGTCGCCTCCGAGTAGATCGTCCCTCCGCCGGAGACGATGAGCGGGCGTCTGGCGGACCCGATGATCTCGACGGCGCGAAGGAGCGCCGCCGGGTCGGGCGCCGGGCGCGGGACGTGCCAGGTCCGTGCCCGGAACAGCTCCTCCGGCCAGTCGAACGCCTCTGCCTGGACATCCTGCGGAAGCGCGATCGTCACTGCGCCCGTTTCCGCGGGGTCGGTGAGCACGCGCATCGCACCCAGCAGGGCCGCGGGCAGCTGCTCGGGGCGATCGACCCGGTCGAAGAAGCGCGAGACCGGGCGGAAGCAGTCGTTGACGGAGACGTCGTAGCCGCCCGGGTGCTCGAGCTGCTGGAGGACGGGGTCGGCCGGTCGGGTCGCGAACGTGTCTCCGGGGAGCAGCAGGACCGGGAGCCTGTTGATCGTCGCGAGGGCGGCGCCCGTGACCATGTTCGTCGCGCCCGGCCCGATCGAGGAGGTGCAGGCGAGGGTCGACAGCCGGTTCCGCATCCGGGCGAAGCCCACGGCCGCGTGCACCATCGCCTGCTCGTTGCGCGCCTGGTAGTAGTGGAGCATCCGCAGGTCGGCCAGCTCGGCCTCCAGCAGTGCCTGCCCGACGCCCGCCACGTTGCCATGGCCGAAGATCCCGAAACACCCCTCGATGAGCCGGTGCTCGACGCCGTCGCGTTCGCTGCGCTGCGCGGCGAGGAAACGGACGACGGCCTGCCCGACGGTCAGGCGTAACGCGCGTTCGGTCCGGGTCCGACCCGC
Source organism: Chloroflexota bacterium (assembly GCA_016781485.1). Lineage (GTDB taxonomy): Bacteria > Chloroflexota > Limnocylindria > Limnocylindrales > CSP1-4 > YB3-1. The sequence continues at coordinate 1,676 of JADDQH010000007.1, read as the reverse complement.
CTCAGTCCCTCGCGCGAGTGTCTTCACGCCCCGGATCCCTGGCGCGCGTCGTGGGCGGGGGACGGCGGTGGCGAGGGCATGCTCGGAGTGCGCGAGAGCACGGGATGCGTGACGCTGCGGTCCACACTCGGAGTATCGTTGAGGCACGAGATGACCGTCCACAGCGGCGGCACGGAGAAGACACCCGCCGCCACGAGAGGACTCCTGCACCCTCCGCACGGCCGCACGGCCGGGCGGGGTTCGAGGCGACCATGCAGACCCTGACCGCGCCGACGCCGCCGCTCGCCGACTCGCCCCTCGGGCGGACGATCGCCGAGACGGCGACGGACATCTGGAACGACTCGTGCGCGATCGACGAGCTCGAGTACGCGATCTCCTACGGCGCGGTCGGCGCGACCGCGAACCCGACGATCGTGGCGGACGTCTGGAAGCACGACCCGGGCCGCTGGCGGGACCGGGTCCGGGAGCTCGCCGCGGAGGATCCGCGGCGGACGGAGGCCGACCTCGCGTGGGCGGCCGTGGAGGAGATGTCGGTCCGCGCCGCGCGGCTCCTGGAGCCCGCGTTCGACCGCTACCGCGGCCGCCAGGGACGGCTCTCGATGCAGACCGACCCCACCCTCTACGGGAACCCGGAGCGGATGGTCGCCCAGGGGGCGCGCTTCGACTCGCTCACCCCGAACGTCATCGTGAAGTTCCCGGCCACGTCTGCCGGCATCAGGGCGATCGAGGAGGCGACGCGGAGAGGCATCAGCGTGAACGTGACCGTGTGTTTCACGGTCCCGCAGGCGCTCGCCGCCGCCGACGCGATCGAGCGAGGCCTCCGCGCGCGGGAAGCATCGGGTGAGTCGACCGAGCGGATGGGCCCGGTCGTCACGATCATGATGGGCCGCCTCGAGGACTGGCTGCGGGTCCAGACGGAGCGTGACGGGATCGTCGCCGACCCGGCCGCGCTCCCCTGGAGCGGCATCGCCGTCTTCAAGCGCGCCTACGGCCTGTTCCGCGACCGCGGCTACCGCGCGCGCCTCCTCGGCGCGGCGATCCGCCACCACTACCACTGGTCCCAGCTCATCGGCGGCGACGTCGTCATCACCCTGCCCTTCGCGTGGCAGAAGCGGTTCAACGCCTCGTCGGTCGAGGTGCGACCGAGGATGGACGACCCGGTCGACCCGGCCATCCTGGCTGAGCTGCAGGCGCGCTTCCCCGACTTCGTCCGCGCGTACGAACCGGACGGGCTTCGCGAGCACGAGTTCGACACGTACGGGCCGACTGTCCGCACGCTCCGGACGTTCATCTCCTCGTACCACGACCTCCTCCACCTCGTGACCGACGCGGTGCTCCCGGACCCTGACAAGCCGGGCCGTTGAGCGCGAGCTCGCCCGGATGACCGAGCTCCTCGGGGTGTCGACCGTCCACCCTCGCGCGCTCCCGAACGACCTGCCTGACGACGCGCTTCGCGTGCGACCCAACGACCGCGGGCGGGTGGCGATCGACCCGGGACGCGTCGGCTGGCGGTACCTCTCGTTCGACGCCGTGTGGGTGGAGGCCGAGGTCCGGTTCGCCGCGGCGGCGTCGGAAGCGTGCGTCGTCGTCGTCTCGGGCGGCGACGTCGAGGTGCGTTCGGGTGCCGCGCGGTGGACGCTGCCCGGCCGGGCGAGCCCCTTCGACCGCCTCCCGTC
>JADDQH010000058.1 GCA_016781485.1 Chloroflexota bacterium | reverse complement strand
CAGCCCGGGCCGCCGCAAGGATAGCGCCCGTGGCAGCCCCGAAACAGTCGATCCCGCGCCCCCGCGCGCGTTTCGCGTGCGGCGTCAGCCGCCGATGCGCGACATCTCCACCTTCTCGTCGCGAGCGGACGCCAGCGTACGTAGCTCGGAGTAACGGTCGTCCCGGCCGCGCCAGACGGCGCGTACCAGCCCAGCGAGCTCCTCGTCACCGACACCCCTCCTGAGCGCGCCGCGAAGATCGCGTCCCGCCGACGCAAAGAGACACGTGTAAAGCGTCCCGTCGGCCGTCACGCGGGCGCGCGTGCAAGAGCCGCAGAACGGCTCCGAGACCGAGGCGATGACGCCCACCTCACCCGACCCGTCGCGATAGCGCCAGCGGTTCGCGACCTCGCCTGGGTAGTTCGGCGACAGCGGCTCGAGCGGCATCTCGGCGTCGATCGCCTCCACGATCTCTCCCGCCGGCACCACGTCATCCAGCCTCCACCCGTTCGTGTGCCCTACATCCATGTATTCGATGAAGCGCAGGACATGACCGCGCTCGCGAAAGTGACGCGCCATCGGCAACACGCTTCGCTCGTTCACCCCGCGCCGCACGACCATGTTGATCTTGATCGGCGTCAGGCCCGCCTCTTCTGCGGCCTCGATCCCTTCCAGCACTCGCGCGACCGGAAAGTCCACGTCGTTCAGCCGCTTGAACACGTCGTCCTCGAGCGCGTCAAGGCTCACCGTCACGCGCCGCAGTCCGGCTGCCTTGAGCGCATGCGCCTTGGTTGGTAGGAGCGATCCGTTCGTGGTGAGTGTCAGGTCGACACCGCCCACGCCGGCGAGCATCGCGACCAACCGCTCGATGTCACGCCGGAGCAGCGGCTCACCTCCCGTCAGCCTGATCTTCTCGACGCCCTGAGCGACGAACACCCGGGCGAGTCGAGCGATCTCCTCGAACGTCAACAGGTCATCGCGGGCAAGGAACCGGAAGTCGCGGCCGAACACCTCCCGCGGCATGCAGTAGGTGCAGCGGAAGTTGCATCGGTCGGTGACCGAGATCCGTAGATCGCGCAGGGGGCGTTCGAGTCGGTCGCGGATATCCACCAAGGGATGGTACGGGCAGGAATCAAAAAGCCCCCGGCCGGTGGCCGGGGGCTGGAAACGCGCGCGTTCAGCGAGCGGTCGCCGTTCGCTCGCTCGACTTCTTCGCCATATAGCCGACCGCGATGCTCACGACGCCGAGCGCGGCGTGGAGGACGTGGTCCGCGGCGTTCACCGGGCGCTGAAGCAGCCCGAACAGCGTCGGGCTGAGCAGGAGCGCGACGAACACGATGAGGTACAGCACCCCGAACCCGATCACGCCGTTGGCCTGCTGCTCGCCCCGCAGCCCGAACGCGATGAACAGCGCGAGTGCTCCGGTGGCGAGGTGCACGATGTTGTGGACCGTATCGGTCACGAACAGCCCCGTCGGGCCGACGATCGGGTTGTTGATGAACCCGAGCAGACCGACGGCGACGAGCACGACGCCGACGAGAGCGGCGTACCCCTGCGCAAGACCGTAATTCCCGGAACGAGCGGTCATCAGACCCTCCCTGCTAGTGGCCAGGATGCTGGCCGCTCCCCCGTCGGTCGGACCGACATCTCATGACCCACAGGGGATGTGCGAGATCGCAGTGTTGCGTCCCATCATCTATTTCGATACGAGACCCTCTTCGGATGGGCGCTGGAAGCAAGGCGTCCGTTTCGGCGTCGAAGTCGAGCACCGCGACGGCGGCGTAAGCGTAGATGCGGGCGGACGCCTGTCAAGGGTCATTTCCCGGTGGATCCGTGTCGTCGGCCATGCAGTGGCCCGCGGGCCCGACGAGGCTGACCGAAATGGGTGTACCGATGGCGGGGCGGGCGGGTCACCCACGGATCGTGGGATGGCGAGCTTCGTTCACTCCTCCTCGCGGCCGGTGCTCGATCGGATGAGCTCCACCACGCCGGCATCGGCGAGGGTCGTGGTGTCGCCGAGAGGGCGTCCCTCCGCGACGTCCCTGAGCAGTCGGCGCATGATCTTGCCGGAGCGCGTCTTCGGCAGATCGGGCGTCAGCAGCAGGTACTTCGGGCGCGCGATCGGACCGATCACCTTCGCGACGTGCTCCCGGAGCTCCCGGATGAGCGCATCCGAGGGCTCGGCATGCGTGCGCAGGATCACGAACGCGAAGATCGCCTGGCCCGTAACGGGGTCGTTCTTACCCACGACTGCCGCCTCGGCGACCGCGGGATGATCGACGAGCGCGGACTCCACCTCGATGGTGCTGATCCGGTGCCCCGCCACGTTCATCACGTCATCGACGCGACCGAGCAGCCAGAAGTAGCCCTCCTGGTCGCGTTTCGCGCCGTCACCGGCGAAGTACACCCCCTCGAAGCGGCTCCAATACGTCTGCCTGTAGCGCTCCGGGTCCCCATAGATCCCGCGCAGCATCGCGGGCCACGGCCGCTTCAGGACGAGATAGCCACCACCGCCAGGCGGCACGCTCCTCCCCTCCCCGTCCACCACGTCGGCATCGACGCCCGGGAACGGGAACGTGGCGCTGCCCGGCTTCGTCGTGGTGATCCCGGGGAGCGGCGTGATGAGGATCATCCCCGTCTCTGTCTGCCACCAGGTGTCGGCGATGGGCGCGCGCCCGCCGCCGATGTGCTCGTGGTACCAGAGCCACGCCTCCGGGTTGATGGGCTCCCCAACGGAACCGAGCATCCTGATCGAAGAGAGGTCGTGACGGGCGGGAAAGTCGGATCCCTGCTTCATGAAGGCGCGGATGGCGGTCGGGGCCGTGTACAGGATCGTGACCTTGTAGTCCTCGACGATCTGCCACCAGCGGTCCCAGGCGGGGGTATCGGGAGCCCCCTCGTAGAGGATCCCGGTGGTGGCGTTCGCGAGCGGGCCGTAGACGATGTAGCTGTGTCCGGTGACCCAGCCGATGTCGGCCGCGCACCAGTAGACGTCGTCGGGCTTGACGTCGAAGATCGCCCAGTGGGTGTAGCTCGTGCCGAGCAGATAGCCCGCGGACGTGTGGACGATCCCCTTCGGCTTGGCGGTCGTGCCGGACGTGTACAGCAGGTAGAGCAGGTGTTCCGAGTCGACGGGGACCGGAGGGCACTCCTCCGACTGCCGATCCACGATCTCGTGCCACCACACGTCCCGGCCCGGGCGCATCTCGACGGGCTCGCCCGCTTCCGCGACGCGCCGGACGACCAGCACGTTCTCGATCGACGAGCTCGACTGGAGTGCGACGTCCGCGGCTCCCTTGAGGTTCACTGGCTTTCCGCGCCGCCAGCCGCCATCGGCGGTGATCAGCACCTTCGCCTGCGCGTCGTCGATCCGCCCGGCCAGCGCCTCCGAGCTGAAGCCACCGAAGACGACCGTATGAGGAGCGCCGAGCCGCGCGCACGCCAGCATGGCGATGGGAAGCTCGGGGATCATCGGCATGTAGATCGCGACGCGGTCGCCGGTCCGGACGCCCAACTCGAGCAGGGCATTCGCGGCCTTGCTCACCTCGCGCTTCAGGTCGGCGTAGGTCAGCGTCCGCGTGTCGCCGGGCTCTCCGATCCAGTGGTACGCCACCTTGTCGCCGAGTCCTCGCTCGACGTGCCGGTCGACACAGTTGTACGCGACGTTGAGCTGGCCGCCCACGAACCACTTCGCGAACGGGAGGTCCCACTCCAGCGTCGTCTCGAACGGCTTCGACCAGTCGAGCCGTTCCCGGGCGAGCCGTGCCCAGAAGCCCTCGAAGTCGCGCTCGGCCTCCTCGTACAGGTCCGCCCTCGCGTTCGCCTGCGCGGCGAACGTCGGATCCGGCGGGAAGCGCCGCTCCTCGGCCAGGAGCGCCTCGATCTCAGGCCGCTGCTCGACCGCCATCGCTCTCTCCTCCGCTGCGTGATCGGGCGATTCTAGGCGCGGCCGGGACGGAAGCCGCAGAGCACGCCCCGTCTCGACATCTGCGACGACCGACCCGGGTTCGGGCGATCACCCCGACAGGCTGCCGCCCGTCGCTGCCGCTGGTGCGCTGTCGGGGACCGGCCTCTCCTCGCGGCCGCCGACCTCGTCCCAGATCCGCACGTGCCTCGTCTCCCTGATGAAGAGCCCTCCGATCACGACGGTCATCACCGCAACGACGATCGGGTACGCCAGACCCCAAAGGGCGTTTCCGGTCGCGGCCGCGAGCGACGCGGCGATCAGCGGCAGGAACCCTCCGAACCACCCGTTGCCGATGTGGTACGGGATCGAGAGCGACGTGTAGCGGATGCGCGCCGGGAAGTATTCGACGAGGAACGCCGCGATCGGCCCGTAGACCATCGTGACGTAGATGACCTGGATCCAGACCAATGCGATCAGCGCGGGGATGTTCGGACTGTTGTGCAGCGTGATCGGGGCGCCAGCGGCGTTCGTGCCCGGCGTGCCGGGCCCGGCGAACTGCTGCATCAGGAGATAGATCGGCACGTAGGTGGCGGCGGCGAGCAGACACCCACCGAGGATGATCTTCTTCCGCCCGATCCGGTCCGACAGCGCCCCGAAGACGAGGAAGAACGGGGTGGCGAGGACGATCGCGACGCCTACGATGAGATACGAGGTCAGGAACGAGATATTCAGCGTGTTCTGCAGAAAGAACAGCGCCTGGAACTGGCCCTGGTACCAGACGACGGCCTGACCGGCGGTCATGCCGAGCAGTGCGAGGAGGATCAGCCGGCGGTTGGCCGGGTCGCCGAAGGACTCCCGCCACGGCGACGTCGAAGACTTGCCCGCCTCCTTGAGCCGGCTGAACAGCGGCGTCTCCTGGAGTCGCAGCCGGACGTACAGCGCGAGCGCGACGAGGATCGCAGACAGCAGGAACGGGATCCGCCAACCGAAATCGCGGAACGCCTGGTCGCCCATGCCGACACGGAAGAGCCCGATCACCAGAAGCGCGAGCAGGAGTCCGACGGTCGCGGTCGTCTGGATCCAGCTGGTATTGAACCCGCGCTTCTCGTCGCTCGAGTGCTCCGCGACGTAGATCGCCGCGCCTCCGTACTCGCCACCGAGCGCGAGTCCCTGGAGCAGACGCAGGAATACGAGGATGATCGGCGCGAGGACGCCAATCTGCGTGTACGTCGGCAGCAGTCCGACCGCGGCGGTCGACAACCCCATGAGCGTGATCGTCACGAGGAACGTGAACTTGCGACCGATGATGTCGCCGATCCGCCCGAAGAACGCGGCGCCGAAGGGTCGCACGGCAAAGCCCGCTCCGAACGTGGCGAGCGACGAGAGCAGCTGACCGGTCTGCCCGAGCTCGGCCGGGAAGAACTGCGGCGCGAAGAACAGCGCCAGGACGCCGTAGAGGTAGAAGTCGTACCACTCGATCGTCGTCCCGGCCGCCGACGCGCCGATGACGAACGGAAGCTTGTAGCCGTACGTGCGGCCGCCCATCGTTCCCGTCGTACTCGCCATCGCGTCCCTCACTCCCCTCCCTCACGGCGGCTCCGGAAGCGATCGCCGAAGCCGATCGAGGCCGAGTATAAGAAGCAAGAGCAAGCCAGAAAAGGCCGTTACGGCTCCAACGACTCCACGAGCGCACCGACGCTATCAGCGAGCCGACGTCGAGGAGGGTGCCGTACAGGTCGAAGACGATCGTCGCGTGTGCACGACGCGCTGCGCGTTCCACCGCGCCCCGGCGCGGGTCGGTCGACGGGGCTAGCGGGGCGGCACCGCTGCGACCGGCGAGCGGAGACTCCCGCGGATCTGGCTCCATGCCTCCCGTGCCTCCTCGACCGAGCCCTCGTCCTCGATCGTCGTCACGTCGCCGGGGTCCTGGTCGAGCACGACCGCCTTGAGCACGCGCCGCATGATCTTGCCGCTCCGTGTCTTGGGCAGCATGTCGACGAAGTTGACGTCGCTGATGACGGACACCGGGCCGAGCTCCCGCCGCGCTGTCGCGACGAGCTCCTGTCGGAGTTCGTCCGAAGCGCTGTAACCCTGCTTCAGGACGACGAAGGCCGAGATCGCCTCACCGCGCAGCTCGTCCGGCCGTCCCGTCACCCCGGCTTCGGCGACCACGGGATGCTTGAGCAGCGCGGTCTCCACCTCGATCGTCCCGAGCCGATGGCCCGCGATCTTGATGATCTCGTCGGCCCGGCCCGCGAACCAGACGTACCCGTCCTCGTCGATGTGCGCGGAGTCGCCGGTCCAGTACCGGCCCTCCAGCCTGCCCCAGTAGTCGCGGCCGTAGCGCTCGGGCTCTCCCCAGAGGCTCGCGATCAGACCCGGGAAGGGCTTCTTGATGACCATGATCCCCTTCTCTCCGGGGCCGCACGGCTCGCCGTCGGGCGTCACGACCTCGCACTCGACACCGGGGAGGGGGATCGCCGCGGAGCCAGGCTTGATCGGCAACATCGCCAATCCGTACGGGTTGCCGAAGACGGGGCCGCCGGTCTCGGTCTGCCACATGTGGTCGATCACGGGGATCCGGTCCTCGAGCACCGACCGCTGGAGCCAGGCCCACGCCGGTGCGTTCAGCACCTCGCCGGCACACAACACCCGTTCCAGCGACGTCAGGTCGTGAGCGCGCGCCGGCTGCGTGCCGTATCGCATCAGGAGCCGCACCGCGGTCGGCGATGTGAACAGCCCGGTCACGCCGAACTCCTCGACGATCCGCCAGGGCGTTTCGGCGTCCGGCTGGTCGAGCGCCCCTTCGTACGCGATCGTCGTGCAGCCCGCGATCAGCGGGGCGTACACGATGTAGCTGTGTCCGACGATCCAGCCGATGTCCGAGGTGGACCACCAGACGTCGGTCGGCCTGAGGCCGAAGCACCAGCGCCCCTGGCTGTGCACCCAGACCTGGTACCCGCCATGGGTATGCACCGCCAGCTTCGGCTTCGCCGTCGTTCCCGACGTGGCGAGGATGAAGGCGGGCTCGTTCGCCTCCATCGGCGTCACGCTCCCGTCCTGCCCCTCGCCGCCCGCGAGGAACTCGTCCCACGCAAGGTCGCGCCCGTGACTCCACGCGATCTCGCTCGTCGACCGGCGAAGGACCACGACGTGCTGGACCGACGATCCCGCACCATCGACGGCCTGGTCGACGATCCCCTTCAGGGGTACTTCCTTCCCCTTCCGGTACGTCACGTCGGCGGTCAGCACGAGCCGCGACTGGCTCGCCTCGATGCGATCGCCGAGGGCACCCGCCCCGAAGCCCGCGAACACGACGGAGTGGATGGCGCCGATCCGGACGGTCGCCAGCATGGCGACGACCGCCTCCGGGCACGTGGGCATGTAGATCGTGACCCTGTCGCCCTTCCCGATCCCGAGGCCGTGCAGCGAAGCCGCGGTCCGCTCGACTTCGCGACGGAGCTGAGCGTAGGTCAACAGCCGCTTGTCGCCGCGCTCGTTGAGCGAGATCAGCGCGGTCTGCCCGGCACGACCGGCCGCAACGTGGCGGTCGACCGCGTTGTGGGCCAGGTTCGTCTCCCCGCCGGGGAACCAGCGGAACGTCGGAGGCTCGGCTTCGAAGACGCGGTCCCATCGCCGGAACCACGGCAACTCGTCCGCGGCGGAGGCCCAGAAGCGCTCGGGGTCGGACGCGGCAGCCACCAGGTGGCGGCGCACGATGGGGTTGATGAGGTCGATCCGCTCGTCGGCCATCTCGGTCCGCTCCACCTTCATCGCCTGGACCGCTCGATCCCGCCGTCGATCGTAGCACTCGCCGTGCCGCCCTCTGACACCGCCGTGCCGGAAGAGCGGCTACGGCCCCGCGAGTGTCAGTCCGTTCGAGGCGAGCGCGGTCGCGATGCGTCTCCGCAGCTCACCTGCAGCCGACCAGCGGTCTGCGGCGCGCACCGTTCCCAGCACCTTGAGCGTCACCCCCTGCGCCGACAGGGCTTCCACTCGGTCGACTCGCGGTGCCTCGAGCACCCGCCGCGCCCACCGCGGATCCTCGGCCATCTCCCGCCCCACCCGGTCGACGACCTCTCTCGCCCGCTCGATCTCCGTCCCGTGTGGGATCGTCAGGTCTACGTTGATCCGGGCCCATATGCGAGTGAGGTTGCCGGCAACGCCGATCAGGCCGTTCGGCACCGTATGCAGCGTGCCGTCGATGTCGCGGATCGTCGTCCGGCGGAGGTTGAAGTCCTCGACCGTGCCGGTGACGTCGGCGATCTTCACCACGTCGCCCTTCGCGTACTGGTTCTCGACGAGGATGAACGCGCCGGCGACGTAGTCGCGGACGAGGTGCTGGACGCCGAGGCCGAGGGACAGCCCGAGGATCCCGAGCCCGGCGATCGCTGGTCCGACATCGATCCTGAGTGTCCCGAGCGCCGTCAGCAGCGCGACGACGATGATCACCAGGCGGACGACGCCGCCCGCAAGCCCGACCAGCGTGTCTCGCCGCTTCTGGAGCTCCACCGCCGACAGTTCCTGTGCCGTGCCCTCGATCGCTTCGCGGTCGAACAGCGCACGGACCACCCGCTCGACTCCGTGCTGGGCGATCCGCAGCACCACGAGCGTGACGACGAAGATGAAGACGAGCTGCAGCGCGATCGCGAACGGGTCCCCTGCTTCGCTCGTCAGGAAGCCGCGGGCGTCCTCGAGGAACTCCATCGCGGCTAGCCTAGCAAGCGCCGATCAGCCCGGAAACCGGGCGCGGCCGGACGATCAGCAGGGGGCGGAGCGCTCGCCGGATCAGTCCGCGGGGCGCACCCAGTGCGGGAGCTCGCGGCGCAAGGTCGCGAGCGGGAGCGACCCGTGCCCGAGGACCTCGTCATGGAAGGCCCGGAGGTCGAACCGATCTCCGTCGCGCGCCTCCAACTCGCGGCGGAGCGCCTGGATCTCCCGCATCCCGGTGGTATAGGCAAGCGCCTGCCCCGGCCACGCGATGTAGCGGTCCGTCTCGTTCTCCGCCTCCAGCGGCGTGAGCCCGATCCGGACGAGGAACTCCACGGATCGTTCGCGGTCCCAGCGGAACGCGTGCAACCCGGTGTCCACCACGAGGCGTGCAGCACGCATCGCCTGGAGGTCGAGCATCCCGAACCGTTCGCGCGCGTCCTCGTAGAGCCCCATCTCGTCGGCAAGCCGCTCGCTGTAGAGCCCCCAACCCTCGGTATACGCGACACCCGCGAGTCGCGACCCCAGCCGACGGAACGCCGGGAGGTCGGGCAACTCCGTTTCGATCGCGGCCTGGAAATGGTGACCCGGGACGGCTTCGTGGTAGGTCGTGCTGGCGAGGCGGTGGAGGGGGCGGCTCGCCAGATCGAACGTGTTCACGAAGTAGATCCCCGGCCGCGAGCCATCCGGGGCCGGCGGGTAGTAGAACGCGCCCGGAGCCTCCCGTTCCTCGTACGGCTCGACCGCGCGCACCTCGCAGGACGCCTGAGGATGGCGGCCGAAGTACTTGGGGGCGGCGGCGGCGGCACGAGCGATCTGCCCACGCGCGAGCTCGACGATCGCCTCGCCGGACGGCGCGTGGTTCTCCGGGTCCCCATCGAGCGTTGCGCGCAGTGACCCGACGTCGGACTGACCGAGAGCACGCGCGATCTCCATCCGCTCACCGTCGATCCGCGCGAGCTCGTCGAGCCCCGCCTGGTGGAGCTCGTCGGGGGTCAACTGGAGCGTGGTGGACGCCACGATCGCGGTCGCGTACACCGCGTCCCCGTCCGGGATGGCCCACACGCCGTCGCCGGAGCGGGCGGTCGTCACGTACGCCTCCAGCGTCTCGAGAAAGCGCCGCTGGGCGGGTAGCACGTGCTCGTCGAGGGCTCGTCGCAGCCGTGCGCGCTGCCCTTCGTCGAGCGTGGTGAGCGCCGTCATCAGCGGCGCTTCGTCCGCCCCGCTTTCGACGATCCGTCGCGTCTGCTCGAGAACACGCCGGACGACCGCAGGCGCGGCCGTACGTCGGCTGTCCGCACCTTCCCTGATGTTCTCGATGTGCGCGTCGATGTACGCGGGGTACGTCGACAGCCGCTGCAGCAGTCGCTCGAACCGCTCGGGCGTGTCCGTCCGCTGGAACCGGGCAAGGTCGGCGGGGATCGCCTGCGGTCCTGCGAGCTGGTCGATCGCGGCGAACTGATGGAGGCGGTGCTCGAGCTGAGCCTGACCGATCCGTGCCACGACCTCGAGCATGTCGAGCGTGATCCGGTCCTCGACACCGAGGCTGTCACGGTCGAACCGCGCGGCATCGTCGAGCAACTCGCGGTACGCGCGTGCCTCTGCCGCTCGGCCCGCCGGCCCGGGATCATCGAGTCGGTCGTCGTAGCGTTCGTCGCCCAGAAGGGTCGCGTACAGCGGCTGCCGCTCCAGGAACCCCTCCCAGAACCGATCGGCGAGCTCAGTCACCGTGCCGGCGCTGCCGCGTGCGGCAGGCACCGTGGCCCCGGCGGGGGTGACGGTACGGGTCATCTGGGTCTCCTTATCGGCGGCATCGAAGGGGAGCGGACGGCGGGCACGCGTACGGCGTTCAGTCTGGCGTCGACCGCTGATCGCCGAACAGCGCGAGCTGCTCTCCCTGCCGCTCGATCTCTGGGTCGAGGCCCAGGTACGGCCGAAGCCGCTCCAGGTCGGCGCCGTCTTCGGTGACGAGCGTTCGCAGGTGATCGGCCTTCAGGATATGCCAGTTGCCCTCGTCGATCGCACGCTGCAGCAGCGGTGAGCGGGCAAGCTTGAAACGGACGAGCTCCGCCCGCTCGGGCAGGATGACGAGGAACCGGACCGCAGCGGCGTCGCGCGGGATCCGGGACGCACGGCGGAGGAGCGGCTCCGCGAGCATCGCCGTCCACTCGACCTCGAACAGGAACGCCTTGCCGGCGCGCGGCAGATACCAGATGCAGTCGATGTCCTCTAGCGCATCGACGGGGGCCGGCACGACCGAGGACAGATCGACGCGGCGCTCCGCTTCGGTCAGCAGCTCGCGCAGAGGGACCCCTCGGTAGCGGCGCTTCTGTTCCCGCCGTCCGATCCAGCAGTGCAGTCCGAGGCGGTGGCCGTACTCCACGAGCAGCGCCACGAGCTCCGTGTGGTCGTCATAGCGCCGTTGGAGCTCATCGTCCGTTCGCAGCGACTCCGGAGTCGAGCCACGCGCCCTGTAGCTCTCGATGCAGGCGCGCACGAGCTCCTCGTCGGGAGAATCACGTCCCCGGAACATCGCCCCGACCCGGTCGAACAGGCGGCGCTCCGAAGCCCCGCCGGCGCTCGCGGAGAGGAGGCCGAAGACGGCCCACTCGAGCCGGTCCGACAGCGGCAGGGCGGCGCGCTCGATGTCGAGCGCGTCCCGCAGCCACGACCGGCCATCGTCGATCGGGGTGAGCCGCGGGTGATCGGCGCGACGCAGCTCCGCCAGCACGAGCCTGAACAGTCGCCCGACCTCGTCGGTGGCGCTCTGGGTGGTCTCGAGTCCGCTCGACTCCCCGTTCTCGGAGTCGCCGTCAGGGGCCGCACCCAGCGCCTCGCTCGCCGCGCCGGTCGGAGTCGCGAGCAGACCGGCAAGCAGTCCGCGCGCTGCGAGCCCGACAAGGACTTCGCCGAGCAGTCGATCTGCGCGGGCGGGCTCTCCCCGTGCCTGGAGTACGTCCACCGCCACCTCGGTCACGGCGTCCCGGATGCCGTCCACGTCCGGGTGGGACGCCGTGCCCCTCGGCTGCTCGTCAACCTCGAACTCGACGATCCCGCCGTCCTCCGACCCAGATCCGGAAGGGATCGCACGTGTCACCCGGAACCCCGCGGCGACACCGCCGAGCGCCACCGCGAACAGAGCTTCCGGCTCAGCGGGACCGAGAAGCACGATGAGCCGCGCGTTCGACGCAAGTGCAGGACGGACGGCGTCCAGTCGCTCCCTCAGCATGCGCGCGTTGGAGCTCCAGTCGCCCGGCGGTCTTCCGGCGTACAGCGCCGCGAGCGGGAGCGTGGAGGCGGCGTCGGGTCCGAGCGCGAGCGCGGTGGCGAGGTAGGCGAACGAGAGGTTTTCGCGCGTCCACCGCGGAGGTGGCTGCGTCAGGACGAGCCGGACGCGGTGCCGACCGTTCCGGGCGTCCGAGTCGTCCACGCGTCCGCTCCGGTGGACGCCGCTGGTCGGATCGACCACTCCGGGATCACCCGTTCGAATGACGACGTTCGCCGATCCGTCGAGCAGTGCGCGGAGGCCCTCGCCGAAGCGCGCGTGCGCCAGGTTCGACGAGGTCGCGGTAAGCGCCTGGATCAGCGCGCGGACATGGCGGCAGCCCTCCTCGAAAAGGTGCCAGGGGTTGTGCTCCCGCCACTGGCGTTTCCTGGGGAGCCGGACGCGACCATGGTCGATGCGGAGCGCCGCCACGCGGGACGGGTAACTGCTCAACTTGCTCGCGGGCAGCAACATGTGGATGAAGGCGAGCCGCAGCGCGGCCTCGATCGATCTCGCGCGAAGGTCGGAGTCGATGCGCTGCAGGATCGCCTCGACCGCCACCAGGCTCCGGGGGGTGAACAGCCCGAGTAGCTGGTCGGGCAGTGGTGGGAGCCCTGTGTTCGCCTCGTCCGCCATCACCGTGCGCGGGAACCGGGCCAGCAGCGCGGCGCGCGCCTGCCCATCCCATTCGGTCCGCGCGGCCCGCTGCGCATCCAGCTCGTCGGTGGACGCCGATCGTTGTCCTCGTCCGCCCGTTCGCTGGTCGCACCCCGCGCATCGGTACGACTTCCGGAACGGCGCTTCGGCGTCACCGTCCCAGATGAACTCGTCCACCACCACCCAGCGGCCGCAGGCGGGACAGCGCGACGCGAAGAGCGCGTCCAGCCACTGCCTGAGACTCACCTCGCCGCGAGGCTTCGTGCCGACCGTGCTTACGGCGGCATCGAAGTGGCGAAGGTCGGGAGGGCGCAGGACCAGGTCGGCGAGGAGACGCGTGAGGGGACTCGACTCGAACGTGTAGGCGCGCCGAAGCGCTGCGAGTGCGCTCCTCGCGACCCAGCCCCCCCGCCCGCAGAGGTCCACGACGACGTCGCCCGGGTGCGTGAGGGCCTCGATCTGCGCGGCGACGAGGTGAGCCGCCGGGGGTGGTGCGAAGCGTGCGAAGGCGGGCAGCAGAAGTTCGGTCGCGGATCCACGGGGTCCCGCGTCGTGATGGCGGGACTGCGTCAGAAGCCGGCTCATCGCCGGGAGTCTAGCCTCGAGGTTCAGAGCGGTCGGCGATGGCGTACTGTTCCCGCCGGCCGCACCGCTCCCGACGGGGACGGCAGTCCAGCGGAGGCCACCGCGGGGACCGAGCTAGGACTCCTCGTCGGTCTCCGGCTCGTCCGCCTCGAACGTCGCGTCGTCGTCGCCCGCGTCCGTGGGCAGCACCCGCGCGATGTCCTCGACTCCCTCGTCCTCCTCCTCGAACTCGGTCTCTTCCTCGAGGTCGATCTCCTCCCGGATGAGGGTGCCCTTCGTGTAGGGCCGGAGGTCACTCACCTTCGCCGCGGTCGGGAAGGAGACCTTGCCGTAGTTCCGCCGGTCCTGATAGATCTCGCGGATGATGATCCGGACGTCCCGGTCGCCGAGGCTCGTGACGCCCGCCGCGTATCTGTTGCCGTCGGCGATCAGCTTCAGCAGCCGGGCAGCGACACGCGGATCCACGGCTCCGATGAACACCCCGTTCGAGCGTGCGAGGAGACGGGGTCCCTCGGGGACCAGCTCCACGGCATCGCCCGGGTTCACCTGCGCGAGCTGCTTCGCCTTCGGAAGGTCGTACAGGCCCGCGAATCCCGTTTTGCCGGTCTCCTCGACGAAGATCGAAACCGGCGCCCTACTCCCCTGCTGTGCCGGCACCGTCCGCTCGCCTGCCTCCGCGAGCAGCATCCGGAGCCTGTTGATGTTGCGCTCCGCGATCCGGTTGGTCGGGTCGAGGGCGAGGGCGGCCTGGTAGTGCTCGCGAGCCGCGCCGAGCTCGCCGAGCTCCCAGAGTGCCTTGGCGAGCCGGTTCTCCGCCTCGCTGTCGGGCCCGAGCTCCAGGATCCGGCGGTTCACGTCGGCGGCGGACTGCCAGTCGGCGTTCGTCGCCGCTGCGATCGCCTGCTCCGCCAGCTGTCGCTTGAGGCGGGTGGCGTTGATGGCGGGAGCGGTGGTGTCGGTAAGCGAAGGGAGGGTCATGGACTCCTACGGTCGGTGATGCGCGTGACGGCACGCGATGGGGTCGTGAAGGGAACAAGACCTTGTACCACCTGCATCACCTCCCGTCAAACGGTCCCGAGCCAGTCCGCGGAGAGCAGCGGCCGCGTGTAGAGGGTGGAGGCGTCCCTTCCTTCGCCGCGCGACCCAACGATCCCCGCGCTCGCGGCGGCGCCGGGGAACGCTACCTTCGGACCCGGTCGACCTTGCCCGCGCACCACGCGAGCAGTTCGTCGCGGGGCATCGTGTTCGCGATGTCGCGGGGCTCGATCCAGGCTCGTCGCGCCAACCCCACGCCCCACACGATGTTGTCGAACTCGTGGAGGTAATGCGCGTCCGAGTCGACCACCAGCCGGCACCCCGCGTCCCGGGCGCGGCGTGCGCGCCGGTCGTCCAGGTCGAGCCGTTCGTCCGACCCGTTGATCTCCAACAGCGTGCCTGTCCGCGCCGCCGTCGCGTAGACCTCGTCCCAGTCGAGGTCGAGGTCATCGCGGATGCCGATCTTGCGTCCGGATGGGTGGGCGATGATGTCGACGTAAGGGTTACGGAGCGCCGTCATCAACCGCTCCATCAGCTGGGTCCGCGGCTGGCGTCTCCCGACGTGGAGGCTCGCCACGACCACGTCGAAGCGAGCGAGAAGGTCGTCGTCGTAGTCGAGACGGCCGTCCGAGCGGATCTCCATCTCACACCCGTGGAGCAGCCGGAACCCATCCGGATGCGATCCCTCCGGCGCGCGGCCGTCTGCCTCCTCGTGGGCGAACCGCTCGTTGAGCCGGGCGATGATCGCGCGCTGCTGCTCGACGCGCTCGACGGAGAGCCCGTGCGCGATGGTCAGACTGACGGAGTGATCGGTCAGCACCTGGTAGGCGTACCCACGCCGTCGCCCCGTCTCCGCCATCTCCTCGATCGTGTAGTGGCCATCCGACCAGTCGGAGTGCGTGTGGCAGTCTCCCTGCAGGTCTGAAAGCTCGACCAGGTGCGGCAGCCGGCCGGCCTGCGCCGCCTCGATCTCGCCCCGGTCCTCCCTCAGCTCAGGCGGGATGAACGGCAGCCCGAGAAAGTCGTAGACCTCTTCCTCGCTCGCGAACGTCCGCAGCTCCGCCTCATCTCCCTCGAGCGGCTCGCCGTCCTCCCCCAGTCGTGCGAAGCCATGCTCGGAGAGGCTCCAGCCTCGGTCGCGAGCGATCCCTCGCAGCCGCACGTTGTGTTCCGCCGACCCCGTGAAGTGGACGAGGTACGTCCCTGCGCGACCCGGGGGCATGATCATCAGGTCCACCTGGGGGCCGCGCATGAGCTCGACCGCGGCCTTGTGGCTCCCTCGGGCGATCACGTGCTCGACGGCGGGCAGGCTGCTGAAGCGTTCGATGAGGGCCGGCGGGTCGGCGCTCTCGGCGAGCAGATCGATGTCACCGATGGTCTCTCTCCGCCGACGGAACGAGCCTGCGGGGACGATCGAGCGAAGCCCTGATGTCCGGCGGACAGCGGACACCACGCGTTCGACCACCTCGGCGGCGGCATCGAGCCGGATCCGGACGCGGCGGCGCTCCATCGCCGCCAGGCCGGCCAGCACGCGCTCCTCCGTGCGCTGGCCCATCCCGCGCAGGCCTCGCAGGTGTCCGCCCCGCGCCGCCGCCTCGAGCCCTGCGAGCGTCGTGATGCCCAGGCGATCGTGAAGCTCCCTGACGGTTCGCGGCCCGAGACCCGGCACGTCGAGCAGCGCCACCAGGGTCGGCGGGACCTCCCGGCGCAGCCGCTCGTAGAACCGTAGCCGCCCCGTGTCGGCGAGCTCCGCGAGCTTCTCGTCGATCGCCTTGCCGACGCCGGGGATCGGGGGTGGCTTGCGCTCCCTGTACGCCGTCGCGACGTCGAACTGCGCGTGCGCGAGCGCCTCGGCCGCGCGCCGGTACGCCGACGCCTTGAACGGGTTCTCTCCCTTCAGCTCCATCATGTCCCCGATCTCGTAGAAAATCCGGGCGAGCTGATCGTTGCGAAGGAGCGGAACGTCGTCGCCGCGGGACGCGCGCGGCCGTGTCTCATAGGGCGGCTCGTCCGGATCGGGGAACACGAACGCGCCGGCGTCGGTCCTCCGCGTCCCGTGCGACGCGCCCGCCGCAAGCTGGGTCGTCTCCTCGTCCGCGTCGACATCAGGGTCGACGCCGCCCCGTCCGGCCTCCACGATCGCGTCCAGCGCAGGACCCTCCCCGTGGACGTCTCCACCGACCGACGGCCTCGTTCCGCTCGTCGCCGCGTGGGCTCCGGGCGTCATGTCGGCTGGCCTCACCGTGTCGTCTCCCGCTTCACGCTCGTCTCGCGAGCCGGTCTCCGCGGGTGTCCACACCGGAGAACGGCTGCTCCGCTTCTTCCGCGGGAAGGTCAAGCCACGACGACGCGGTCGCGTCCCCGACGCTTCGCCAGGAATAGCGCCCGGTCGGCGCCCTCGATGAGCTCCGTCAGCGTCTGTGACCCCTCCGCCGCGACCGCCACCCCGACCGAGACGCTCACCGGTTCGGCCGTCCCCAGATCTCGCGTCGGGATGGCAGCGACCGCGCTCCGGACTCGTTCACCGACTTCGCCTGCCTGCTCCATCGTCGCGTGCCGCAGGACGACCGCGAACTCCTCCCCTCCGTAGCGCGCCGGCGTGTCCTCGGACCGGATGGCGCGCGCGATCGCGTCCGCGACGAAACGCAGCACCTGGTCGCCTGTGGCGTGACCGTATCGGTCGTTGAGCGCCTTGAAGTGATCGATGTCGATCATGAGGACGCCGAGGGTGTCGCCCACGCGGCGACCAAGCTTGAGCGCGTCGGCGAGCTCGTCCAGGTAGCGGCGGTTCGGCAGTCCGGTCAGCGCGTCGATGTAGGCGCGTGTCTCCGCGGCCTCGTGGGCGTACGCGCGGGCCAGCGCCGCGGACAGCTCCTGGGCTGCCCACTGGAGCAGCCGGCGGCTCGCCTCCGGCCACGCAGTGACCGTCCTCTGGCTCAGAACGAGCGCGCCCACCACCTCGCCGTCGGCGACGAGCGGCTCGGCGAGCGTGTGCTTCAGTCCGTACAGCTCGC
>JADDQH010000133.1:3328-5044 GCA_016781485.1 Chloroflexota bacterium | reverse complement strand
CCCGCTTCGCCGACGCGTTCCTCGTCGTCTGTCCCAACCTGACAGTGCGCGAGCGACTCTCGGGACTGGATGGCCTGTTGCCGTCCGCACGAGGTAGCGCGTACGAACGCTTCAACCTAATCCCCGGCCACCTCGCGGGCCTGTTCGGCCAAGTCCGGGTGATGGTCGTCAACTGGCATGCGCTCGCCGAGCAGAAGGATCCGAAACGCTCCGTTCTGAAGCTTGGGAAGGAAAGCGACGCGGCCTATTGCCGCCGGGTGCTGCGCGACCTCGGCAGCAAGCGGCGGATCATGGTCTTGAACGACGAGGCCCACCATGCGTGGCGGCCGCCGCCGAATCTCGCGGTCCAGCGCGATGAGCAGGCCGAGTTCGAGGAGGCGACCGTGTGGGTCGAGGGCCTCGCGCGGATCGATCGCGACCGCGGCGTATTGCGCTGCATCGACTACTCGGCGACGCCGATGTATCCAGGTGCGGTCGGCGCCGAGAAGGCGTTTCGGCCGTTCGAGTGGATCGTGTCCGACTTCGGACTTGTCGATGCGATCGAGTCCGGACTCGTGAAGGTGCCCCGAATCCCGACCGACGACGACTCGGGGCGCTCTACGCCGAAGTACCGGAACTTGTGGGAGCACATCAAGCGCCAGAAGAAGAAGGCGCTCGAGGCGCTTGAGGACGACGTGTCGTCTAGCCGGCACGTCACCGATTACGTCTCCGAGATAGCTGGCGCCCTTCAGCAACTCGGCGGCGAGTGGGAGGCGACCTTCGAGCGGTGGGGGCACGCGGATCTGACCGTCCCGCCCGTGATGATCGTGGTCTGTGCTGACACGGCGATGGCTCGGGTGATCGAGCGGATAATCGCCGAGCGAGGTGACCTCACGCCGTGGCTCGCGAACCGCGACGGCGAGCAGCACACGATTCGCATCGACTCCAAGGTGCTGGAGACGGCTGAGGCGCGGACCAGCGGCGAGAGTCAGCACGACTATGCCGAACGTCTACGCGAGGTGGTTGCGACCGTTGGCAAGGTTGGCGAGTCCGGCGAGCAGGTGCGCTGTCTGATCAGCGTCGGGATGCTGAGCGAGGGCTGGGACGCGCGCAACGTCACGCAGATCATGGGGCTGCGCGCCTTCCAGTCACAGCTTCTATGTGAGCAGGTGGTCGGTCGCGGCCTGCGGCGCACGAGCTACGACGACCTCGGGCAGCCCGAGTACGTCGATGTCTACGGCGTCCCATTCCAGCTTCTGCCCTTTGCGCGCGCGTCCGGGACGACTCCTATCGAACCGCCCGAGACGACGGCCGTCAGGACAGTTCCGGAACGCGACGCCATGCTCATCGAGTTTCCGCGGGTCGAGCAGGTCGTACATGACGTTGGCGACGTCGTGACCATTGACCTCGAGGGCTTCGAGCCGATCGTCGTCTCACCAGAAAACGACCCACAGGCAACGTACGTCGAGTTCGAGGGCGGTGCGCCCGGTCAGGGCCTCGGCGGCGAGACGCAGGACCGTCGGCGCGCCTACGAGCGCTTCCGTGTTCAGAAGCTGGTGTTTCGCGTTGCCGCCGAGCTCGTGCAGACATCCAGTCCGCACGGGCCCAAGCCGTGGCTGTTCCCGCAGATGGCCCGCGCCGTCCAGCGGGTCATCGACGAGAAGGTCACGTACGCGCCCGACCTGCACGACCGCCGAGAGCTGTCGAACCTCCGCTACGCAACCTTGCTTCGCGACC
>JADDQH010000133.1:768-3270 GCA_016781485.1 Chloroflexota bacterium | reverse complement strand
GTTCGCGCCACGAGGATCGACCGAGGGCATCGAGTTTCGGACGGCCAAGGACTGCGTCGCGACGACCAAGAGCCACATATCGCACGCCGTCTGCGACTCGCACCTCGAGGCCGGAATCGTCGCGAAGCTCGAGCAGGACTCGCGGGTGGCGTTCTACGCGAAGAACGACCGGCTTTTCCTCGAGGTGCCCTACCGGTGGCAGGGGATCCCGGGCCGTTACCGGCCTGACTTCCTGGTGCGGCTGACCGACGGGCGGACGCTCGTGCTAGAAGGGAAGGGTCGGCGGACCGAACGGGACGACTCGAAGCATCAGGCCGCGCGGCGCTGGCGGGACGCCGTCAACGACTGGGGCGTCGTTGGCCGTTGGGAATTCGAGATCGCGCGGTCGGTCGCCGACGTCGGAACCGTGCTCGACAAGCTCTACACGCAGCAGGAACGGGAGCGGTCCGGCACGCTGACGCGCGAAGGGACCTTCGTGACGTAGCCGTCGGACGAGTCCGGAACTTTGACGGCGTCGTCAGGCCAGTGCGCCTTGGGACAAAGTCGATTAAGGCATGGTCGTCGTTGAAGAGGCCATTGGAGCAACGGGGGGGGGAATACCTGGCGCCCGGAGTGGACCACGAAATCCGGCCGTGTCGCGAAACCACCGTCCCCGTCTCCCCGGCCGCAAGTCATCCAGTGGTGGCGAACGATTCCCCGTGCGCGACGACCGGCAGACAGAGCCGAGCCACCACCGTGGACGATCCCGCAAGGGACGTACGGCCACTCGCCGCGCCACTCCACCGCGACTTGCTGCGTTCGTACCGTTCCTGACGGCCAGCCGAATAGGCTGTCCCAACAGAAGTGGGCGACGCAGCAGGTCGGGTAGCCGTAGCGACGGCCGTTGCGCCAGTGAGCGCGGGCGACTGCGAGGTTGGCGAGCAGGTGACGTAGCGGCTCCACGGTCTGAGGCGAAGCATCGTCTCGCGGGAGGTCGGAACGGTTGGGCATGCCGGAGGACCAAGGGTCGGCGTTGGGCAAGGAGCACATGTGGCCGGGCCTCCGCGACAAGCTCGAGCGAGATTGCGGGGCGACACCCGAACAGCTCGATCTCGTCGCTCGGCTCTGCGGCTTCTACAGCGAGAGGCGGTTGATCCGCGGCGGATGGGCGAACCCGCTCCATTGCGCGTGTCCGTGTGCGGACGAATGCTGGGCGGGGCTCGAGGACGCCGACTATCCGCCACCCGACCGCGGCGAGGTTTCCGTCCCGTGGGTGGGCCCCGGCTACCAGCGCCACCGCGTGTGCGCGGTGGCGATTAACGCGAACAAGTACGGCCAACTCGGTGCGCACTGGTGGGTCATCCGCGCGGAGATCGACGCGCTGCGGCAGGGTCGGCGGCGGCTGTTCAGCTACCAGACGGGTCGCTACCTTGCATCCGCGCTCGCAAGCTTGGACGGCGAACCGGCCGAGGAGGGGCGGCTAGACGGCGATGCCGCCGCTGCCGCCTGGACGCGCTGCGCTTTCGTCGAGGCAATCAAGTGCTCGCCGGCGCGTGGCGTCAGCGCGCCGACCGACGCCATGCGACGCAACTGCCCGACGCGCTACCTGTCCGAGGAGCTTCGCATCCTCGCTCCGCGCGTCGTCATCGGCGTGGGTCGTCCGGCCTGGACCGCGCTAAAGGACTGTCTCGACGCGACGATCGCCGAGCAGGGCGCCGGCTTCGCACGGGGGACTGGCACGCTCGGCGGAGCTGGTCTCGACTTGCTGTTGGTCAACCACCCCTCCCACGGGAACTGGAAGCCTGCCCTGCCGTCGTTGCTTGAATCACTGCAGAGAGACCCGCTCGTCGCGAGTGAACTGTCCAATTCGACGGCTAGCACCGAACGAGCCGTACCCGGTCCGGCGCGGAGTGCATCGCCGGCGGAATGGAACTCGTGAGCGACTGGATCCAAAGCCTCGAGGTCTTCTGCGCGGACATCGGATCAATCACCCGAGGGAGCTTCGCGTGGGCTCGTCGCCATCCCGGCGCGACTGACGAGGAGCTTCATTCCCCGAGCAGCATTGAGGCGCTCGCAGGCGCCGTCGAGTACCAGTTACGCCGCTCCCGTCCGGTAGCGCTCGGTCTCGAGGCCCCGTTATTCGTGCCGGTCCCTGAGGACGCCTCGTTGTTGGGCAGAGCACGGCCATGCGACGTCGGCGCGCCCGCCTGGTCGTCGAACGTCGGCGCGAGTGTCATGGCGACCGGGCTCGTCCAGGCCGCTTGGCTCGTCGACCGGCTCCGTGGCGCCTGCCCGGAGGCCCGGCTCCACTTGGAATGGGACACGTTTTCGGCGGCGCGGAGCGGCGTCTTGCTTTGGGAAGCCTTCATCAGCGGAAGCGCAAAGGGAGAGTCACACGAAGACGACGCCGAAATCGGTGTAAGGGCATTCTGCAGCCAGTTACCGTCGCCGGGCGATCCTCGGGCGTCGGAAGTTAAGCGACCGATCTCGCTCGCGGCCGCCGCCGCGTTGTGGGCGGATTGG
>JADDQH010000133.1:0-760 GCA_016781485.1 Chloroflexota bacterium | reverse complement strand
TCCAAAGTACCTCCGATCACCCTGTCTGCTGATCCGGGCGTAGCGCGAAGAACAACGCCGCCTCATCGTCCTCCGCGATATGCGCTGAGCGGAGTGGCTTGCGTCCACGCCTCGATGTACTGGAGTGGCGCTGTGCGGATCCGACCGAGCACCGACCGTATGGGCGAGTATCGAGCCAGCTCATGGCCGGCCCACCCAGTCCCAGCACCGTCGTATGGTCCGAGCACGCCCGCGCCAAGGCACAGGAGCTGTCTGCCGGGGTGCTCGATGTCGAGGACGCGCTCCTCGCCCACCACGCGAGGCGCACGCTAAACCCCGGCGCTGCACAGTGGAAGCTTCGCGTGGGGCCGTGGGTCATCGCCTACGATCATCCTGCAGACGATGACCCAGCAACCGCGAAGATCGTGACGCTATGGCGACCCTAAGCCCTCCACCGACTGGGCGCTTCAGCGGGCACTACGACGCAGACGTCGACATCGCGTGGATCCGCTTCGCGAGCTACGACGGGGCGACCGCTGTCTCCTCTGAGCAGTCGTGGGGTCTCGAGGAGCGTGACCCGGATACGGGCCAGCTTGTGGCGGTGGAGATCTGGCGAGCTAGCGAGCGACTCCCCGGCGCACTGCTCTCACTGTTGCCCGAACCCGCCGCATCCGAGCAAGCCGACGACCTAACGCGCCGAGTCGACGCCTCGCTTGAGTGGCTTAGCGAGCACTACTGGGATCAGGCCTACTGGGTGGAGAGGGACATCGTTTGGACCCTC
>JADDQH010000132.1 GCA_016781485.1 Chloroflexota bacterium | reverse complement strand
GCGGGCTCCACGAGCTTGCCCGACTTCATCCCGAAGTAGATCGCCTGTGGGTGATGGGCGACGATCGCCAGGGTGGTCTGCTCGGGGTCGGGCGCGTGCGCCTCCGACAGCGTGACCCCGACCGTCCGCTCCGCATCGAGCAGCCGCACGACCTTCTCGTGCTCGGACTGCTCGGGCACGGCGGGGTAACCCCAGGAATAGCGGCGGCCCTGGTCGGGGTCGATCCCCAGCTCGCGGCGGATCTCGGAGTGCAGCCACTCGGCCATCCCCTCCGCGACCTGGACGCCGAGGCCGTGGACGAAGAGCTGCTCGGCGAACTCGCCCTCCTGCTCGAGCCGCGCCATCACGTCGGTGACCTCCGCGCCGGCGGTCACGACCTGGAGCGCCACGACGTCGCGCTCGCCGCTCTCGAGCGGCCGGTAGAAGTCGGCCAGGCAGAGGCGGTCGTGCTTGGGCTGGCGCGGGAAGACGAACCGCTCTATCTCGCGATCGTGGTCCTCGGGGTCGAAGACGATCAGCTCGTTGCCCTGCGAGTTGCAGGGGAAGTAGCCGACGACCGCGCGCGGGCGCAGGTAGTCCTGCTCGCGCCACATCCGCGCCAGCCGCGGCTGGAAGTCGTCCTCGAGCAGCCGCCGCCACTCCTCGCCCTTCACGCCGCGCCCGCCCCAGTGGAGCTTGAAGAGCACGTGGAGGTCGAGGTGGGGGAAGACGTCGTCGAGGTCGACGTCGACCTCGCGCACGCCCCAGAACGGCGGCTCGGGGACCGGGTTGTCGACCACGGCGGCCGAGCGGACGGTGTCGTCATCCGTCGGGAGCTCCTCGGGCTCGGGTCCCTTGGCGCGGAAGTCGCGCGCCTCCTGCAGGACCTTGGCGACCAGCGCCTCGCGCTGCTCGGGCTCGACGAGCTGGTCCATGACGCCGAGCCCCTCGAAGGCGTCCTTGCAGTAGAAGACGCCCGGCTCGTAGAGCTCATCGGACTCCTTGCCGTGCGGGAAGGCGATCCGCCGGCCGAAGTTGCGGTTGATCGCCGCGCCGCCGACGAGGACGGGGACCTCGATGCCCTGCTCATGGAACTCGGCGACCGCCATCGGCATCTGCTTGGAGGTCGACACCAGCAGCGCCGACAGCCCGACGGCCGTCGCGTCGTGCTCCTTGACCGCCTCGGTGATCGTCCCGATCGGGACCTGCTTGCCGAGGTCGACGACCGTGTAGCCGTTGTTGGTGAGGATGGTGTTGACGAGCGACTTGCCGATGTCGTGGACGTCGCCGAACACCGTGGCGATCACCACGGTGCCCTTCGTGTAGCCCTCCACCTTGTCGAGGTAGTTCTCGAGCCGGGCGACCGCGCGCTTCATGACCTCGGCGCTCTGCAGCACGAACGGGAGGATCAGCTCGCCGGCGCCGAACTTGTCGCCGACCTCCTTCATGGCCGGCAGCAGCACGTCGTTGAGCGTCGGCACCGCGCCGATCTTCTCGACGGACCGGTCGATCCAGTCCTCCACGCCCTCGCGCTTGCGGCGCAGGATGTGGAAGTGCAGCGCCTCCTCGGGGTCCATGCCTTCCGTAGGGTTGACCCCGCCGCCGGCCTCTCCGGCCTCCGGGCCCTTGGCCTCGAAGTGGGCGATGAAGCGCTCCAGGGCGTCCTCGCGGCGGTTGAGCACCAGGTCGTCGGCGAGCTCGCGCTCCTCGGGGGAGATCTCGCCGTAGGGCGTGATGTGGTTCGGGTTGACCATCGCGAGGTCGAGCCCGGCCTCCACGCAGTGGTGCAGGAAGACGGAGTTCAGGACGGAGCGGGCGGCCAGCCCGATGCCGAAGGAGACGTTGGAGACGCCGAGCGACGTCTTGACGGCCGGCAGCTCGCGCTTGAGCGCGCGGATGCCCTCGATCGTCGCCACCGCGCTCGGCTTCCACTCCTCGTCGCCCGTGGTCAGCGTGAACGTGAGCAGGTCGAAGATCAGGAGCTCGGGGTCCATCCCGTGCTCCTCGCAGACCATCCCGTGGATCCGCTTGGCGATCTCGACCTTGCGCTCGGCGGTCTTGGCCATGCCGACCTCGTCGATGGTCAGCGCGATGAGCGCGGCGCCGTGCTCGAGGGCGACGGGCACCACGGCGTCGAGCTTGTCGCGGCCCGCCTCGAGGTTGACCGAGTTGACGATCGCGCGCCCCGGGATCTGGTCGAGCGCCGTGGCGATGACCTCGGGCTCGGTCGAGTCGATCTGGATCGGCGCGGGCTGGGTGAGCGAGACCTTCTTGGCGACGAGCCGCATCTGCTCGTCCTCGTCGGAGCGCTCCGTGAGCGCGACGCAGAGGTCGAGCACGTGCGCACCGCCCTCCACCTGGTCCTCGGCGACCTGGACGATGCCGTCGTAGTCGTCGGCCAGCAGCAGCTCCTTGGCCTTGCGCGAGCCCTGCGAGTTCACGCGCTCGCCGACGATGGTCGGGCGCGGCTCCTGCACGAGCGGCTGGGCGGCGATCATCGAGGAGACGTGCGGCGGGCGCGGGGCCGGGCGCGGCTTGACCGGGCGGTTCTCGCCGACGCGGTCGCGGATCGCGCGGATGTGGTCGGGCGTGGTGCCGCAGCAGCCGCCGACGATGCCGACGTCGTAGCGCTCGACGAACTCGAAGAGGGAGTCGGCCAGCGGGTCGGGCTGCTCGGGGAAGATCGTCTCGCCCTCCGGCCCCTGGACCGGGAGGCCGGCGTTGGGGATGCAGTGGACGGGGACGGGGGAGAACTCGCCGAGGAAGCGGATCGCGTCGCGCATGTCCTCCGGCCCCGTCGAGCAGTTGAGGCCGATCACGTCGACCTCGAGGGCCTCCAGGGTGGCGAGCACCGCGGAGATGTCGGTTCCCAGGAGCATCTTGCCGCCGTTGGGCAGCAGCGACACCGAGACCTGGATCGGCAGGACGCGGCCCGCGGCCTCGAACGCCTGGCGGGCGCCGAAGATCGCCGCCTTGACCTCCAGGATGTCCTGCGCGGTCTCGATCATGATCAGGTCGGCGCCGCCCTGGACGAGCCCGCCGGCCTGCTCGGCGAAGACTCCGACGAGCTCCCTGAACCTGACCGCTCCCAGCGTCGGGTCGTCGGAGGCGGGCAGGAACCCGGTCGGGCCGATCGAGCCCGCGACGAAGCGATCCTCGCCGGCCGCCGCGCGGGCGATCTCGGCGGCGCGGCGGTTGATCTCGACCGTGTGCTCGGCGAGGCCCCACTCCTCGAGCTTCAGGCGAGAGGCCTGGAAGGTGTCCGTCTCGACCACGTCGGCGCCTGCCCCGACCATCGACTCGTGCACGCCCTGGATGACGTCGGGGCGGTTGAGCACCAGCGCCTCGTGGCAGCGGCCCGGCAGCTTGTAGTCGTCGTCGAGCGAGAGGTCGAGCATCTCGAGCGTCGCGCCCATGCCGCCGTCGAAGACCACGACGCGGGAGTGGATCGCCTGGAGGTAGTCGCGCATCGGTCGCGGCATGCTACCAACGAACGGGCCAACCTTGACAAACGTGTGGCAAGGTTGTGTCGTGAAAGGTGCCGTCGGGAGCAGCGTCTATGGCCCTGGCGGTGGACCGGATCGGGTGCCCGTGCGCCTACATACCGCGGGGGCTAAAGGCCGCGGCCCCGAATGCCGTCAGGAGGGGCATGGGAGAACTCTCGAACAAGTCCGTGCGGGCCCGGCGCGGCGCCGTGGCCACGATCCTCATCGCCGGCCTCGGCCTCGTCGCACCCGCAACCGGAAACGCCGACTACCAGACCTTCGGCTCCGACCTCCGCGCCAGCGCGAACCACGTGGAGTCCCAGGGCGCCGACACCGCCTACTGGCAGACCGCATTCTCCGACGGCCGGGTCGCCACCGTCCCCGTCGCGGGCCAGATCAAGGAGATCAGGCTCAAGGGCTTCGCGCACTCCGATCGCGAGGACGGCGCCGCCGACGGCCGGGGCGGCGAGCGGATGTTCCACCTCCAGGCGCTCACGCCGGAGGGCGGCACGGTCCGCGCCCGCATCTCGAGCCAGGCCTTCGACGTCCCCTCCCGGTCGACCGCCGGCGCGGACACCGTCACGAGCTACCGGCCGGAGAACTTCTGCGTCAAGCCGGGCGAGCACATCGCCTTCAACAACATCGGCGGCTTCAACCAGATCGCCTTCCCGAAGGGGACGCCGATGCAGGTCTTTGCGAGCGCCCCGGGCGCCGCCGTCTCCCGCTTCACGGCCGACAACGGCACCAACAACGGCATGCTGTTCGCCCCGCGGGCGGGCCATCCGCACGACTCCACCGGCCGCCTCGGCGGGGTCGAGCTGCTCATGCAGATCACGCTGGCCACGGGCGATGACCGCTCCTATGAGTGCGGCGGCCCGAACACCTACCGGCCGGCCGACCCGCCGCCCCAGCCCAGGGCGCCCAAGCCTCCCAAGCCGGCCCCCATCCAGAAGACGACCATCCCCAGGTTCCAGCGGGTCAACGTGAGCAGGGCGGGGGTCGCGGGCATGGCGCTGTTCTGCCAGGCGGGCGCCGCCGCCTGCAACGGCACCGTCACCTTCTACGCCGGCTCGACCGCCATCGCGGCCAAGCGCTACGCGGTCGGCGCGAAGTCGACCGGCAAGCTGAAGGTCAAGCTGACCAAGGCGGGCCACAAGCTCTTCCTCAAGCGCAAGCGGAAGCTGCCCGTCGCCATCGTCGCGGTGACCGACCCGGGCGGCCCCGCGTACACGGACACCTACCGGGTGACCATGCGCAAGATGGGCGTCAGGTAGCGCTGCACCGGGGGGTGTCCGGCGTTCGTCGCCGGACACTCCGCCGGCGCGCCCCGGCGCGTGTTCTTCAATGGGGGGGATGCGACCTCCCCATCGCTCCCCACGCCCGTGCGGCGGCGCCCTGCTCGCGGCCGCCGCACTCCTGAGCTTCCCCGCCGCCGCGCCCGCGGCCCTGCAGACCTTCGGCTCCGACCTCGCGCTGCC
>JADDQH010000057.1 GCA_016781485.1 Chloroflexota bacterium | reverse complement strand
CCCGGACCCGAAGGGCGTGGACGGATCGTAGAGCGCGGAACGTGCGCACGGGTCGATCGAGGGAGACGGCGTGGAAGGGGGGGCCGCCGACGAACACGCGGCGAGTGCGAGAGCAAGGCACATCAGGATCCCCGCGCGTCGTCCGTGCGTCGTCGTCATCTCCATGCTTCCTTCGCTTGTTCGTGGCCCTACTCGTTTCTCGGTCACGCGGCGGCCTCGACCGCGGCTCGGTAGTCGATCGCGCCGCTGAGCAGCGCCTCGCCGAGGAGGACGCCGGCCACTCCCGCGTCGCGCAGCGGCGGGATCCCCGAAACCTCGGTGAGACCGCCCGCGACGAGGAACTCGGCGTCATGGTGTTCGATCAGGCGCGCCAGCAGCTCCAGGTCGGGTGCGGCACCGCCGTGGGACAGGACGAACCGGCGCACGCCGCCATCGACGAGCCGTCCCACCGTCTCGTCGAGCGTGGGCCGTACGAACGACTTCCAGGGGTACTCCCGCCATCGCTCGGGACGCGGATCGAGCCCCACGGCCAACCAATCCCCGGCGATCGCGAGCGATCTCGCGAGCGTCTCGGGCGCCTCGGCGACCGCCCACAGCGGCATCACGACTCGCGTGGCCCCCGCCGCGAAGCAGATCTCGATCTGTTCCGGCCCATCCAGCCCGCCTGCCACCTGCAGCGGCGTCGCGACGGCGCGGGCG
Source organism: Chloroflexota bacterium (assembly GCA_016781485.1). Taxonomy (GTDB): domain Bacteria; phylum Chloroflexota; class Limnocylindria; order Limnocylindrales; family CSP1-4; genus YB3-1. Next base: position 17,240 of record JADDQH010000057.1, on the reverse strand, counting down.
ATCTGGCTGATCGAAGACAGGCTGGCCGGGCTCCCGGCCTTCGCGCCATCCAGGTCGACGACGTGGACGACGGGCGCCCCGAGCTCGACGAAGTGGCGCGCGATCCTGTCCGGTCGGTCGGTCGGGGTCCCGGTGCCGGCGGATGCGCCCGGCCAGAACACGAGCCGCGAGCGACCCGCCTGGAGGTCGAGGCTCGGGATGACGAGCATCGCCCCTAGCTGGCGGAGCCGAGTGTGGAGCCGCGATCCCCCGCCGCTTCATCGTCAAGCGGCGGGCTGCCCTTCGTGACACCACCTGCGCCTCCTCCCTCCCCCGCCAGGACCCGTCGGTGGAAGCTGATCGGGAGGTTCCCCGCATAGAGGAGTGCGTCGTGGAAGCTCTTGAGCGAGAACCTGCCGCCGAGTCGTCGCTGCTCGTCCTCCCGGAGCCGCAGCAGCAGCACCTTCCCCAGCAGGTAGCTGAGCTGATAGGTCGGGGTGTAGGTGTACCTGTGCACCTCCGCCGTCGCGTTCGGCCGCTCGAAGCCGGTCTCGCGGGCGAGGAAGTCGATCGCCTCCGCCACGCCGATCTCGCGTCGGTGAAGCCGCACGTCGAGGATGATCCGGGCGGCCCGCCAGATGGCGTCGGTGTACATGTACAGCCGGTACTTCGGAGCATCGTCAAAGCCCTGCTCGCGCATCATCTGCTCCGAGTACATCCCCCACCCCTCGATGAATTCCGGGGCGTCGAGCGTCAGGCGGACGAGGCTCGGGTGCGTGATCGCGGCGGACAGCTGAAGGTGATGCCCCGGATACGCCTCGTGGATGCTGGTGTTGGAGATCGAGGCGTAGGAATGCTCGCGCATGGCGCGGTCGGAACCGTCCACGGACGGCGTGACGATGTAGATCCCCGAGGGATGCTCGTCGAACCTCGGCGGCTCGAAATAGGCGGCGAACGGGATGACGTTCCGCATGTACTCGGGCGTCGGCATCACGGACAGCGTCTCGCCGGGCGGCAGGGTGGCGAGGTCACGGTCGAGGATGTGCTGCCGTGCCCGGAACATCGCGCCGCGGTACTCGTCGAGCGCGTCCTCGAACGTCGTCGGATGCTCCGACTTGATCCGATCCAGCACCTCGTCCACCGACTCGTTCGGGTCGATCTCCAGCGCCACCTGCCGCCGCGCCTCCTTGTTGGCGGCGAGTTGCTGCTCTCCGACCTCCAGGATCTCGTCGGCGGTGAGGCCGTCGAAGGCGCGCAGCGCCACGAGCTCGTCGTAGTGCTCCCGGCCGATCGGGAACTCGTCATTCCCGCGCGCGAGTGACTCGCGCAGCCAGTCGCCGTAGCGCGCCAGGGCCTCCCGCGTCCCGTCGGCGGCAGCCTCCAGACGCGCCTGCTTCGAACCCTCCGCCTGTGCCGTCCGTCCAGCGGCGAGGATCTCGTCGATCAGTGAGGGGAGATCCTGGGCGGCCTGCAGCTCCAGCTCCTGCCACAGTCGGACCGGCGATCCGTCGACGCGCGCCCGGTTCTCCTCCATGATCCGGGGCGCCTGCTCCAGCCTCGACGCCATCGCGTCGAGTCGCTCGGGGAGCGGCGCGAAATCGCGCGCGAACAGCGCGAACAAGCCGTCCCCGATCTGATCCATCGCCGTGCCGCGCCGTTCCCAGACGCGCTGGACATCCAGGTCGAACAGCGTCCGCCGTGCCGAGTGGAGGGCGACCTCCCGCTCGAACCTGATCGCGTCGGAGAGGCCCGACGCGTCGAGCGACTCGACCGCGGACACGAACCGTCGCTCGTCTGCGATCTCCTGTTCGATCGCGTCGCGGTTCGCGTCTCCGAGCTCGTGGTCGTACTCATGGATGCCGAGGAGCGTCGCCCAGACGGGATTCGTCCGCATCAAGCGATCGAACCGTTCCTCGATCAGTTGCTCGAAACGCTCGTCCAGCGGCGCTCGGGCGTTGCCGTCGAAGGAAGTGCGGGCGGCGTGGATGGGCACGGGGATCCTCCGATCGCTATCGCCCCCACGGGCGAGGGATGGTGTGGGACGCGAGGTCAGGAAGCCGCGAGCGGCGTCGTACCCGTCCCCGCGGTCGTCGTCTCGGGCGCCGGATCCCGCCCGCCGGGCCAGCTCTGGCTGCTCGTCGCCCCCGCCTCCGCTGCCGTCCGCGGACTGACGTCATGTCCGCTCGCGACGCGGCTGGAGCCGGCGAGCCGCGTGAGCGCTCGCTCCACGCTCGCGAGCACCTGCTCGATGTCCTTGGCGGTGACGCCGTGATGGGTCACTGCCCTGATCTGAGAGTGTGGGTACTCCACCATCATCACGCCGTCCGCCATCAGCGCGTCGAGGAACGCCGCACGCAGTCTCCGCGCGTCAAGATGGCGGGCGCCGGGGAGCGCGTCGGCGTCGAGCCGGAAGAGGACGAAGTTCGTGCGCACGCGGATCGGATCGAGGCCGGTGATCCCGGGAAGCGCGGCGAGCCGCTCGGCCAGTAGCCGCGCGTTCGCGTGGTCCTCCTCGAGCCGCTCGATCATCCCGTCGGGTCCGTCTTGAAGGGCGATGAGTCCAGGTGCCGCGAGCACGCCGACCTGTCGCATGCCGCCACCCAGCAACTTCCGGGCCCGTCGCGCTCGCCTGATGAAGTCGCGCGATCCGACGACGACCGATCCGACGGGGCACGCCAGTCCCTTGGAGAGGCACAGGCTCGCCGAGTCCGCGGCTGCAAGGAGATCGCGCGCGGGGGTGCGGAGCGCGACCACGGCATTGAACAGACGCGCGCCGTCGACGTGGAGCGGGACGCCGTGCGCATGCGCGATCGAGGCGACCTCTTCCGTGTATGCCGCCGTCAGGGGCTGGCCCATCGTGTGGCCGTGCGTGTTCTCGAGCGCGAACAGCGCGGTGAGCGGTTCGTGCGGGTCTTCGGGGTCACGGAACGCCTCGCGGAGCGCCTGCGGGTCCATCGTCCCGTCCTCACGTGCAGGGATCGTCCGAACCGACGCACCGACGACGACCGCGTGCCCTGCCGCTTCATCGAACACGACGTGCGACTCGCTCTCGGCGACGATCTCGCCGCCGCGTGGCACGTGCGCCATCTGCGACACGAGGTTCCCCATCGTGCCACTTGGGACGAACAGCCCTGCTTCCTTGCCGGTCAGCTCTGCCGCGCGCTCCTCGAGCGCGATCACGGTCGGGTCGTCGCCGAAGACGTCGTCGCCGAGCTCGGCGTCGGCCATCGCCCGCCGCATCTCGCGCGTCGGTTGGGTGACGGTGTCGGAACGAAGGTCGATCGGGCGCTCGGTCATGGGAGGCCGAGTATAGGGGCGAGGTCCGGCGGTCACTGACAGCGACCCTGTCTCCTGCTATCCTCCCCCTCCGCCGCGGACCCGTGGTGTAGCGGCCCAACATGCCAGCCTGTCACGCTGGAGATCGCCGGTTCGAATCCGGTCGGGTCCGCCAACGTCCGTCCTCCCCGCCTCGTCGGCTGGGCCCTCGCTCTGTCGCGACGATCGCTTATGTCGAGCAAAGGCGGCGCGGGCCGGGACCCGTCCGTGCGTGTGCCCGACCTGACCCAGGCCTGGTTCCACGCCGCTGCTCACGCACGGGGCCGAGCCCGACTCCGCGGACCCGCCGCGAGAACCGATCGTGCTGTGGCGGCCGGAACGCGTCGAAGCGACTGTGCCCTATGAGGTGCGGACCCTAGTCCTCCCGCCCGCGGATGACGAGTCCGAGGCCTCCTGCCGCGAGCATCACGCCGAGCACGATGAGGCTCCACAGCAGCCACGTCACGAACGCATCCGCCAGCGACCCGCTGAGGGCCAGGAAGATGCCGACGAACGGAAGGATGCCCAGGATCCCCGCGGCGAACGCAGCGATGAGGAAGAACGGCAGCGACAGCAGTGCGCGCGCCCCGCTCGCCGGGTCCGTCCCGACCATTGCTCGCCACCCGGTCGGAGCGTCGAGGGTGAACGGAGGCAGCAGCGTCCCGCATGTCACGCAGGTCGTCGTGCCCGCAGGGTTCGGGGTCCCGCACAGCGAGCAGTCGCGGCTCGGTCTGGAGCGTCCTGCTGCCGTCATCACCCGATTCTGCGCTGATAGACTCCGGCGAGCCCGACCGCCCTGGCCGGGACGCTGCGTCCGACGACCACCATCTGCGAGAGGAGGACCGCATGCCTGACGCGCTTGACGGCCGGCAGCCGTGGGCGTTGATCCTGGGCGCGAGCAGCGGGTTCGGCGAGGCGACGGCACGGACGCTCGCCGCTGGTGGATACGACATCGCCGGCGTCCATCTCGACCGCCGCGCAGGCCTCAAGAGGGTCGAGGAGCTCAAGGCATACATCGCCGGTCTCGGGCGTCGCGCCGAGTTCTTCAACGTCAACGCGGCGGACGACGAGCAACGGCGTGCCGTCCTCTCGGCTCTCCGAGCGCTGTTCGAGCAGGTCCGCGTCGAAGGCGCGCAGCCTTACATCCGTGTCTTCCTCCATTCGCTCGCGTTCGGCACCCTCAAGCCGTTCCTCGCGCGGGACCCCCCGGACGCGATCAATCGGAAGAACATGGAGATGACGCTCGATGTCATGGCGCACAGTCTCGTGTACTGGGCCCAGGACCTGTGGCGTGGCGAGTTCCTCGCGGAGGGCTCGAAGATCTACGCGATGACGAGCGAAGGCTCGACGCGAGTCTCGCGTACCTACGGCGCCGTCAGCGCGGCGAAATGCGCGCTCGAATCCCACTGTCGGCAGCTCGCGATGGAATTCGCGAGGGAAGGCACCGGCGTCACCGTGAACGCGATCCGGGCGGGCGTGACGATGACGCCTGCGCTGATGCAGATCCCGGAGCGTGACGAGCTCATCGAGTACGCCACGAACAGGAACCCGATGGGGCGCATGACCTCGACGGACGACGTGGCCCGGGCCATCCTCGCCCTGTCGCGGAACGGGACTCACTGGATGACGGGCAACGTGCTGGGTGTGGACGGCGGGGAGATCATCGCCGGCTGAGGTGGAGCGCCAGCGGGAGTCCTTGGTCCGTGATCACCTGGCCAACGAGCGGACGCTGCTGGCCTGGATCCGGACCGCGCTGACAGTCGTCGGGCTCGGTTTCGTCGTCGATCGATTCGCGGTCGGCGAGGGCGCGGAGCGAGGCGGCCCGCTCCTCGGGACCGGCCTGGTGGTGCTCGGAGCGGTGATGACGGTCGTGGCGGCGTATCGCTTCCGGCGGGCGGACCGGGCGATCGCGTCCGGCGCGTACGAGGCATCCGTCTGGCCGCTCCTAGTCCTGGCTGCCGTGGTCGTCCTCGGGGCGCTCGCCGTGATGGCCTACCTCTTGCTGAGCTGAGGAGGCGACGCCGGTATCAGTCGTTCCCGTCGTGCCCATCCGCCCCGTGCGTCGTCACCCTCGAGACGTAGCCCGTCAGCTCCACATACGCCTCGCCTCCCAGGCGCCGTCCGGCGCGAGTCGCCTTGACGACCTGTGACCCCTCCCAGTAGACGACGCCGGTCGACTCCCGCGTGTCGAGCTCCTGGTCGGGCACCGTCGGCCGCAGCTCGATCGCCAGCCGCTCCTTCGGGATCCGGATCGTCCAACCCGCGGGATACGTCGCTCCCGTCGCGGGACTCCTCCAGCGGTCGTCGACATCCACCTCGAAGTCCGTGCGTTCCAGATGCTCGAAGCGGCCATCCGGGCGCACGAGGGTCCCGTACACCAGCGGGTAACTCCCGTCCGCGGCTCGCACGAGCGAGAGAGTGACGTCGGTACCGTCGTCCAGGTTCACCGCGAACCAGTCCCAACCGCCGCCGCCGACCGTGATGAAGTCCCCCCATTGATGGTCGAACCACGCGATCCCCTCGACCTGGTACGTCCGCGCGCCGACCCGCACGGCGCCGTCGGCGTCCATCCGCGTCCGCGAGTAGTAGTAGGAACCCCCGGCCGGTCCGAAGTCCACGTACCCGTCGCGATCATGGAGGACCGGGGGACGGTCTCCGCCGTCCAGCTGCAGCTCGATCCCGATCGCCTCGCCGTCGGCGTCGAGCTCGTCGCGCCCGTTCGCGCCGCGCATCGTCCATGCGCGGCCTCCCGCCACTCGCTCTGGCGGGGCTCCGTCAGCCCCTGACGGAGGGGACGCGTCCGCTTCTGCGCGTGCCCCGGTCGGTGGCCTTGCGAGGTCGTCGCCGCCGAGGATCGCGAGGTCGAAGCCGCTCGCGTCCCTCGTCCGGTCGACTTGTGGCCCGATCTCGGTCCGCTCCTCGTGGACGAACCGCCTGCCCGTCTCGTCGGTGACGGCGAGGTGCGATGCCCAGGTGACCGGGAACGACCCCCTCTCCGCTCGAAAGATGACGAACTCGAACCCGAACCGGTGCCCGTCTCGGGCTCGCAGATGCCCGGTGTAGTACCACCACTCCGTGAGCCGCTCGTGTGGGGCATCGTCCGCGGGAAGGACGACCGGCTGGGGATCGCGGACCGCGACCGCCGGCGGCACGGACGGCGGGGCCGCGGGCGCGACGGACGGTTCGTTCGCGAGGATGCGGCCGCTCGGCGAGCATCCCGCAAGGAGGATCGACGCGGCAACGACGAGTGCGCCGATCTGGACCAGCGTCGCGCCCTCGACGACCGGTAGGCGTGTGGCGATCCAGCGGGCGAGCCGGCGCGGGACCCACCAGTTCCAGTCGCCGAGGAGCCGCATCGTTGCCGGCACCAGCAGCCCGCGCACGACCGTCGCGTCGAGCGCGACGGCGATCGCGACGCCGAGCCCGAGCGCCTTGATGAGGACGATGTCGGCGAAGGCGAACGATCCCGCGACGACCACCACGATCAACGCCGCACTCGTGACGATGCGGCCGCTCCGCTCGAGGCCGCGGGCTACCGCCTCGGTGTTGTCACCGGTCCGGTCGTAGACCTCCTTCATCCGGCTGAGAAGGAAGACCTCGTAGTCCATGGACAGCCCGAATAGGACGCAGAACAGGATCACCGGTTGCGTCGTCTCGACGAAGCCGAGCGGCTGGAAGCCGAGGACCGCCGACAGGTTCCCGTCCTGGAAGATCCAGACCAGCGCTCCGAAGCTCGCCGCGATCGAGAGCGTGTTCATCACGAGTGCCTTCGCCGGCAGGACGACGGAACGCAGGAGCACGAACAGCACGAGATACGTCGCGACCAGGATGAACAGCGCCGTGCGCGGGAACTCAGCGCCGATGCGGTCGACGACGTCGGTGAAGTCCGCGGCGCCGCCGGTCACGAGGACCTGGAGACCGGCGGGTGGCGCGAGGGGGGAGGAAGGGTCGCGAAGGTCCTGGACGAGCGAACGCGCCTCGGGCTGGTTCGGCCCGGACGCAGGCACGACGGAGAAGGTCGTGAGATCGCGTCGGGTCGTTCGGGCGAGGGCGTCTGCCACGAATCGGTCAGCTGGCCCGCCAGGGGAGGACAGGAGGAGCTGGTACTGGCTCCGGTGCAGGCGCGGGTCGAGATCGACGATGCCCTCGACCCGGCTCACCCTCGCGTCCGCCTGCAGCCGACGCGAGTAGCCGTAGAGCAGGGCGATGTTCTCGGCATCCGTCACCGGGCCGCGTGTCCGGATGGCCAGCTGCAGTGGCGTGAGGTCCGCCTCGTCGAACTCGCTCACGAGCAGGTCGTACGCTTGGCGGGACGGGACACTCGGCGGCAGGATGGACGCGTCGGGCGCGCTGAATCGGACGTGCAGGAACGGGGCTCCTAGCAGCAGCAGGACGCTGAGCGTCGGCACGAGCACCTGGACCGGCCGTGCCATGACGCCCCGCGCCAGCCTGCCCCAAAACCCCTCCCCCTCCTTCGCGTCGTGGTCGGTCGAGGTGCCAGGCGGGCGCTCGGGGGTCCGCCGCACGACCCGCAACAGCGAACGGACCGAAAGCGCGTCGACCCGCGGTCCGAGGACCGCGAGGATGGCGGGCATCAGCGTAAGCGCGCCGGCGACCGCGAGCGCGACCACGACAGCGCCGGCGATCCCGACCGAGCGGAGGATCATGAAGTCGAACAGCACGAGCCCGACCAGCCCCAGCAGGACCGTGAGGCCGCTGAAGAAGACCGCCCTGCCCGCCGTCGTCACGGTTGCCGCGACGGCGTCGTCGACCACCGACCGGTCGACCCGTCCGTCCGGCAGCCGACCGCCACCGCGGTGCGCCAGCTCCTCCCGGAACCGGTTGGTGAGGAGCAGGGAGTAGTCGACCCCGAGGCCGAGCCCGAGGAGCGTCGCGAGGTTGAGCACGAAGATGCTGAGCGGCGTCACGCTCGCGATGAGGAAGATGATGGCGAGCGCCACGACGACCGCGGCCCCGCCGACGGCGAGCGGGACACCGGCTGCGATGACGCTCCCGAACACCACCACGAGCGCGAGTCCGGCCAGCGGCAGCGAGATCAACTCGCTTCGCTGGAGGTCCGACTCGGTCACTTCCTGGATGTCACCGTAGAACGCGGGCCCGCCTGCGACGTACGTCCGGATCCCGGGCACGTCGCGGATCGCGTCCTGGACGGGCTGGATCGCGTCGGGCGAGGAGTCAGGCGGGAGATCGAGTGTGACCACCTCGTAGACGGTCCGCCGGTCGTGGCCCACCTGACGCGGTGCGAAGACGTGACTGAACAGCCCGGTGACGTGCTCCGCGTTGGAGACTCCGCCGAGCGCCTCGCGGACGGCCGCCTCGAACCGGGGATCGCCCGCTCTCGCGTCCGTCTCGCTGCGGACCACGATGACGAGCGCCGAGGGAGGCAACCCCAGCTCGTCGACAAGGACGCGACGCGCGCGAGCCGTCTCGAGGTCCTCGCTGACGAACCCTCCCGGGCTGAGTGCGCCGGGTGTCTGAGGCGCGAACGGCAGCGCCGCGAGCAATGCGAGCGCCCATCCCGCGACGACCGGCCAGCGGCGGCGGGCAGCGAACAGCCCGAGACGGTGGAAGAGGGTCACGCGCCGGTTATCGAGCGGAACGGGCCGGACGGGCGAGGTCTGATCCTTCGAGCGACGCCGTCTCGTCCGGTGCGGGGACCCGTGTGCCGTCGTCGGTCTCCTCGATCAGCTCGATCTCCGTCTCTACTGACGCGACCGCGCGGACCGTCGCGACCACGGAGCAGTAGCGTTCGATGCTGAGCGCGACCGCCCGCTCCACGGACGCTCGCGCGAGCGCCTGCCCGCGCACCTGGTAGGAAACACGGACCCGAAGGAACGGCCAGGGTGGCTCAGTGGCCTGCTCGCCGGTCACTGCTACCTGCACGCCGCTGACGTGCTGTCGCTGCTTCCGGAGGATCTCGATGACGTCCCAGGCGGAGCAGGTCCCGACGGCGGCGAGCAGCAGCTCGGACGCGCCGAAGCCCGTTGCGGACCCCGAGTGCGGAGCGTTGACGACGATCGGGTGCGCGACGTGTCCGCCGAGCACGGTGAACCGGTCGTGCTCCGGCTCCCAGGAAACAGTGACGCTCTTCATCCAGTGGCCATCCTCGGCCAATCATCGCCGAGGATGTGAACGGACGTCGACGGCGCCCCGCACGAGCCGCGAAGGGACGCGTCGTCGCGCCCCTAGTCGCCGATCACAGCCCAGATGAAGCCCATGAACAGGAAGAAGCCGACCAGCAAGCCCACGAACGCCGGCCCTCCGACCTCATTGGCCGAGAGTCCCATGCCGGCGAGGATGGACATCCCGATCACCCAGGCGACCAGCAGGATGAAGAACAGGTAGCGTCCGTTCCGTCCGGTGATCCCCCTCACCCAGCCCGTGAAGCGCGTCTGCGGGACGAGCGCAGCCCGCAGGAGGATCCCGATCAGGACACCTGCGACCGCGGTCGTGGTGAGGAACGCGATCGGCGTCGCGAAGGCTGTTTCGAACGCCCTGTCCACGCCGGCGAGTCTAGCAAAGGGGTCTGCCGGCGGGACGTCGCGGCGGCCCTCAGCGGTGCGCGGCCGCGAGCTCCCTGACGCGCCCGGCGAGGTCGTCGCCGTACCCCGCATTGACGAACACCCGATCGACGCCGAGCGACTCCCAGCGCCCGAGATCCGCCCGCAGGTCCGCCGGCCAGTTCCCGTAGTCGAAGTGCCGATAGACGGACACCGTCACGTCGCGTGCGGACCGATCGATCGCCACGTGTGCTGCTCGGATCGCGTCTTCGTCGGCGTACACGTTCAGCTCGTCGGCGTACCCCACGGCACTCTCGATCATCCGTCGCGACTTGCCCACGCCGACGACCACGCGCGGGGACTGCGGCGGAGCGGGGGTGGAGGCGGCCGCGGAGAGCCGCACGTGCTCGCCCTGCCAGTCGACGAGCTTGCCCTGCCAGATCTCTCGCAGCGCGGCGATGCTCTCTTCGAGCATCGCGACCCGGCTCGGTGCGTCCGGGAACGGGACGCCCCAGGCCGTGAACTCGGCCTCGTAGTCGCCAGCTCCGATGCCGAGCTCGAAGCGGCCACGGCTGATGATCGCGAGCACCGAGCTTTCCCTCGCGAGGACACCGAGTAGGTAGTTGGGTCCGCACAGGACCATCGGCACGAGCCGGACGTGGCTCGTCACCATCGCCAGCCCGGCGTGCGCGGACCAGCCGGTGATGTACGACCACTCCGGTCGCTGTGAGTGGTAGTGGTCCCAGAACCCGACGCCCTCGAGTCCTTCTTCATCCGCCGCCCGCGCTGCCTCCACGATCGCTTCCCACCGGTCGGTGGGGCTGAACGTGACGCCGATCCGCATCGCCACCTCCCGTCTCGTCGCCTCGCCCGGCTCCATCCGACGACCGCGCCCCGCTCCCGACTAGTACACGTGTTCTATCTTCTCACGCCGCGCGGCGACATCCGCGCGGGACGGGCGAACGGCTCGGGTATCATCGCCGTCCGACCCTCGCCTGTCGCTTTCACCCGCTGGCCGGCGCGCTCGCGACGAACCGGAGCGACGACGCAGAGGCTCATCCCCGGAGGTGACCACCGCACATGGAACCCCCCTCGGTGGCGCCCCGCGGCGCGCAGACGTCGCCGACCGTGAACGAACCGGCGTTCGTGAACCGCCGGGATCCGGCACGGGCGCTGGGCCCCGACGGCAGGCCCGCGGTCAGCCGACGCGCGCCGATCTGGGCGGACGTACCCGACGAGAAGTGGAACGACTGGCGCTGGCAACTATCGCACCGGCTGAACGAGCTGCACGAGATCGAGAACGTCCTGGAGCTGACCGACGACGAGCGCGAAGGCCTGAGCGCGCCGGACAAGTTCCGGGTCGACGTGACGCCCTACTTCCTGAGCCTCATCGGTCCTCGGGACCCGGACGACCCGATCCGACGCCAGGTCATCCCGACGGGGAGGGAGCGTCACGCGTTCACGGCGATGATGGAGGACTCGCTCGCCGAGGATCGGCACTCGCCCGTCCCCGGCCTCGTCCACCGGTACCCGGACCGCGTCCTGATGCTCGTGACGACGCAGTGCGCGAGCTATTGCAGGTACTGCACTCGGAGTCGGATCGTGGGCGACCCGACGCAGAACTTCAACCGCAGGGAACATGAGGCGCAACTCGATTACCTGCGCCGGACGCCGCAGGTCCGGGACGTTCTGATCTCCGGCGGCGATGGCCTGACCCTCGCCCCCAAGCTGTTCGAGTCGATCATCCGCGGACTCCGCGAGATCCCGCACATCGAGGTCATCCGGATCGGCAGCCGCGTGCCCGTCTTCCTGCCACAGCGGATCGACGACGAGCTGTGCGACATGCTGCAGCGGTACCACCCGATCTGGATGAACCTCCACTTCAACCACCCCAACGAGGTGACGCCCGAGGTTTCGCGTGCGGTGGACAGGCTGACCCGCGCGGGCATCCCTGTCGGGAACCAGTCGGTCCTCCTTGCGGGCGTGAACGACTGCGTCCACGTCATGCGCGCACTCGTCCACAGGCTCGTCGAGAACCGCGTCCGGCCGTACTACATCTACCAGTGCGACCTCGTGGAGGGCTCCGGGCATTTCCGGACTCCGGTGGGCAAGGGGCTCGAGATCATGGAGGGACTGCGCGGACACACGTCGGGGTATGCAGTGCCGACATACGTCATCGACGCGCCCGGCGGCGGCGGCAAGATACCCGTCATGCCGAACTACCTCATCAGCTACTCGGATCACAAGGTCGTCCTGCGCAACTACGAGGGCTACATCACGACCTACGAGGAGCCGGCAACGTATGAGCGGCATGACGCGTCCGTCTGCGCGTACTGCCAGGCGCAGCGCCAGGAGCCGGGTCAGTCCGGCGTCTCGGGATTGCTGAGCGGCGAGCGGATGTGGATCGAGCCCAAGGGCTTCTCGGAGGTCCACCAGCGAGGCAACACCGAGGCGCATCGACTCCAGGACCCGTCGAAGTGGGTCCCCTACGGGGTCGGGGCGATCGAGGGCCAGCCGGCTAGGAGGCTGCCCGTCCTGGCACCCGGGAACGGCGCCGCGGCCGGCGATGGTGACGGCGACTCGCTGCTGCCGACGGAGCGCGCTGCCACTGACACGAACGCCGGCGTAGTCGCGCCGGCGGACCTTCTGCCGGAGGAGCAGCGCGGCGACGCCGGACAGCCGCCGGAGCGGCGGGCGTATGGCGCCGGCGAGGAGCCGCGGCCACGCGAGGGAGAGCCGACGGCGTCAGCTCATGGGGAACTCGTCTGACCACCCACTCGCCGCGGCTGATCGTCCTGCCGACGGTCCTGGGATAGCGACCTCACGAGATAAGGAGCAGGCGACGAGTCTCTTTTCGCGTCTGTTCGGGAGGAAGCCGCCCGATGCGGACGAGGAGGCACCGAACGAACCGTCCGCTCCCGACGCGGCCGAGGACTCGGACGCACCGCCCGCCGAGCCAGCCGGAGACCAGCACCGGGTCGTGGCCTGGCTGAGGCTGTCGAACCCCGAGCTCTCGCAGGAGCGCGAGCAGATGCGGCTGTTCGCGCTCGAGGACACGGTGATGAGGGCACTCGACGAGAGTGGCGTGGGCACGTACGAGACGAACGACCTGGAGCGGGGGTTCTTCCGGATGCATATGTACGGGCCGGACGCCGATCGCGTCGTCGAGATCGTTGCGCCCATCCTCGCCTCGGCGCCGCCCGGGTCGTATCTCGCGAAACGACCGGGCCCGTACGGGACCAGCGAGGAGCGAGTGGACCTCTAGCGAGCCGCACCTGAGGTCCCGTGACCGCCGTGGCGGGGAGCCGCACGACGCGCGCGTCGTGCGGCGTCCGGGGCATCGCGGGCGGGGTGGTCACGGGGGTGTCCCACTGCTCTAGGTCCGTCCCGTTGCCAGATGGCCTCGTTTCGGACGGGATGCTAGGCTCCGGTGCACCCGAGCCCGTGACTCCCTCGGAGGACAGCTTGCTCGCGCTTCGAGAGACGCCCGACCTCCCCGACCCGCACCTCCAGCCGCCCACGGTCGCCGAGTCCGGCGACCCCTTCGCGGCCGTCCGCGTCGTCCATCTTGTGGCGCGCCTCCCGCGCGGCACCCGCGTTCGCGTCCGCGACATCGTCGACGCGCTGAACGCGGAGTACGTCGACTGGTCGTTCTCACGAACCGTCGTGATCGACGTGATCCTCCAGCTCCAGGCGAACTGGATGGCGGATTACCGCAACGTCGAAGGGATCGTGCTGGGCGAGGACGAGACGGGGCCGACCCTGACGGTCGAGGACACCAGCCGGGTCGATCCGTGGATCGTGCGCCAGGTGGAGCGACTCGCGTCTACGTGCCGAGAGCGCTTGCGGGTGTTCGCGATCGAGGAGGGCGCCACGCCGTGAGGGCGCTCTACGTCCCCCAGCACCGTCCGAACCTGGGCCGCTGCAGGTGTACGCGGCGGGCCTGAGCGCCCGCCACCCTTCACCCGCGCCGCCGTACCGGAGGGCACCCCGTGGACCCGCCGGACCCATCCTTGGAGGAGATCTCGTATGACTGCACCTACCACCCAGGAGAATCAGCCCGCGCGCGAGTCGCAGGACATCTCCGGTTACGCGAACCAGGAGGCGCTGGTGACGCCGGAATGGGCGCTCCAGCACCTCGATGACCCGAACGTTCGGTTCGTCGAGGTGGACGTCGACACTGCCGCCTACGAGCAGGGCCACATCCCGGGCGCGATCGGCTGGAACTGGACGAGCCAGCTGAGCGACAACGTCCGACGGGACATCGCGAGCGTCCAGGAGCTGACGGAGCTGCTACGCGACTCCGGGATCGGGCGCGACACCCATATCGTCCTCTACGGTGACAACAACAACTGGTTCGCTGCCTGGGCCTACTGGCAGCTGAAGCTCCACGGGATCGAGAAGGTGAGCATCCTCAACGGAGGCCGCAAGTACTGGCTCGACAACGGGCTCCCGTTGACCACGGATGTGCCGAGCTACGAGCGGACGGACTTCACTGTTCCCGCCCCGACGAACGACCTGCGCGCGTTCCGCGACCAGATCCTCACCCGGCTCGGCCAGCCCGGCCTCGCGTTGGTCGACGTTCGCTCACCCGCCGAGTTCAGCGGCGAGGTCATCGCGCCTCCGGGGATGAACGAGACGGCGCAGCGAGGCGGACATATCCCGGGCGCGGTGTCGGTCCCCTGGGCGCAGGCGGTCCGCGAGGACGGCACGTTCAAGAGTGCGGACGAGCTCCGTCAGCTGTACGAGGGTAAGGGCGTGACCCCGGACAAGGAGGTCATCGCGTACTGCCGGATCGGGGAGCGCTCCAGCCACTCCTGGTTCGTCCTCCGCGAGTTGCTCGGTTACCCACGGGTCCGCAACTACGACGGTTCCTGGACGGAGTGGGGCTCGATGGTCAACGTCCCGATCGAGCGCTGACCACGCGCCCTCTGCCGCCGCCTCGTGTCGTTCCGCGGTCGAGGGCAGCGGCCGCGCGGCTACGTTGCCAGTGTTGCGTAGACCCCCCGGAGCGCCTCGATCATCGGGGTGATATCGGCATCCCACTGGTTCGAGAGGAACACGAATACGAGGTCGTTGTCCGGGTCGATCCAGAGCCGGGTCCCGGTCGCGCCGCCGTGGTGGAACACGCGCGGTGAGGCGAGGGCGATCCCATCCCACCCCGGTTTGCCCCAGCCGAGCCCATAGCGCGCGGGCTGTGCCGCGCCGTCGATGATCTGCGGGGTCCCGGCGGCGTGGTCACGCGTCATCAGCTCGACGAGCTCAGGCGAGAGCAGCCGGTAGTCTCCCCGCGCGCCGCCCGCGAGGAGCGTCTGCCCGAACGTGACGAGGTCGGAGGCGGTCGACCAGAGGCCGCCGCCCGGCACGGCGATCGACGCGAAGTAGCGGAGCGCGAACTCCTTTTTGATCCGGTTGTCGATCCCCACCCCGTGCAGCGGCGTGATCCGCCGCCGTGAGTGGCGCGGATCGAACGACGTATCGACCATCCCGAGCGGCTCGAAGATCCGTTGGTGGAGGTACTGCGGATACGGGTGCCCTGATAGGCGGGTGATCAGCTCGGCCAGGAGATAGAACGACGTCGACGCGTACTCGAACCGCGTCCCCGGCTCGAACCCGACCGGCGTCTCGCACACGTACCGCAACATGGCGGATGCCGTCGGACGCTGGGTGGGGATGAGCAGTGGCGGCACATCCCGGACTCCCGACGTGTGCGTGAGCAGGTGCCAGGCGCTGATCTTCGAGCCCCCGGCCGGGACGAACTCCGGGATGTGGCGCGCGATCGGTTCGTGAAGGTCGAGCAGTCCCGCGTCGACCAGCTGCAGCACGGCCGTCGCGACGATCGGCTTCGTCACCGACGCGATGAAGAACAGGTGCCTGGTCGTGACCCGATCGCCGCGCGGCCGTGCGAACGCATCGAGCCGCAGGAGCCGGTCGCGCGTGGCGACGGCCATCACGGCTGCGGGAAGCTGGCCCGCGGCGACCGCCGCCCGGACCGGGTCGAAGGCGGCTTCGAGGCGCGCGCGAGCTGCGACGTCGCCAAGGGTCGGCGCCGGTGGGACCGGCCGGGTCAGGAACGTGGGCATCCTCATAATCGCCGCGTGATGATGCCCCGCCCGGCCGATATCGTGCAGCGTGAGCGTCAGGGCGAGCGCTGATGAGGCGTGACGAGGCGATCCGGGAGACTCGGCGGTTGATCGCGGAAGGGGAGCGGCTCCAGGGATCACCCAGTCTCGGAGGGCTCCGGCTCTGGCTCCAACTGTCGGATGACCTTCTGACGGCTATCTGGGGTTCGATGGACCGCTACCACCTCGCGTGGCTGATGGTCGGCAAGTCGAGGACGGTCGTACGTGGGCGGCGGCTGACGTCGGAGGAAGAAGCGGTAGAGGTCCGCGAGGTCGCGGCTCAGAAGACCGCGGCACTCCGGATGAGCCTCCACGCGCTGGAGGAACAGCAGATGCCGTTCGTCGGGGAGACGGGGCCCGGCACCAACGCGACGGATCGTGTCCGACGATGAGGGGACACGAGGATGGGCGCCCCTGGCGGGCTCAGATCCGGCGCATCTCCTCGACGGGCAGGACGAAGACAGTCGCACCGCCATGCACTACCTCTGTGCCTGGCCAGCTCGCTTCCATGCCGCCCAGGAGCTCCAGTGGGACGCTGAGAGTCCTCGCTCGCGAGTTCTCCTCGATGACCTGCATCGCCTCCGACAGCCGCTCGTCCTCGACGCCCAGGATCAGCGTTGCGTTGCGTGCCTTGAGGAACCCGCCGCTGGACTGCAGCTGCGTGACGCGGAGGTCGGCTTCACGAAGCGCGTTGACGAGTCGGCCCGCATCGTCACCGTGGACGACCGCCACGATGAGCTTGCTCACGACGTCCTCCATCTAGCCGTCACGCCCGTTACCGTCCGCACCGAGCGGACTCGATGGTATCGGGACGGGAGCGGTGGATCACCGCGCTCCACGCCACGCGAACGCGGCCAGCAGTACGAGTTCGAGCGCATCGACGGGCCCGAAGCGGCCGGCCAGGTAGGCACCGAAGGGGGCGGCCGCGATGCGCTCCACGAGACCGGTCGCCGCCCCCTCGAGGAGCACCAGCCCAAGGACGTGATCGACGAAGACCCCGACCAGCCATGCCGAGAGGGCGAGGACCGCGGCGAGGATGGGGAGCCGCTTTTCGCGCGGGTGCTCGAGCCCGTCCCACGCCCCCCGTCGGACGGTAGCTCCGATCGCCGCGCCGCCTACCACCGCGATCACCAGCAGGCCTTCGCGGAGGTCGAAGACCCCGACCGCGACACCCAACACCATCGCCACGACGAGGGTCGTGGCGACGCCAGCGAGGACTGCGCGGCCGAGCCTGGGCCGCGAGGCCGTCGGCGTCGACGGCTCGCGGGCGAGGTAGCGCTCGCCGGGCGCGCGCGCGAGCTCG
>JADDQH010000131.1 GCA_016781485.1 Chloroflexota bacterium | reverse complement strand
GGAGGGAAGAGGTGGCCGCGACCCTGAGCGACTCCGCGGACTTCGCGCCGCCCCTTCCGACGGCAGGAGAGTCGAGTGAGACGCCGTGGTACCGATCCGTGACGCCGAGGAGACTCCCCGATGAACGATTCCCAGGAGAACAAGCGCAACGCGATCGCGTTCTACGAGCTGATGTTCAACCAGAACAAGGCGCGTGAGGCGCAGGAGCGGTACGCCGGCGACTACTACCGCCAGCACAACCCTCACGTCGGCGACGGCAAGGAGCCGTTCATCGAGTACTTCGAGCGGATGGCGCGGGAGTATCCCGGCAAGCGGGTCGAGGTGAAGCGGGCGATCGCCGAGGGCGAGTACGTCGTCCTCCACTGCTACCAGCACTGGCCCGGCGACCGCGACTACGCGGGCATCGACATCTTCCGCTTCGACGAGAACGGCAAGATCGAGCACTGGGACGTGCTGCAGGTCATCCCCGACCCCGCCGAGGCGAAGAACGACAACGGCATGTTCTGAGCCGACCGTCTCTCTACGGGGCCGGCAGCGCCTTCAGGATCGTAGGTGACAGCACCGGCGGCACTTCAGCCGGCGGATCGGTCGAGCGCTTTCGCCAGCCAGGCGCGGATGGCTCCGGCTACCTCGCCGGCGTCTCGGCCCTCCGTCCGCAGGACGAGATCGCCCGAGGGGATGGACGCGAAGGAGGCCTGCACGTTCTCGTAGTACGGCCTCAGAAACGATGGGTCGCGTGAAACCGTCCGCGTCGGATCGCATTGAGCGCGCCGCAGCGCCTCCTCGTACGAGACCTGAAGCACCACGACACGCGCGCCCTCTTGGCTCGTGAGGTCCCGCACGAACTCGTCGCGCTCGTCCGGGCTGAAGAAGTCGCCTTCCGCGATGACATCATCGATCCCCGCGGCGAAGAAACCATCGGTGAGGGCGGCCGCTGCGCGCCGGGCCACCCTCCACTTGGTGTGGTCGGCTTTCGGGCCGACGGGGTCCGCGAGCATGTCGTACAGGAGGTCGAGGTCTACCACGGCAACCGTTCTCCCGCCGCTCCGTAGCTGGTCGGCGAGGGCACGCGCGACCGTACTCTTCCCGCTCGCGATGGGCCCGTTGATCACCACCAGCACGGCGCGAGGCTAGCAGCAGGTCCTACGGCGGGTTCGAACTGCGCAGCGAGGGGACGGGACGAGTTCGCCCGCCCATCCGCCGCAGCTGCACGGCTGCGTAGGGAGCGCGGAGGCGAAGCGTTCGGAGGTCTCGATGAGCACGTCCGGCGTGGCGTCGACTAGCGGCGCTCATAGAGGACGTTGACGACGAGCCACCGGTCCCGGAACCGTCCGACGTGTAGGTGGTCGACGAAGAGCTCGGAGAGGACGCGGAGGGCGGCCGAGTCGCGGGACACGGCGACGACCTGGATCTCGTACTCCCTGCCGTACTGCCGTCCGCGACCGCTTCGGACGTCCTCGAGCATGCCCTCATACCGAATCTCGTACAGCGTCATGTCACCGCTATCGGCGTCTTGGACTCGCCTTCGTGAGCCCGCGGTGCAGGCTCCGCTCGGCGCGTCCGACATCGCCGTCGAGCCACGACTCTATGTAGTCGCGCCCGACCTGCTCGATCGCATCGACGTCCCGCTCGCTACGACGTTCGATCCTGTTCGCTCCGCTATGCATCCCACTAAAGATCGGCTGCTCGTGGGCGGCGCGCACGCGCTAGCCTGACCCCGTAGTGACCGTCCCCCGGACACAGTACGCGCGCGCGGGCGACCTCCACATCGCCTACCAGGTCGTCGGCGACGGTCCCTTCGACCTTCTCTGGGTCCCCGGATGGGTCTCACACGTCGAGGGTTCCTGGGAAGACCCCGACCTCGCCGCGTTCCTCGAGCGCCTTGCGTCATTCACACGCCTCATCCTGTTCGACAAGCGCGGCACCGGGCTCTCGGACCCGCTTCCGATCACCGCCATGCCGACGCTCGAAGAACGGATGGAAGACGTCCGAGTGGTCCTGGATGCGGCCGGCTCGCAGCAGGCCGCACTGTTCGGCTTCTCTGAGGGCGGGAACCTCAGCGCGACGTTCGCGGCGTCGCATCCGGACCGGACGCGCGCACTCGTCCTGTCCGGGGTCTTCGCGAAGCGCCGCTGGAGTCCGGACTACCCGTGGGCGCCGACCGTCGAAGAGCGTGAGGCTGCGATCGAGCACGTGCGGCAGCACTGGGGCGGCGAGATGGACCTCCGAACGCTCGTTCCCAGCCGAGCCGGCGAACCTGCCCTGATCGCGCGCCTCGCGCGGTACTTCCGGAGGGCGGCGAGCCCGGGTGCGGCGGCAGCGCTGCTCCGCATGAACACCGAGATCGACATCCGCGGTGTCCTCCCGACGATCAGCGTCCCTACCCTCGTGCTGCACCGCGCGGGGGATCGGGAGGCGAAGGTCGAGGAGGGTCGGTGGATCGCACGTCAGATCCGGGGTGCGAGGTACGTCGAGCTGCCGGGAGCGGACCACCTGCCGCGGATCGGCGGCGCGGACCTGGTGCTCGACGAGATCCAGGAGTTCCTTACCGGGACGCGCCCGTCGTCACCCGCCGACCGCGTCCTCGCGACGGTGCTCTTCACCGACCTCGTCGGTTCTACCGATCGACTCGCGCGAATCGGCGATCGGACATGGCTGGCCGTGCTCGAGGAACACCGCGCGGCGGTTCGTCGGCAGCTGGAGCGTTGGCGAGGCGTGGAGCTCGATACCGCCGGCGACGGATTTCTCGCCACCTTCGATGGTCCGGCGCGCGCGATCCGCTGTGCTCTCGCCATCCGCGAAGTCGCCGTCTCGCAAGGCCTTGATGTGCGCGCGGGAGTGCACACAGGCGAGGTCGAGCGCCGAGAGTCGACCGTGACCGGTATCGCCGTCCACGTCGGAGCACGTGTCATGGCTCTTGCCGGCCCGGGAGAAGTCGTGGTGACGAGCATGGTAAAGGATCTGACGGCGGGCTCCGGCATCACCTTCGAAGACCGCGGAGCGCACCAGTTGAAGGGGGTGCCCGGCGACTGGCGCGTCTACACCGCGTCGGAATGAACACGATCTGGAGTTACTTCCCACCAGCCGTAGATATCCGTCCCGGCGCCGACGGCTGCGGATCAAGCGCCGCTTCCCGGCGGGCCGCCGGACAGCCGAGTGAGCGCATCGACCCGTAGATTCCGCAGCCGGGCCTCGTATCGGAGAGGAGCGAATGGAACGAACCGGAGCCATGAAGGCATTCGTCGTCAGTTACGTCGTCGTGCTGGCGATTCTCGTCCTGTTCCTCCTCAACGTGCTCGGCGTGCTCCCGGTCCTCGACATGGAGGGCGCCGGCGACCCCAGCGCCTTTGCGGTCCCCCTGGCCATCTTCGGCGTCCTGATGCTGATCGTCCTCGTCGCCGCCGCGATGTGGTCCCGGGCGCCCCGGACGCCGTGGTTCTGGCTCGTCGGCGCGATCCCCGGTCTTCTCTTCTTCCTGCCCGACATCCCCATCATCATCCGAGCTGCGACGTCGCCACGCTCCGTCCTGGACCTCATCCTCGCCGTTGTCGTCGTCGTCAGCTTCGTGGCACTCCTTATCGCTGCGGTCGTCTCCTTCCGTGACGCACGTCGCAGGGGACGGGTCGACGATCCGAGACGCTCGCGCTACGCCAGCTAGAGCGTGATACCAGGAGCCGAGGACGAAAGGCCGCCTCGAGCCCTTGCGCGGGTGGGCGTCGACGGTCGCGTCCGCTCGTCGCGGCTCAGCTCGAGTCTGCGTCTACGGAGCGAGCACGCTGCGCTGCTCGTCCTGCTTGGTCCGGTGCAACGCCCGACGCTGCTCCTCCTGCTTACGCCACCCGTACGGGGTCAAGCCCTGCGGCTTGTACACATTCAGCACCAGGATCACGAGCAATACCACCGTGCCGCCGACCGAGTGAAGCAGTGTGCTCCCCAGCGCCCGGAGATCCTCACTGGACGTCGTCGGGTCTGCTGCGATGTCTGCTAGAAAGCGGATCGTCCGCGTTTCGGCGAGCAACACGAGAGTCGCAAATATGGTCAGCAGGAGCGAGATCAGGACCCACCAGTGCCGGAACAACCCCCACTTGGTCCCCACTGACATGACAAGCCCAGTGAGCAGCGAGGCAACGGCCAGCGGGACGATCGCGGACCCCGCGATCAACTCCATCGCGAGATAGGCCGACCGCAACGTCTGAGCGTCGTGGCTGGTCGCAGCGGCAACGTCCAGAGCGATATATGCAGCGACCGCGCCGATCCAGCCGACCGCGAGGGTGATATGGGCGGCGAGCGCGAGCTTGCGGAGGCCCGGTGTCAGGGTCATGGCTGTCACCTAGGTGGAAAGCAGCGTCAGCTGACGGTGATCTCGCCGCGCATGCCGGCCTCGTAGTGCCCCGGCTCGTGGCATGCGTACTCCAGCGACCCGGTCCCGAACCGCCAGGTCAGCTGCTTGGTCTCGCCCGGCCGGAGCGTGATGGTGTTGGGTCGGTCGTGGGCCACCCCGTCCGGCATGTGGGCCATCTGAGCCGCGTGTTCCTGCTGCATCGCGGCGTCGCCGAGGGTGAATTCGTGGACGGCTCGGCCGGCGTTGGTCACGACGAACGTCACCGTCTCTCCCGCAGACGCGGTGATCCTGCTCGGCTGGAAGGACATCGTGTCGAGCGCGGTTACCTCGACCGTGCGCGACCCCTCGCTCGCGTCGGCCGGCCCGCCGACGCCCCCGATGTTCTCGTGTGTGCTGGGCGCCGACGTGTCGCCACCGGTGCCACCCGCCGGTACGTGCTGGCCGGGGCCATGGTTACCACCGCGGCTGACCATGATGATGACCATCAGCAGGACCAGGACGAGGGCGGTGATCCCGAACACCTTCACCCAGATCGGCGTCTTGGGTCCTCGGTCCGACCCCAGCGTGCTCGCGTCGCCGGTGTTGCCCGTGCCACCCGTGCCACCGGCTCGCCCGTCAGCCATCTGCGTCTCCTCTTCACGGTTCTCGTCGCCGGCGATTGTGATAGAGACACTCTGTCGCTGTCAAGTCATATCGTCTACGAGCCGTCGCCTCGT
>JADDQH010000130.1 GCA_016781485.1 Chloroflexota bacterium | reverse complement strand
AGCGCGGGAACTTCGGGCTAAGGCGCAGCACAGCGTCGGTGACCTCCGGGTCGGCCCACCGCGAGTCCTGCGCGAGGCTGGTGAGTCCCTCAGCCGCTTCGATACGCGGCGTGTAGCCGCCCCAGGATGGGTGCTTATCGAACTCCTCCAATGACTTGGAGAGCCGGGCGGGTTGTGGGTGCTCGGAGGCGGCGCGGAGGATGTCGCGCACGAGCGGGCCGGTCCTTCGCGTGAGCGCCGCGGGTCGTCGGGCGAGGGACTCTGCGGCTGCGGCGAGCTTGCCCCACGCGAGGTCGAGGATCGCGGAATCAACATCGGCCGGCTCGTCCCCCAGTGCATTCCAGAGGCGACGGACCTTGCCGATGATCGCTTTGCGTTTCGGCCCATCCGGCGCTTCGTTGAGATGAGCGCTCGCGAATTCGCCGAGCGGTTCAGCAAGCGAGAGCATCGCGCTGTTGGCCGGCTCGTCAACATCGACGCCGTCGCGTCGCAGGATGTCGGCGTCAGTCACCGGCCCCTGCCAACCGATCTCGAAGTCGAACGGAGGCGCAGGCGCGCTGACCGATTCCTCCAATTCTTCGAGCGCGAGGCGGCGGTCGCGCGCGGCGGCGTCGACAACGAGGTCCGGCTCCAGCGTGGAGAGAAGTTCGTCTCGCCGGCGCTCGGTCAGTTCCCGCAGTGCCGGTTCGACCAGCCCCGGTAGGGACATGACGGCCCGTTCGGCACGCCTGCGGTGCGAGGAATCCATGACGGGATGGAGGGCTGCGAGCGCCTGACTAGCCGGATGCTCAAGGTCCGTCTGCAAGTAGATCCGCGGCCGGGCGACGAGGTCCGGGACGTACGCTGTGAAGCAGCGGGGGTGCCTCGCCGCAACGCGAAGAAGTGCGCGCCAGAGTGCCGCGTTATGCGTTCCGCGGAGGAGTTCGGTGACGAGGGCATCGAGGTCAGCCTCGACACCGTCAGTGGCCAGCGCGCCCAGCCGCTCTTCCAGTCTCGCGAGCATCCGCTGGGCATCTTCATGGCCCCCTCCGCGATCCCAGATGTAGCTGCTGTCGAGCCGAACGGCGGGCCGTCGGCCCGCGACCTGAAAGCGCACGATGCGCGGAGGAGTGTCCTGATACCGCTCGACCTTGGCCATCTGGCTGATCGCGTCGTCGAGCACGTCGACGGCGATGGCAGGATCGGCCTCGATAAGGTGGCCGTACTCCTCCGCGAGGAGGTGACGCGCCATGTCGTAGTCCTGTTTGCGGCTCGAACGTAGGGGCAGGAGCTGGCTCGCCAGCATCGGGGTCGTCTCATCGGAGGTCTCGCTGTAGCTGAAGGTCGCGCGGTAGACGTCGCCGACGAACGTAGGCGCAATCATGGCCAGGGCGCCAATGTCATCTGCCAGGCGGAAGAGCTGCCAGTGACCATCGCTGCGAATGCGTGCGGGTTCGAGCAGGCGTCGAAGCACCGCCTCGGATGCGGCAGGATCCGTCGCGAACGTCTTTCGGACTACTTCGATTGCGAACTCTGCGATCCGTTGCGGCGCTGGAGACGGTCCAGCCATCCCGAGGGCGTTGGACAGCAGCGAGCGGCTGGCCGCGCCGAGCACGCGACGGGCGTCGTCGCTAGGTCCAGGCAGCTGGTCGGCGAGAGCGACCATGAGTCGCTGCGCAATCCACATGCGCGCGGTGCTGAGCCGTCCGGTGAGGGTCTTCAGCAGCTCTGGCCATGGCGCATCGTCCGTAAGCAGCTGACGCTCGGACGTGCTGGCGGTAAGCGGTCCAACCACGTGCCCGATTGCGTTGTCGGCCGCGGGATCGTTGCGATCAAGCGCGGCGAGAAGATGACCGAAGTCGCCGAGCCTGCGGGCGAGATCGACGACGACCGCCGGCGCCACGGTCTTGGGTAGCTCTGCGATCTCCTCGCTACCGGCGAGGGAAAGTGTCTCCTCCCAGAACTCGGATCGTGAAGTGTCCTCGTTCCAGAGCCACCGCATATGAAGGTCGACGCTCGGCCGTGCGCGCAGTAGCAGCGGGGGGTCGACTGCGAGGCGTTCGAGCAGCCGGCCGGGGCCGCGCAACAGCAGGCGTTCGACGGCGTAGTCGAACAGCACGTTGTGCGCGAAGGCCAAGTGTTCGCCATCGCTGGCGTCCGCCGCGTTGCGCTCGATGAGGACTCCGCTACGCAGCACGTGGTCGAGCTGCCCGAGCGGCTCGACGGGTCCATCTCGGATGATTGCGCGCGGGACGGTGACACGGCGGGCGGCGAGCGCTTGCTCGCAGATGTCGCGCAATAGCCGCTCGCGCAGATCTCGGCCAGCGTTGGGTTTCAGCACACGCTCGCGCCAGTAGGCCTCCACCAACTCAACCTGGCTGTCGATGCGCTGCAGTCGGTCGTGGGCGATGGTCCCCGTGAGTTCCGCGAGCAACCGCAGGTTGAACGGCACTCGGGCCAGGTCGCGCATCCGGTCGGGCGCCGCGGTGACGAGGTGGTGCAAGTCTGGAGCTGTGCCGGCGATCTGGTCGATCTCCTCATCGGTCAGCTTTCCGGCACGGATGTGACGGACGGTTAGGAACGCCGGGTCAGTCCACGCCGGATCGATGGGTGCGTGCGCGATGATCGGAAACTGAACTGGCAAGCTCGCGTCGTTGCGAAGGTCGAAGGTCCGGATGGAGGCGACGATGTGCCAGTGCGGCGCATCGTCAGCGATCCTCCCGATCAGCGTCGCCAGGGCCCGACGCGTCTTATCGCTGCTGGCATCGACACCGTCAATGATCAGCAGGCCAGCGACAGGCCAGGCGCTGAGGACCTCGGCGATGTCGTGCTCGAGACGAAGCTCGTCGGCAAGCCCGCGCTGCGTCGCGCTGTCGAACTCTTCGGCGGCGAGCACGACGACCGTCCGGCCATGGTCCTCCGCCGCCGATGCCATCTCGTAAAGGGCACCCGACTTGCCGATGCCAGGCTCCCCGACAACGACGACCGATCCTTGCTGCGCAGCCGCTTCAACCGCGCGGGCCAACTCTCGGTCGATCTGAAGCTCGCCGGCTCCGAACTGGATGCGTGAGAGCCGGCGCAGGTCGCGGAGCGTGCGCTGGCTGGCAGCAATTAGCCGCTGAGCGTCGGCGCGTATCGACGGAGCGGACTGCAAGGCGATGCCCTCATCGAGCAGGGCCCTTTGCAGCTGGGAGCGGCCGATCCCGCTGCCTCGTTTGGCGAGGTCAAGCGACACCTTGAGCAGGTGCGTCCAGGCTCCTGGGGCGCGTTCGGCGTCCGCCACGATGCTGACTCGCAGCAGCGACTCCGCCTCGCGCGCCTCGCTGCCGTTCGCCTCGACATCGAGGATGAGCACTCGAGTGCGGGCGAGCAGCGCGCGCAGCTTAGCGGTCTTCGGCGCCTCCCCGTGCTGGCGGCGCCAAGCCCGCCGCAGATGTTCGACGAGGACGTCCTGCGCGTGCGCAAGCCGATTGGAGAGCTGGGTCGTGCGTAAAGGCGTGTCGAACGGCTGTGTGCGCAGCGTGTCGAGTAGGTCGGCCAGATCCTTTGTGACCGTCGACTTGCTAGTGGGATCAACGACGATCGCGAGTTCGGTGTCGTCGTTTGCGGCCGCGACCAGCTGATCGCAGGCTTTGCCGAGCGGGGAGTCCACTCTGCGCTCGAGGGCCAGGCCACGCTTCGCCTGCATAAGAAGCCGCTTGCCGTCCGAGAAGCGAAGCTCGACGTCGTCCAGTGCTTCGCCGGTTTCGCACCAAACGCTGATCGGGTAGGCGCCCGCGGCGGATCCCGGGAGCCGCGCCGCGTGATACTCCGCGAGGATGAGAACGCTGCAGTAGGCGGCGACGTAGGCCTGATAAGTGACTCCTCCGGTTGCTGCGGGTCCTCCTGCCATTAGCTCGCTGAGTGTGGCGTGCGAATCGGCCGTGACCGTTGCGCTGAGCCGGCGAGTTCAAGTTCAACGCGACGCCAGCCGCTCGATGGTAAGAAGGGATCGCCGGTTCGGGTCCGGCAGAGGGCTCTCTTGGAGGTTCCCCGCGCCTGGCTCCGTAGCACGTCCGCCGGACCGCGCCCCATCATGGGCACGATGGAACTCCGCGACCACCTCATCGGGCCTTGCGCGAGACGCATCGCCGAGGACGAGGTTGAGGTCGATATCGGTGCGCTCGTCCGCAGGCTGGTGTTGTTCGAGCGCTACACCCTGCGGTCGATCAGCCTGCTCGAGGTCCGTGCGCTGGTCCGCGCGTTCGGCGAGGGCGGCCTGCGCGCCCTGCTTGCAGACGGCTGCCTCAAGCTGCTGGTCGACATCCTTTCAATGGCGCAGGTCGGCTCGCCCGGCGCTCTCAGCTTCTCGACCCTCGTGCCGCACGAGCGCAGGCAGTTCGTCAGCAGCCGCCTCGCCGTCGTGCACGACGTTCCCGGTCTGAGCGGCCGCCAGGTGCGCGCGCTCAAGCGCGCCATCGTCGCCGCGCTCGTCGAGGCGCCCGACGCGCCGCAGCTCGCGAACCGCGGCCTTGACGAGGATCTTGACCGCCGTTCGCCGCTGATCGCGAACGGGGTGGCGCTCGCACTCGAGCAGCAGCACGGCGTCACCCTCGACCCGGCCGCGATCCGCATCGAGGTCGACCGCATCGACGAGGCGACGGTCCGCACCGACAGCAACCTGAAGGAGCTCACCGCCCTTCCACCCGAAGCCGCGAACGATCTCGTCACCCGAGGCATCCTCGCCCTCGGCGGCCTGAACATCAGGGTCGCCCTCATGGAGCAGCTGGAGGGCATCGGCGGCTGCGAGCCCGATGAGCTCTCGATGTTCGACGGCAAGCTGTCGATGCTGTTGCGGGACGCCGACCCCGACGCGCAGGAGAAGCGCTTCCAGCGTGTGCTCACGCTCGCCGAGCTGCCCTAGCCGGACCTGACGCATAGCCCCCCGATCGACGTGGAGCGCCTGCTCGAAGCACGTGCGTCGCCCGAGGCCCGAGCGTTGCGCGCATGGCTGCGAGGCGCCGACCGCCTCGATGACGCCGAGATCCGCGAGAGCTTCGATGCGGTCCGGGCCGCCCTCGGCAGGGCCCTCCACAGCACGACCGGGAAGGTCGTCCGCCTCGCGGTCAACACCGCCGCAGGTCTGC